>NZ_SPGF01000021.1 GCF_005844455.1 Streptococcus mitis | reverse complement strand
TGATTGTGGATGCAACAGAGGTAAAAATCAATCGTCCTAAAAAAATCAACTAGCCAATTATTCTGGTAAAAAGAAATATCATGCTATGAAGGCTCAAGCGATTGTCACAAGCCAAGGGAGAATTGTTTCTTTGGATATCGCTGTGAACTATTGCCACGATATGAAATTGTTCAAAATGAGTCGCAGAAACATCGGACAAGCTGGTAAAATCTTGGCAGACAGTGGTTATCAAGGGATCATGAAGATGTATTCACAAGCGCAAACTCCGAGGAAATCAAGCAAACTTAAGCCACTAACTCTTGAAGATAAAGCCTATAACCATGTGCTATCTAAAGAGAGAATCAAGGTTGAGAATATTTTTGCCAAAGTAAAAACGTTTAAAATATTTTCAACAACCTATCGAAATCGACGCAAACGGTTTGGATTACGAATGAATTTGATTGCTGGAATTATCAACCGTGAACTAGGATTTTAGTTTCGCAGGAAGTCTATTATTAGAAATCTTTTATCCTTTAAATCTCTACAACTTATCCTTTAATTTCTCAACAAAGAGATAGGCTGCTGGACAGGTCAAGGTATTCTTAATCGTCAGATGGTTGATTTGATGGATCTTTTTACGGTCAGTATGAGGGAATTCACGGCAGGCTTTTGGACGAACGTCATAGATAGAACAGAGATTATCTCCTCCTAAAAACGGACAGGGCATGGATTTGAAAACCTTGTCTCCATCTTCATCCACTTGAAGGAATTCTGCTTCAAAAGCAGGTAATTTCATCTTAAAATATTTAGCAATACGGGTAATATCTGCTTCTTTGAAGTCAGGGCCCAAAGTCTTACAACAGTTAGCACAGGCGGTACAATCAATTTCCGCAAAGACTTCTTGATGAATCTGCTGGGCTATCTTATCTAGATTTTTTGGTGGCTTTTTCTTTAGATTGGCTAAAACTTTACGATGTTCCTTCTGCTTTTGCAAGGCTAGCTGGTGATAATACTCGATATCAATTTCTTTAGACATGGTTTCTCTCTTATTCTATTTACTTTCCCCTATTATACCATGCCTCTGGAGCATTGAAAAGTGGACTTTATTAGACCATACTTTTTCAACATACATCAAAAAAACCTTGCAACTAGGTTACAAGGTTAATGACATTAATCAAAGTTAACGTATTCTTTTTGAAGTTCAAGAACTTCTTCCATTGTTGAACACTCTGTAAGGGCACGGTTAGCGTACTCTTCCATCTTAGCAGTATCCAATTTCTTCATCAAGCTACGTGTACGGAGTACAGATGTTGCTGACATAGAGAACTCATCCAAGCCCATTCCGACAAGAAGTGGAACAGCTTTTTGGTCACCAGCCATCTCACCACACATACCAGCCCATTTACCTTCAGCGTGAGCTGCCTTGATAACGTTGTTAATCAAGCGAAGGATTGATGGGTTATAAGGCTGGTAAAGATATGAAACTTGTTCGTTCATACGGTCTGCCGCCATTGAGTATTGGATCAAGTCGTTTGTACCAATTGAGAAGAAGTCAACTTCTTTTGCAAATTGGTCTGCAAGCATAGCTGCTGCAGGGATTTCAATCATGATACCAACTTGGATATCATCCGCAACTGCAACACCTTCAGCAAGAAGGTTTGCTTTTTCTTCTTCATAAACTGCTTTAGCTGCACGGAATTCTTTCAAGAGGGCAACCATTGGGAACATGATACGCAATTGACCATGAACCGAAGCACGAAGAAGGGCACGGATTTGTGTACGGAACATTGCATCTCCAGTTTCAGAAATAGAGATACGAAGGGCACGGAATCCAAGGAATGGGTTCATTTCATGTGGCATATCGAAGTAAGGAAGTTCCTTATCTCCACCAATATCCATTGTACGAACAACCACTGGTTTACCATTCATTCCCTCAAGAACAGCCTTGTATGCTTCATACTGCTCATCTTCAGTTGGGAAGTCTTGAGAATCCATGTACAAGAATTCTGTACGGTAAAGTCCAACAGCTTCTGCACCGTTGTTGTTAACACCTTCAACGTCTTTTGGAGTACCGATGTTAGCAGCCAACTCGAAGTGTTTACCGTCAGTAGTCACTGTTTGAGCATCTTTCAAAAGTGCCCATTCAGCTTTTTGTTTAGCATAAGCTTCACCAGCTGCTTTAAATTCTGCCGCTTGTTCATCTGTTGGGTTGATAATCACTTCACCAGTAATTCCGTTCACGGCAAGGATATCACCGTCTTTCACTACTTCAGTGATGTTATTTGTTCCCAATACAGCTGCAATTTCAAGTGTACGTGCCATGATAGCTGAGTGGCTTGTACGTCCACCGATGTTGGTTACAAAAGCTTTTACAAAGTTTTTGTCCAATTGAGCTGTATCAGATGGTGTCAAGTCATGTGCAATCACGATTACTTCTTCATTGATTGAAGCTGGGTTTGGTAATTTCTTACCAAGAAGGTTTGCCAATACACGTTTTGTTACGTCGCGGATATCCGCTGCACGTTCTTGCATGTATGGGTTGTCTTCCATGCCTTCAAAGATCGTGATGAACATGTCAGTCACTTCTTTAAGACCCGCTTCAGCATTGACTTTCTTAGCACGAATTGTTTCTTTAATCTGACCGATCAATTCTGGGTCAGAAAGAACCATCAAATGAGCGTCAAAAACTTGAGCCGCTTCTTCACCAAGCGTACCTACAGCTTTCTCACGGATAAGAGAAAGCTCGTTTTGAGAAGCTTCAAGAGCTACATCCAAACGAGCCTCTTCTGCGTTTGTATCTTCGACTGAAATAGTCTCGAATGACAAATCCGGTTGAACGAGTAGATATGCTTTTGCAACTGCAACACCGTCAGATGCTGCGATTCCTTTAAGCATTTCTGTCATTTCCCTTATGCCAATCCTTCTTTTTCCATTGTTTCTGAGATTGCAGCGATAGCGTCATCTGCATCTGCACCTTCAGCTGAGATAGTTACGTCAGCACCTTGGCCAACACCAAGGCTCATAACACCCATGATTGATTTAAGGTTAACTGATTTACCTTTGTACTCAAGAGTGATATCTGAAGCAAATTTGCTAGCAGTTTGTACCAACAATGTTGCTGGACGTGCGTGAATACCTGTTTCTGCCACTACGTGGAAATCTTTAGAAGCCATAGTTTGACTCTCCTTTTGTTCTTTCTTTTTTGAGTTATATGTGACAACCCTTACAATTTGGTATTATACCATCTTCTAGGATTTTTTTCAAGCATTTTATGGGATTTATTCGATTTCCTTTCAGATAACTTGCTGAAAATCTTCCATATCGGATAACAAAACACAGGATATAGTTTTTAAAAATCAACTTATGGGACAATTATCACTATTTCACAAAACAAACACTACATATTGTGTTTTATGGTATCGTGTGCAAAAACAGACCACTATATTTAGTTTTAAATCATTGACAAAAATTTATTTTCTGATATACTAAGAAAGTAATCTATTTTGAAAAAGGAGTTACATAATGGTAACCGTTTATTCTAAAAACAACTGTGTCCAATGTAAGATGACCAAACGTTTCTTGGACAGCAATAACGTTGAATATAAAGAAATCAATCTTGATGAGCAACCTGAGTACATCGATCAAGTTAAAGAGCTCGGTTTCAGCGCAGCTCCTGTTATCCAAACACCAACTGAAGTCTTTTCAGGTTTCCAACCAGGAAAACTGAAACAATTAGCATAATCTTAGTACATCATCCAGAAGAGACTGCTTCTAGGGCTAACTTAGAAGCCTTTCTTTTGTAATTAGATAAGGGAAATTTTATGGGATTAAAACATCTTGAGGACGTGACTTACTTCCGTCTCAACAACGAAATCAACCGTCCTGTTAATGGACAAATCATGCTTCATAAAGATAAAGAAGCCTTGGATGCCTTCTTTAAAGAAAATGTAGTTCCAAATACTATGGTTTTTGATTCAATTACTGATAAAATCAACTACCTCATTGAACACAACTACATCGAAACAGCCTTTATCAAGAAATACCGACCAGAGTTTTTGGAAGAGTTGCATCAATTTATCAAAGACCAAAACTTCCAATTCAAGTCTTTCATGGCTGCCTATAAATTTTATAATCAATATGCCTTGAAAACAAACGACGGTGAATACTATCTTGAAAGTATGGAAGACCGTGTCTTCTTTAACGCATTATATTTTGCTGACGGTGATGAAGCCATTGCAATTGATATTGCCAATGAAATCATCCACCAACGCTACCAACCCGCTACTCCTTCCTTCTTGAATGCTGGTCGTGCTCGCCGTGGGGAGTTGGTATCCTGCTTCTTGATTCAGGTCACAGATGATATGAACTCTATCGGACGTTCTATCAACTCTGCTCTTCAACTGTCACGTATCGGTGGTGGTGTGGGGATTTCTCTCAGCAACCTTCGTGAAGCTGGTGCACCTATCAAAGGTTATGAGGGTGCTGCTTCTGGTGTCGTACCAGTTATGAAGCTTTTCGAAGACAGCTTCTCTTACTCAAACCAATTAGGGCAACGTCAAGGTGCTGGTGTTGTCTACCTCAATGTCTTCCACCCAGATATCATCGCCTTCCTTTCAACTAAGAAAGAAAACGCTGATGAAAAAGTTCGTGTAAAGACCCTTTCACTTGGTGTTGTGGTTCCAGATAAATTCTACGAATTGGCTCGCAAAAATGAAGAAATGTACCTCTTCAGCCCATACTCAGTAGAGCTTGAATACGGTGTGCCATTCAACTACATTGACATCACTGAAAAATACGATGAATTGGTCGCAAATCCAAATATCCGTAAGACAAAAATCAAGGCGCGTGATTTGGAAACTGAAATCTCTAAATTGCAACAAGAGTCTGGCTACCCTTATGTCGTCAACATTGATACGGCTAACCGTGCAAACCCTGTTGATGGTAAGATTATCATGAGTAATTTGTGTTCTGAGATTCTTCAAGTTCAAGAACCAAGCTTGATCAACGATGCTCAAGAATTCCTTCAAATGGGAACAGACGTATCATGTAACCTTGGTTCAACTAACGTGGTCAACATGATGACTTCACCTGACTTTGGTCGTTCTATCCGTGCTATGGTTCGTGCCCTTACTTTCGTTACAGATAGTTCACACATCGTAGCTGTCCCTACAATCGACCATGGAAATAGCCGAGCTCATACTTTTGGTCTTGGGGCCATGGGACTTCACAGCTACCTTGCTCAACAATTGATTGAGTATGGATCGCCTGAGTCTGTTGAATTTACAAGCATCTACTTTATGCTTATGAACTACTGGACCTTGGTTGAGTCAAACAATATTGCGCGTGAGCGTGGTATCACCTTCCACAACTTTGAAAAATCAGACTATGCTAACGGAAGCTACTTTAATAAGTATTTGACTGGCGAATTTGTTCCAAAATCAGACCGTGTTAAAGAACTCTTCAAAGATGTCTTTATCCCAAGTGTTGCTGACTGGGCTGAACTTCGCGACAAGGTTCAAGCAGATGGTCTTTACCACCAAAACCGCCTTGCTGTAGCGCCAAATGGTTCTATCAGCTACATCAACGACGTTTCTGCTTCTATCCACCCGATTACGCAACGTATCGAAGAACGCCAAGAGAAGAAAATCGGTAAAATCTACTATCCAGCTGCTGGCTTGTCAACAGAAACCATTCCTTACTATACTTCTGCCTACGATATGGATATGCGTAAGGTGATCGATGTTTACGCTGCTGCGACTGAGCACGTTGACCAGGGACTTTCACTCACTCTCTTCATGCGTAGTGACATTCCAAAAGGACTTTACGAATGGAAAAAAGAAAATAAACAAACGACACGTGACTTGTCTATCCTTCGTAACTATGCCTTTAACAAGGGAATAAAGTCTATCTACTACGTCCGTACCTTTACTGATGATGGTGGAGAAGTCGGTGCCAACCAATGTGAAAGCTGTGTGATTTAATCTTTGCTTGAGGAAACTACATTTACTCAGGTTATCGATTCATTTACCAAGCTAAACTGGAATAAGCATCTATACTATGGAAAAACACAAAAGTCGGACTTCCGACTTTTTGTGCGATACTCCTCTAGAATTATGATAAAATAGAATAATTGTGAGTTCGCAATACTAAACACAGAAAGAGATTTCAAATGGAAACTTACTACAAAGCCATTAACTGGAATGCCATCGAAGATGTCATCGACAAATCAACTTGGGAAAAGTTGACAGAGCAATTCTGGCTCGATACACGTATTCCCTTGTCAAATGACTTAGATGACTGGAGAAAGCTATCAAGTGTAGAAAAAGACTTGGTTGGAAAAGTCTTTGGTGGTTTAACCCTTCTAGACACTATGCAATCTGAAACTGGAGTTCAAGCCCTTCGCGCAGACATCCGTACACCGCATGAGGAAGCTGTTTTCAATAACATCCAATTTATGGAATCTGTCCACGCAAAATCTTACTCTTCTATCTTCTCTACCCTAAATACCAAGGCTGAGATTGAAGAAATTTTCGAATGGACCAACACCAATCCATATCTACAAAAAAAGGCTGAGATTGTCAACGAAATTTACCTAAACGGTAGCCCACTTGAAAAGAAAGTTGCCAGTGTCTTCCTTGAAACCTTCCTCTTCTACTCTGGTTTCTTCACTCCCCTCTACTATCTTGGGAACAACAAACTAGCCAACGTCGCTGAAATCATTAAATTGATCATTCGTGATGAGTCTGTTCACGGAACTTACATTGGTTACAAATTCCAACTTGGTTTCAATGAATTACCTGAAGAAGAGCAAGAAAAACTAAAAGAATGGATGTACGACCTGCTCTACACTCTTTACGAGAATGAAGAAGGCTACACAGAAAGCCTCTATGATGGTGTTGGTTGGACGGAAGAAGTCAAAACCTTCCTTCGCTACAATGCTAACAAGGCACTCATGAACCTGGGACAAGATCCACTCTTCCCAGATTCAGCTGATGATGTCAACCCAATCGTTATGAATGGCATTTCAACAGGAACTTCCAACCACGACTTCTTCTCTCAAGTCGGAAATGGTTACCTCCTTGGTGAAGTTGAAGCTATGCAAGACGATGACTACAACTACGGTTTGGACTGAGGTCATCTATTTTATAAGTGATAAAAAACATCATGGTTTGTTTAAAACAACCATGATATTTTTGTTTTTGTTTTCTTTTGTTTTTTAAATTGATTGATTGAATACTTTATGATAAAATAGTAATAGAAATAGAGGTGATGACGATGTTAAAGCAGGAAAAACTAGATAATATTCTAGAAACGGTAAATACAAAGGGAACTATTACTGTAAAAGAAATCATGACTCGTTTGGATGTGTCAGATATGACTGCTAGACGCTACTTGCAAGAGTTGGCAGACAAGGATTTACTTGTTCGTGTGCATGGAGGAGCTGAAAAAATTCGCACAGGTTCCATTTTAAACAATGAACGTTCCAATATTGAAAAACAAAGCTTGCAGATTGCAGAAAAACAAGAAATTAGCCGTTTTGCAGGCCATTTAATTGACGAAGGTGAAACTATTTTTATCGGCCCAGGGACAACCTTGGAATCTTTTGCCCGTGAACTTCCAATCGATAATATTCGTGTTGTAACAAACAGTTTACCAGTTTTTCTCATCCTAAACGAACGGAAACTAACAGATTTGATTTTAATCGGTGGAAACTATCGCTCTATCACCGGGGCCTTTGTGGGAACACTAACCTTGCAAAACTTGGCCAATCTACAATTTTCTAAAGCCTTCGTTAGCTGTAATGGTATCAAGGACAATGCGATTGCGACCTTTAGTGAAGAGGAAGGTGAATCCCAACGCATCGCCCTCAATAATTCCAATAAAAAATACTTACTAGCTGACAATAGTAAGTTCAATAAGTTTGATTTTTACACCTTCTACAATATCTCAGATATTGATACCATCGTTTCAGATTCTAAACTGAGCAAAGAAACCTTCGAACAACTTTCAAAACAAACAAAAATTATTCTTTCTAAACCATAAAACTGAGGATTGATAAAATATATAGTAGATTGAATCTAGAACAGTACGCCGTGGTTGCTAAAATATTTCTATACATTAATTTGACTTTCCTAATCAATTTGTTCACATCTTATTTCAATCTACTATAAAATGCGTCATATCAAGAAAATAAGAATCTTGATATGACGCATTTTTTGATGAAGATTTTTACAAAGAGTTTCCTAGATTCTTTATGATTGTTGAAACGGCATAAAATCTGAATCAAAGGAGATATTATCCCGTTCTTCAGGACTAATAAAATTTAAAAAAAGATTTTTAAATTCTTCCAGCTCATAGTCTGAATGGCAAATCCATTCTTTACCGGTAGAGACATACCATTTCCCAAGTTTTTCAGCTCCTCATTAGTTAAACACGGTATTTGAGAACATTTTTCGAAATTTATAATATAAACTTTTTCATAAATAGATTGGATAAAATCTTTGAACATCTTTTTACCTCACTAGAATTCTATATCTAATTACTAATTCTACTAGTCTATAATCTGACTTTCCGCTACTTTCTTGTACCAGTGAGCTGATTTCTTCGGATAACGTTCTTGAGTTTCAAAGTCTACATAAAAGAGACCGTAGCGTTTTTCATACCCATTTGACCATGAGAAGACATCCATTAATGACCAAATGAAGTAACCTTTTACATTAGCACCATCTGCAATAGCATCAGATAAGACTTCCAAGTGTTGTTTCACGTAATCAATACGGCCATCATCGTAAACAGTGTTATCAACGAACTCATCTTTATATCCAAGACCATTTTCAGTGATGTAAATCTTCTTGTAGTTTGGATAATCTTTCTTCACGCGCATGATTTGATCATACAAACCTTGAGGGTAGATAATCCAATCCCAGTCCGTACGTGGTACATAATCAGGGGCTACACGACGACCAACACCTTTAATTTGGTATTTAGAGCTTCCTTTTTCACCTTTACCATTATGGATGATTTCAGTTTCTCCATCAAAGGCTTCCATCCAGTCACTCATATAGTAGTTAATTCCTAGGAAGTCATTCAAGTCTTTTGCGGCTTCTAATACTTCGAAATCTTCTTCATGAAAATCTAAGCTACCACCATTGGCAGCCAAGATAGCCTCTACCCCTGCCAGAGTCTTTTCAGAGTAGCGACCTAGATAAGTTGCATCCAAGATAAATTTATTGTGAATAATATCTTCCAACTCAGCTGCACGAACATCTGCTGGATTTTCAGGGTCTAGAGGATATTTAGTAGGCAGGGCATGAACAACACCAATTTCACCTTTATAACCTTTATCTTTATATAGCTTGACTGCACGCGCATGAGAAACCATCATATTGTGGTGGGATAGGAAGACTTTGGCAAGGTCGTACTGAATTCCTGGAGGGAATTTCCCAACCAAGTATTGACCATCACCGATTGGCCCAATTTCATTAAAGGTTGTCCAATATTTTACTTCTGGGAATTCTTCAAAACAGAAGGCAGCGTAGTCTACAAAGTGTTCGATATTTTCACGGTTTAAGAAGTCTCCATTTGAGTGGAGAGCTTCTGGAGTGTCAAAGTGATGAAGAGTTACAAAGGGCTCAACGTGACGTTTGTGACACTCCGCAAATAGATTATGATAAAACTCGACACCTTTCTGATTTACTTGACCATAACCAGTCGGGAAAATACGTGACCAGGCAATAGAAATTCGAATGCCATTGACACCATATTCTTCTGCCAACTTGAGGTCAACTGGGTATCGATTGTAAAAATCACTGGCTGGTTCTGCAGTGTACCAGTAGTTATCTTCAAGATATTTATCCCACGCTACTGGTCCTTTACCATCAGTATGTGTAGCACCTTCTGCTTGATAAGCAGCAGTTGCGCCACCGAAAATAAAGTCTTTTGGTAATGTTTTTGACATATAATTCTCCTTTTAATTAAAAAAGAAATAAGATGGAGAGGAGGATAGTGAGGCTTTATTCTCCATCTCACTTCTTGTACTAAGTCACCGAATTGTGACATGAGAAGGTAAAAACGATATCTTTATACCGACGAATTAACAAGGCGATTAGGAAATTCGCCATAGCGATTTCCGTAACGAGAGGAGACTGTTTCACAGTCCCTATCGTTAATCGAATTGAGCTTGTACAAATGCCAGAGCACCTTTTCCATCACGGGTTAATTTGATGTATTGAGCTCCTTCTGTCTTGGCAAGTTTAATACCGAGTTTATCTGTTTCTGCTTTCATATCTTCAAAGTTAGAAGCTACTTGAGGAGCAAGAATAACCAAATCAAACTCTGGTAACATTTCACGGTGAGCACCATAGCCACCGGCCGCTGCTTTAACAGGAACCTTGTACTCTGCAGCTGCCTTGTTCAACGCATTTGCAAGAAGTCCACTTGTTCCTCCACCGGCACAAAGAACCAAGACATTTGTTTCTTTAGTGATTGTATTTTGTGCTGCTTCTACACCTGCTTTTTCAAGAATAGCATCTGCTTTTGCAGTGTTGAAGTTTGCAGCAACTTTTTCTTTCAATTCATCATTAGACTTACCTGAACGTTCTTCTTCAAGAATTTGTTCATCATAAACTTTAAGGAATGGATAGTAGATGGCTATGTCAACAAGGATTAACAAAGCAGCAAGAACAAAGGACAAGAATTGGAAGTTTGTACCGAGAACAATACCGAGTGGACCTGGTGTTGTCCAAGGAAGGTTGGCAGTAAATGAGTTCATGCCAAGCGTTTCAATGAAGAATTTAAAGATCCATACGTTGGCAATTGGCGCAAAGATGAAAGGAATAAAGAAGATTGGGTTCAAGACAAGCGGTGCACCAAACAGAATTGGTTCGTTAACTCCGAAGAAGGTTGGTACAACAGATGCGCGTCCGATTGCACGATTTCGTTTCGATTTGGTCAACCACATGAACATGAATGGAACAACCAGCGTCGCACCAGTACCACCCATGGTAACGATAAACATTTGTGTACCAGAAGTAAGAATCTTGTCAGCGTGCATACCTTGTTGGAGAAGGTTCAAGTTGACTTCGGCATTTGCATAGGTAATAGCTGCGATTGCTGGTTCAACGATGGAAGGACCGTGGATACCAACAAACCAGAAGAAGGCAAAAGCACCAAAGATAATGGTAATACCTAGATAGCCATCAGCTGCAGAGAATAATGGTGCAAAGAATTTTCCAATTGATTCTGCAACGCTGGCTCCAACAAAATGACGAGCTAGTAAATCAAGAGCATAAAGAGAAACCACTGATAGAGTGAATGGAATCACATCTTTAAAGACTTGTGAGATATTTGGTGGAACTTCGTCAGGCATACGAATAGTGACGTTGTTCTTAACACAAACCTTATAGATAGCTACAGTAACAAAGGCAGCAAGGAAGGCTGAAAGCAAACCTTTTGTCCCCAAGAATCCAGTAGCTAGGCCATTTTCGATAGGATCAGCTGCCAACATCAACAAACCAACAATTGCTGCCAACAATGTTGACATATAGTTGATTTGATTGGTTTTCTCCATACTACGGTTTACTGAGTCGGTCAATGACTTAGCTGTTGTACCAGCTACCAAGAGAGCCAGAATACCCATAGAATAGCTATAAGGTTTCATCAGAAAGGCTACAACTTCATCAGACCATTTAAAGCCCCATGAGTTTGGTACAAAGGCAATCAAGATAAAGATACTTGAGAAGAGAATAACAGGCATACCTGCAATGAAACCATCACGAATAGCACGAAGATAGATATTACGAGATAGTTTTTCAAAGAAAGGTTTCCCTTTCTCGATAAAAGAAATTAGTTTGTTCATTACTTAACTCCTCTCTTGTAGAGTTCGATTAAATGGTGCATCAAATCTTTTAGCAATATAGTTGTCATCAAGTGATCTTGCCCATGCATCATGGTTACACTATAAGCCAAATCCTCGCCAGCTGCTTCCTTGGTCAATAGACTTGTTTGAGCGTGGTGAGCCTCTGCAATACAGCTACCAGCTTCCTCTACAAGAGCGTCCGCTTTTGCAAAATCACCAGTTTCAGCAGCCTTTAAAGCTTCCAATAGTTTTGAACGAGCATCGCCAGCATAGGCTACGATTTCAAAACCTAACAATGTTACTTCTTCTCTATTCATGATAGAATTCTCCTTATATATTTTTTAGTAGATGTTATGACAATAAACGTTGAATGTGTAGAACAAGATAAACTCGTTCACTCTTGTAAAGGTCAAGACCAGTTTCCTGAGCAATGACTTCATAAATTTTGCTACCAATCTCGAATGCTTCTGGATAGGTATTCTTTATATGCTCTTCCATATCCAGAAGTGATTGGTTATCATCTCTGGATCTGTCTAAATAATCCAAGAAATAATTCAAATGTATCATAAAGCGATCATAGAAATGATTATTCTCTTTGGTTCGTTGAATTGCATAACCCTTTAGCACTTCTTCAACATTCCTGAGAATTTCTTTCCTCTTATCAATCGACTCCACAAGTTCCACTTCATTTTCACCTTCGGCATTAATGAAATGATAAGCAATCCGAATAATTTCGTCCTCAGGAAAATGATCTGCTAGCTTCTGGCGGTAAATTTCAAATGCTTCCTTTGCGATTTGAAAAGCGACAGGATACTTAGTGGAAATATCTGGCAGATTACTATCCTTGTACCTTCCTTGTGCTAGAGCTTGGTAAGAACAGTAAATATGATCTGTCAAGGTTACGTAGAGATACTCTTGAATCGGATAATGATATTTCTTTGATAATTTATCAATGATTTCATAGGTCACTGTGATAAAATCAAGAGGAACATCTTTGAGAAGAGCCATAAAGTTTTCTCTGGACTCTTCGGTCTTCATCCGAAAGATTTTCTCAACCTGATGTTCAGCAATCAAATCCCCCTTCTTCTTTCCAAATGTAATCCCCTTACCAATTACAATCACCTCTTCTCCTTTATCATTTCTGACAAGCGAGACATTGTGATTCATTGGATTTAAAATTCGATACATGTCAACCTCCTTTTATATCTTAAAGGTATATTAGTACAAAAAATGACCACAAATGAACTAGAAAATCAGCCGATTTCTAATTCACCTGTGATCATGCCTAATATTACTTAGTAACACTCACCTTGTATTAACTTTTGATTTAAGTATAGCACAAGTAAGTTATTTTGTAAACCTTTACATACAACTTTTTTTAAACTTAACTATGTTCTAAAATTCATCAAACAGAGGCTCTATTTTTATTTTTTTTTGTAAATCAAAACAAAAACAGGAAGACAGAAAAATAAAAAAGTAGCTACATTTTTAAAATTCATTAAGTCTAATAAACAAAGAACACAAGAAACTATAAAACAAAATACAGTTATTTTTTTAAAAGAACTATTCATAAAGAAATAACCTTTAAGGTAAATCTATGGTGTAAACAAGGTCCACAAACGGCACTTCTACTGTAGCTACAGCAACTGTCCAATAATTTTCTACAGCAGTTTTTACAGCCCAGCCAATCGCACCACTTATTACAGCAACAAACCCAGCCGTAACAGGATTAACCGCAAATTGTTTTAAATACCATCCAGCATATCCAGTAGCGAAAGCTCCAGCAGCCCAGCCACCCATCCCCCTCACTTGAGGACCAAGATTGAAACGAAAACCTACAGGACCTCTTTCGTAAACGTTGGGCAACTCTGTTACAGCTTCATACATCAAACTTGCTTCTTGTACAGAAATACCAATATTTTTTGCTAACTCTTCAGGAGTACCTTTTAAATTTATATTTCCAAATTTATCTACATAAAAATAATCTTCCAAAATTTGACCAGCATTTACAATATCTTCTGAAACCGAAACATTATAAAATTTATTCCCATCAACATTCAAAACAATATCATTTGCTTTATCTACTGTAGTTAGGGCACTATCTGCAAATACAGAATGACTAACCATAGGTAAGGCTGATGAGAATATTGAAACAATACCTAATCCTACAACTAACGCTTTAAAACTCTTTTTAGTAGCCATTTATCTTCTCCTTTTATAAAACAACGAATTGAAATGTGCATCCAAATATAGTTTATTCTGGCAATATTGTTTCCGTATTTTTCCTTCCTAGCTCGTAAAATAAACTATACCTTATTTTTATTATACTTCATATAGTTACTTTCTAATTCATATTAACTTGTGATTTAAGTATAGCACAAGTAAGCTATTTTGTAAACCTTTACATATACAGCTTTTTTAAAATTTTTTTAGCTAGGTTTTAGGACATAAAGGGGGGGGAAATTTAGACACGTTCGGTCCATGAAGTTGCTGTTGTTTTAAGAACCTTGTTGAGTTCGTCAATGTTCTCAAATCCAGTTGTACGCAACCATTCGCGAGCTGCTGCTTCTCCATCTTTGATGTAAGCTTCAACGGAGCCAGCCCAAGTTGCACGGCCGCAAAGAACTCCGTTGAAGTTTGCGCCTGATTCGTGGGCAAAGACAAGGGTTTCTTGGAAGAGCTTAGCAGATACACCTGCACTCAAGTAGATGTAAGGAAGGTTAGTAGCTTCGTCTTGTGCTTTGAAGAAAGCAGCTGCTTCTTCACGTGTATGAACGATTTCGCCATCACCAAAACCTTCAACGTATTTCACGTTAACTGGAACTTCTACTTTCAAGACATCGATGTTGAAACGTGGGTCTGAGAAGACTTTCATGGCACCGATAACTTTGTGTGGTTTTACTTTAGCGTATTCTGCAGAACCTGCATCAGCAATCTTTTCATCGTAAGCCAAGATTTCAAGGAAGAATGGAATATCTTCAGCCACACACTCAGAGCCAATACGTTCAATGTAGGCTTGTTTTTGTTGGTTAAGTTCGTCAGAGCTATCTACGTCATAGTAAAGCAAGAACTTAACAGCATCTGCACCTTGTTCTTTGATACGTTTTGCAGACCAAACATCCAAGCAGTCTGGCAAACGTTTTGTGCTTGTTGTGTCGTATCCAGTTTTTTCATAAGCAAGGAGCAGACCTGCATTTGGAGCAAGAGCTTTTGTTGCTGGAAGACCATATTCAGGGTCAAGAAGCATTGATGAAGCGTATTTAGTCAATTCATCCGCAACTAATACTTTAAGTTCTTCCATTTGAGCTACTGTAGGCTCTTCTGTTTGGTATTGAGCCATAAGGCGTTTCAAAGCACCACGTTGGTCAAAAGCAAGAGCTGAGATGATACCATTTTCGTCTGAGAGTTTTTCCAAACATGCACGTTTATTTTCTGTTAAAACCATTTTATACCTCTTTCACTACTAGTTGGTCATATAGGCCTTGATAGTTAGCCATATTGACATGACCTGTCATTTTTTCTTGAGCATTGAGCATACCAAGGACATTTGCCTTAGTCAGCAATTCTTGATCAGATTCTTTATGGAAAAGACCTGAAGCAATACCTGCAACAGTAGAATCTCCAGAACCGACTGGATTTACTACTTTAATTCTTGGAATATCTACTTTGTAGAAAGTGTTACCGTGTTTAGCGAATGCTCCGTTAGCACCTAAAGAAACGATAATCCACTCAATTCCATCAAATAGTGGTTCTTGAAGAACCTCTTTTAATTCATCCAAAACCTCAGAAACTTCTCTTCCTAGAAGCTGAGACAATTCCTCATTATTTGGTTTGATGACTGTTGGTTTATGTGATGATTCAAGAACAGCCTGAAGAGTTGCACCTGAGCAGTCCAAAACTACAGGTTTACCAGCTTGATTAGCAAGTTCTACCAAGCTCGCATAGTAATCAATAGGAAGTCCTGCTGGTAGACTACCTGAAATGGCTACTACCTCTACAGTCTCTAAAAGTTCCTTGAAATGAGCCAAGAAATCTTGACCTTCTTTTTCTTGAACTTCAGGACCTTTTTCAAGAACTTCTGTTTGGTTGTCTCCGTGGAGAATAGCGATACAGTTACGAGTTTCTCCCTGAATAGAGAAGAAATCTTTCTTAACGTTATCATCGATATTTTCAACTAAAAACTCACCAAGTTTGCCACCCACTAAACCAGTAGCAAGAACAGAATCACCAAATTCTGAAAGTACTCGGGTAACATTGAGTCCCTTACCACCAGCCGTTTTGGTTACATCCACCACACGATTGACAGTATCAATCTTCAACTCATCCAAGGGATAGGAAATATCGATGGATGGGTTCATTGTGACTGTTAAAATCATAAGTCACCTCTTAGTCGTGGTATTCACCGCGATCCCATTTTTCAAGGAACTCTGTAAAGAAGTTGGCATCTGTTTGATGATCGTTATGAGTTTCAACGTGTTGGATTTTAGCAATCAATTTTTTATTTTCTTCAGATGGTTTGTATTCAGCGTTGATGAAAGCTTCAATGATATCGCACATAAGCAATTCACCAGTGATTTTACCACCAAATCCGATAACGTTGGCATTCAATTGTTCTTTAGCGTAAAGAGCTGTTGTCATATCACGAACCAAAGCAGAACGAACACCTGGAACTTTGTTAACAGCGTTATTGATACCTACACCAGTACCACAGATACATACACCTAGATCAGCTTGGCCACTAACTACTGCTTCACCAACTTTTTTACCAAAGATTGGGTAGTGAGTACGTGTGTGGTCATAGGTACCAAAGTCGATGACTTCATATCCTTTTGATTTCAAAAATTCTGAAACCGCCATTTTTTCATCTGTTACGATGTGGTCACATCCAATTGCAATTCTCATTAGTTATTCCCTCCGATTAATTATATAAATCTAATATCATTTATCCTTACTCAATAAAAATCAAGATTAGCTTAGGAAGCGAGCTGCAAGCATAACTGAGGTTAGCTAAAGTGAGCTGACAACAGATTATCTTGATTTTTGAAGAGTATTAGCACATTTTGTTCAACATGTCGACCCTGATTTGATGACGACCGCCGTCATACTTGCCATTTACAAAGCCTTTAGCGATGTTCTTAGCCAATTCGTCACCAACGAGTTGAGCACCCATAGTAATCATACGTGAGTTGTTGTGACCACGAGTCATATAAGCTGAACGTTCGTCAGATACTTCTGCAGCAACCATTCCCTTGATTTTAGTAGCAACCATAAATGGACCAGCACCATAAGCATCAATGACAATACCAAGGTTTTGTTCTTCTTTTTTAACTTCTTCAGCAACTGCAAGAGTTACATCAACGAAGTCTTGACCTTCAGCTGTAACATCCACAACGTGGAAGTTTTCTTTTTCCAAGAAGTCTTTCACAACTTCTTTCAATCTCAAACCTGCAGCATCTGCACCGATAACAATAGACATATTGTATACTCCTTTTTATTTTTCTAGGCTAGTAAAACCTTTTATAGTGAGCAGTTTAGCTACAAAAAGCTTTCTAGCAGTTTATTGACAAATTGGATTGAATGAGATGAATGACACCTTATTCAAGTTTAGGAAATCAGTTTCCTAGAAATAATCTTTCTTCCAGAGAGAATATAACAAGTGATTATTTGTTTGCCGCAAACATCATTTGTTGCTTACAAACATAATATACTCCTATCTACAAAAAAAGTCAACAGTTAATGTTTGTTTTTGTGTTTTATTTTTTTAATCTAAAAGATTTCGATATCAAAACCAATTTGATCTACTTGACCAGGTTCTAGGAGACGAACATTCTTCTTATCTTCTAGATGATCTCCTTCTTCAAGAGATGTTGACAAGCCAGACCATGGTTCAAAAGCAATGAAAGGACCTTTATTCAAAGTTGACCAGATAATGAGATTTGAGAACTCTGCAAAGTTCACTTTCAACCCTTTATCATATTTACGAGAACGAAGGGCAATTGTTCTAGATTGTAATTCATCTAAGGTAACTGCAGCTGTACTGAAAAGATCATAGCTGAGGTCTAATTCTTTTTGTCCTTCTAGCCATGGACTTCTATCTTGGAAATCCAACATCCCCGTTTCTGGGAAAGGACGTGGAACAGAGCAAGTCTCTTCTTTCTCAAACTCTAAATAGTAATCTTCATAGACTTCATCATCCAGTAAGGGACAATTAAAGCCTGGATGGCCACCGATAAAGTAAGGCATGACCTTGCTAGTTTCTTTATTGAAAATCTTGTATTGAGTCCTCACTGTCTTGCCAGTAAGACTATAAGTGATTTCTAGGCGGAAATGATAAGGGTAGTTCTGATAGCTATTCTCATCATATTCGATAGCAAAGGTTATACTGTTTTCTGTTTGTTCAACTAATTCAAATTCTTTTTTACGGACCAAACCATGACGAGGAATGTTTCCTTTCGTCTCCGTTCCATCTGCATAACTGTATAAGGCTGTATCTTCTCTTAAAGAGCCACAGATTGGGAAAAGTACTGGAGCTTGCCCACTCCAATAGGTGGCATCTCCTTGCCACAAGTACTCAACGCCATCTCGATCCTTGATCGACGACAAGGCACCACCAAAAGTTTTAAATTGGACCGTCAATTGCTCTGATTTTATTACAATTACCATTATTTTCTCCGATTTCTTGATAGTTTATAAAAAACTAGGCTGTCACTCCACATTAGGAAACTGACAACCTAGTTTTCACAATTTACATTTTATAGGAGCGAATTATTTAGCATTTGCTGCGTATTCTTCATTACGTTTAATCATTTGTTTTCTATACCAAGCAAAGATACCTACATAGAATACAAGGAAGACTACTGCTCCAAGGATTGCTTTAATATCACCTGTTGTGGCATTACCAATTGCCCAACCAAGAAGTTTTTCGATTGGTCCTTCAAGAGTTGAGTGAGTAATCAATTGAGTTTGACTCACACCTTCTGGGAAGGCACCCACACCTTTAGCAAGCTCAGTTGCAAATGGTGCAATAAGTGTACCTGAAAGAAGGAAGAGTGGCAACAAGAGAGTTCCGAAAATGATCATACGGAGCAATTTACCACGAGTAACAACCAAGAGAGCTGGAGTTACACCCATTGCGATGATACCTGCAAGTGGCAAGATACCATTTCCGACTTTAGAAAGAAGTACAGCTTCTACTAGCATGATTGGAGCAAGTACGTTGGCACAAGCCCAGATTTCAGCACGACCAGCGATGAAAGGCCAGTCAAGACCGATGTTAAATTTACGTCCTTGAAGACGTTTAGTAGCAACGTTTGTAATACCTTGTGAAAGTGGTTCTACGGCTGCAATGAACCAAGATCCGATAAGTGAGAAGAGCTCCAAGCAGACACCGGCAGTCAAACCAAGAGACAACCAACCTTTGATAACGAGACGCCATTTATCTGCATCGGCAACACCTGCAATTGGATGTGGAGTTCCCATAATACCGATAACGATACCAAGAATGAAACCGATGAAGAATTTAGATCCCCAGAAACCGATTTTCTTGTTCAATTTTGCAGCATCAAAGTCATATTTATCAAGACCTGGGAAGAATTTTTCAAAAATCTTATCCAAAGCCATGATAACTGGGTTCATCATGTAGTTCATGTGAGTTGAAGTCATTGGAGATGAACTTGGTGCATTAAGAAGGTCATCAAATGTAGGTTTCATCAAGTCAGAGTTGATGATTTTAAGAACCCCAACAAGTACAATAGCTGCTGTAGCAATCAATAGTGAAACCCCTTGGCTCACACCGTTGTTGTCTGCATACCATTTAATCAAAAGACCTGTGATAGACAAGTGCCAGATATCGAAGATATCAACATCAAGTGTATCAGTTTTTTTCATAGCAAGCATCACTATGTTGACAATCAACATGATGAGCAAGAAGTAAAGTGTCCAAGCAGAACCCCAAGTGATGGTAGCAAGTGGTGCCCAACCAACGTCGGTAATACTCAATTGAATACCAGTATTTTCAACGAATTTTGCAAGTGACGCTGAGAAAGCAGTGTTTAGCATACCTATGATAGCACCGATACCAGTAAGAGCGATGGCAAGTTTGATACCACCTTCAAGCGCTTTGGAGAATTTCACTCCAAAAAGTAGTGCCAATACTGTCAGAATGATCAACATGATGACAGGACCACCCATATCTAAGACGGGTGTAAAGACCTTTTTGATTAGGTCAAAGATTGCATCCATAACAGTTCCTCCCTTTTTTATTTATGAATGTTAACAAATTGATAATTAGCTTAATCCGTGTTCTTTGATAGCTGCTTCAATATTATCATATACTGGAGCACTCATAGCTGGGATACGGAATAAGATTGGTCCAGCTTCGATAACTGGAATACCTGGTTCAAAACCAAGATCAGTTGCAGCGATTGGAGTAAAGATATCGTAGCCCTTGATAAGGTCTTCGTTTACATCTTTGACCATGACTGCATCACAGTGAACGTCATAACCACGATTTGAGAGTTCTTCTTCTAGAGCACTTTTAATTTGGTGACTTGAGTTAACACCTGCACCGCAGGCAGCAAGAATTTTAATCATTTGGATTTCCTCCGATTTTATATTTTAATAGACAAGATTAAGCTGTTGCTTCAGCAATATAAGCATAAAGTTTTTCTGGTTCAGAAATTTTTGATAAATCTTCTAGATGATCCTTCCCTGTAAAGAAATCCATCAGCTGAGCAAGAATGTTTGTTTGACTTGAACTTGAGTTATTAATGATAAAGAAGAGCAAGGATACTTCTACTTCCTTATCTGGCGCAATCATATTGTGGAAAGTCACTGGTTTTTCTAATCGAACGACCACAACTTTTTCAGCTAGATTATGAACAATATCTGTATGAGGAATAGCCACATTCGGCAAATCCTTACCCAAAAATTCCATATCTAGGCCAGTTGGAAATGACTTTTCACGCGTGATCAAGGCTTCACGATAGGTTGGAGTCACGATTTCTCGTTCTTCCAATAAAGTCGAAACCTGATCAAAGAGATGTTCTTGATTATCCGCTTCTAAGCAAAACACAAGGTTTTTGTCAAAGAAATGATCTAATCCCATAAGGTTTTCCCTTCTTTCCATTAACTTTATGCTATAAGTACAACACCATATGAAACCGTTGTCAACGATTTTATGTTGTTTTTTGTCTCTTTTTTTATATTTTTGTTGTTTTTGTGGTTTGTTGTTAAAAAACAAACACATAAACAAACACCTCAAACACTTTTTCTGTTCTAGAAATTAAAAAAAGCAGACCATTTAAGCCTGCTTTACTATTGATTCTTATATAAATTTCCTATGAAGAAGGAAATACAATTAAACAACTTACTCTTCATCCATGCTCAAGACGCTGAGGAAGGCTTCTTGTGGGACTTCTACTGATCCGATGGCTTTCATACGCTTCTTACCAGCTTTTTGTTTTTCAAGGAGTTTGCGTTTACGAGAAACATCACCACCGTAACACTTGGCAAGTACGTTCTTACGAAGGGCCTTGATATCAGTACGAGCCACAATCTTGTGTCCAATTGCTGCTTGAATTGGCACCTCAAATTGTTGACGAGGGATGATTTTCTTGAGCTTATCAACGATGAGTTTCCCACGTTCGTAAGCAAAATCCTTGTGAACGATAAAGCTGAGGGCATCAACCTTGTCTCCATTGAGAAGGATATCCATTTTCACCAGCTTAGATGGACGGTACTCTGACAATTCGTAGTCAAAGCTTGCATAACCACGTGTTGAAGACTTGAGCTTATCAAAGAAGTCAAAGACGATTTCAGCAAGAGGAATTTGATAGATGACATTAACACGATTGTCATCAATATAGTCCATAGTCACAAAGTCCCCACGCTTGCGCTGAGCCAGCTCCATCACTGCTCCAACAAACTCCTGCGGTACCATGATTTGAGCTTTAACATAAGGCTCTTCAATAGTCGCAATCTTGGTTGGGTCTGGGAACTCAGACGGGTTAGAGACATCCATAGACTCCCCGTCAGTCAAATTAACCTTGTAAATAACAGACGGAGCTGTCATAATGAGGTCAATATTGAACTCACGCTCCAAACGTTCTTGGATAACATCCATATGAAGAAGTCCAAGGAAACCACAACGGAAACCAAATCCAAGTGCCTGAGATGTTTCTGGTTCAAACTGCAAGCTGGCATCATTCAGTTGCAATTTTTCAAGTGCTTCACGAAGGTCATTATACTTGTTTGACTCGATTGGGTAGAGACCCGCAAAGACCATAGGATTCATCTGCTTGTAACCATGTAAGGGCTCCTCCGCAGGATTGGTTGCCAAGGTAACGGTATCACCCACACGAGTGTCCTGAACCGTCTTAATAGAAGCCGCAATATAACCAACGTCACCAGTCGCAAGGAAATCACGACCAACTGCTTTTGGTGTGAAAATACCGACTTCGGTAACATCAAAGGTCTTGCCATTACTCATGAGCTGAATCTTATCACCAGGTTTAACAACTCCGTCCATGACACGAACTTGGAGGATAACCCCACGGTAAGCATCGTAAACAGAGTCGAAAATCAAGGCCTTAAGTGGCGCCGTCACATCACCTGTTGGAGCTGGCACTTTTTCTACGATTTGCTCGAGAATTTCTTCGATACCAATACCAGCTTTAGCTGATGCTAGGACTGCTTCGCTGGCATCCAAACCAATGACATCCTCAATCTCTGTACGCACGCGCTCAGGATCCGCTGCTGGCAGGTCAATTTTATTAATGACTGGCATGATTTCCAAATCATTGTCCAAGGCCAGATAAACGTTGGCAAGTGTTTGAGCCTCAATCCCTTGAGCAGCATCAACTACCAAAATCGCTCCCTCACAGGCAGCGAGTGAACGCGAAACTTCATAGGTAAAGTCTACGTGCCCCGGCGTATCAATCAAGTGGAAAATATAGGTTTCACCATCTTTTGCAGTATAATTGAGCTCGATGGCATTGAGTTTAATGGTAATCCCACGTTCTCGCTCTAAATCCATACTGTCCAAAAGCTGAGCCTGCATTTCACGACTAGAAACCGTCTCTGTCTTTTCCAAAATGCGGTCTGCTAGAGTCGATTTCCCATGGTCAATATGGGCGATAATAGAGAAGTTACGGATCTTCTCCTGTCGTTTTTTCAATTCTTCTAAGTTCATGATTCTCTTCCTTTCAGGGTATCTATTTATTATAAATTGTTTTTGATATTTTGACAAGACCATACCCTGCTAGGAGTACTAATCTTCAGCGACAAAGCCATCATTTTCGATAAAGTGGTGTTCTGTCATTCCTTGGTCTGTAAAGACAATCCCATGAAGAACACCACCATAGACAGCTCCTCCATCCATACCAATCTTACCATCTTCTGTCGTCCAAAGCTCAGCAGTACCACGCTCTTGC
This sequence comes from Streptococcus mitis, assembly GCF_005844455.1. Classification (GTDB taxonomy): domain Bacteria; phylum Bacillota; class Bacilli; order Lactobacillales; family Streptococcaceae; genus Streptococcus; species Streptococcus mitis_BF. The sequence continues at coordinate 10,601 of NZ_SPGF01000021.1, read as the reverse complement.
TTTAACAAGCCATAGACCGGTGTATGACCGAAGACAATGGTTTTTCCAGTATGATTTTCGGCTTCGTGGAATGGTTTTCTAAGCCAGACTTTTTTATAATCTGTTGTTTCATGCCAGTCATCCAAGGTCAAATCAATACCTGCGTGAACAAAGATACACTTGTCTGTCTCTACCACAAATGGCATTTGACGAATAAATTCGACCAAATCTGCCGCTTCAGTAGCAACACGCTTGGCATCTTCTACTCCATCAACTGGTGCATCCAAGGGACGACCTAGGATAGAGTTAATAGTTGTATCTCCGCCATTGCGACGATAATGGTCATAACTTTCTTCTGGGTCATCGAGCCAAGTCAAAAACATATACTCGTGGTTACCTGACAAACAGATTGCCCCTTGATTATCAACCAAGTCCTTAACCATCTCAAGAACACGGCGACTATCCTCACCTCGGTCAATCAAATCCCCTAGAAAGAGCAACTGGGGCTGACCATCCCATGTTTTGAGAAGGTCTTCCAGCATCCCAGCTTTTCCATGAACATCTCCAATTACATAATAGTCTGTCATTTATTTCTCCCTGTTTCTCAACAATTCTCTGGCTTGTGTCAGGGCAGCTTCCGTCACATCATCACCTGCCAGCATCTTGGCAACTTCCTCCACTCGCTCTTCAACCGTCAAGAGACGAACAGTCGAAACTGTTGAATGGTCATTGCTAATCTTCTCAATAAAGAATTGATAATCTGCAATCGAAATCACTTGTGGCAAATGGGAAATAGCCAGTACCTGACCATGCTGACCAATCTTGTGAATCTTCTGTGCAATAGCTTGAGCTACACGGCCTGACACTCCCGTATCCACCTCATCAAAGACAATGCTAGTCTTGCCTTCTTTACGTGAAAAGGCAGATTTAATGGCTAGCATGAGACGAGATAATTCCCCACCAGACGCAACCTTGACCAAGGGTTTAAAGTCTTCACCAGGGTTGGTTGAAATGTAAAATTCGATCATTTCATTGCCCTCACGGCTGAATTTGCCCTTGCTAAAACGAACCTGAAACTGGGCTTTTTCCATATAAAGGTCTTGCAGTTCTTGTTTAATTTCTGCTTCGAGCTGCTGGGCCAAATCATGACGAGCAGATGCAAGTTGACCTGCCAAGTCGACAAGGTTAACTTCTAATTTCTTAAGTTCTGCTTCCATGTCTTCAGATGAGAGGTTATTTCCTGTCAAGAGATTGTATTCTTCTGTAATTTTGGCAAAATAAAGCAAGACATCATCCACAGTTCCACCATACTTACGAGTAATGGTATGAAGAAGATCCAAACGATTCTCAACCTGCATGAGGCGATTGCCATCAAAATCAAGGTCCTCAATAATAGCTTCCAAACGTTTGCTAATATCTTCTAAGACATAGTAAGTCTCAGATAGAGAGCTTGAAATTTCACGGTATTCAGGGTCATACTCTTCAACACTTTCCATGTCATTCATGGCTGAACGAACATTGGCCAGACTAGAAAAATCTTCATTATCCAACATGCTGTAGGCATTGGTCAGTGTATCCGCAATATTTTTATGGTTGAGGAGTTTATCTCGCTCTTGATTGAGAGCCAGGTCTTCTCCAGCTTGCAAGTTTGCTGCCTCAATTTCTGCCATTTGAAATTCCAACATTTCAATACGAGCCTTATGTTCCTGTTGGTTTTTCTTGACTTCCAGAACCTGCTTGCGCATTTTTCGATAAGCATCAAAACTAGTTTGATAGGTTTCTTTCAAGTCCCAAAAAGTTACATCGCCAAATTCATCCAGCATCTGGATGTGCAGCTGAGGGCGCATTAACTCCTCTTGGTCATGCTGGCCATGAATATCTACCAGATGTTGCCCAATGGCACGCAAGACAGACAGATTGACCATCTGGCCATTCACACGGCTGATACTCCGACCATTTTGTAGAATTTCTCGACGGATGATAATCTCATCACCCAATTCTAAACCTTGCTCATCGAAAATTTCCTGCAAAAGGCGACTATTCTCAACTGAGAAAAGCCCCTCAATCTCTGCCTTTGGTGCACCATGACGAATAACATCTGTCGTCGCACGAGCTCCCAACATCATATTCATGGCATCAATGATAATCGACTTCCCTGCACCCGTTTCACCTGTCAGGACAGTCATACCTTTCTCAAAATTGAGGGAAATAGCCTCAATAATGGCAAAGTTTTTTATCGAAATTTCAAGTAACATATAGACCTACCAATTTTTTACTTGTTCAAAGATTTCCTCAGCTAGACTTTCACTTCTGGCAATGACTAAAATCGAGCTATCATCAGCCAAACAGCTGAAAATCTTGTCCGCAAAAGTCTCGATTAACTGAGCCTTTACAAAAGCCGTATTTCCTGGAATAACCTGGAGATTGATCATCTTGTCCATCAAGTCTGCAGACTCAATATTGTCTTCAGCCAGTTGCAAACTTTTTACGATTGATTTTGGCAATTCATAAACATAGGTGTTGTCTCTCAAAGGAATCTTGACAATACCTAGTTCTTTGATATCTCGTGATACCGTCGCTTGAGTTGCAGTGATGCCCGCCTCTTTCAAATGTTCTACGATTTCTTCTTGCGTACCGATTTGATAATCTGTCACAAATCGTCTAATTTTTTCAAGTCTCTCTTTTTTATTCATTTTTAAATTGACTATGCGCCCTCTCTACTACTTCTTCAATCTCAGCAAGAACCTGATTGCTTGCTGACTCTTCTTTTTTCAAATACGCTAAAAACTCAATATTGCCATGACCACCTTGGATGGGAGAAAAGTCCAAACCAAGGACTGAAAAGCCTTCCTCTACTGCCATAGCTGTGACAGATTCAAGGACATTTTGGTGAACCTTGGCATCTCGAATAATTCCATTTTTCCTAATTTGCTCACGTCCTGCCTCAAACTGGGGCTTAACTAGAGCCACAACCTGGCCTTGATCAGCTAACACTCGGTGCAAGGCAGGCAAAATCAGACTGAGGGAAATAAAACTCACATCAATACTGGCAAAGCTCGGTTCCTTTTCAAAATCAGTCTTCTCTGCATAGCGGAAATTGAACTGCTCCATGCTAACAACCCGTGGGTCTTGGCGTAGTTTCCAAGCCAATTGATTGGTACCAACATCAACTGCAAAGACTAACTCAGCACCATTTTGCAACATGACATCGGTAAAACCTCCAGTAGAGGCGCCAATATCAATCGTTGTAGCTCCTTGCACTGACAAATCAAAGGCCTGCAAGGCCTTTTCTAATTTCAAGCCACCACGACTGACATACTTGAGCTTTTCACCCTTGAGTTTTAGCTCGGTGTCGTCTGAGATTTTCTCTCCTGGCTTGTCAAACCGTTCTCCATTCAGGACTGCTACTACTAGTCCAGCCATGACGCCGCGCTTGGCCTGTTCTCGCGTCTCAAACAAGCCCTGTTTATAAGCTAGTACATCCACTCTTTCTTTAGCCATTGATTCTCAAACTTTCTACTACATTTACAATCGATTCTGTTTCAAAGGGAATTTGCTGGGCAATTTCTTCCAATTTGGCATTAGCTTGATCCAGAGTTTGGTTACAAAAGGCAATAGCCTCTTCCAAGCCCAACAAGGCTGGATAGGTTGACTTTTCTGCCTGCAAGTCCTTTTGTGGAGTCTTGCCGATTTCTTCAAAACTAGCTGTCACATCCAACACATCATCTCGAACTTGAAAGGCCAGCCCAATCAATTCGCCAACAGTTTTCAGTTTTACCTGTATTTCAGGTGCCAATTCAGCTATAATAGCAGCTGCTTGGAAGGGATAGGCTAGTAACTTCCCTGTTTTATTAGCATGAATGGTCTGAAGTTCTTCCAAAGATAAATGCTGATGTTCGCCCTCCATATCCAGAACCTGCCCTGCCACCATTCCCAGACTTCCTGAAGCAAGGGATAAGTTGGCAATCAAGTCAACCTTAATCTGACTTGGCAAATCTGCCTGTGCTATCAAGGCATAGGGATCTAGGAATAAGGCATCTCCAGCCAAAATCGCCATCGCTTCGCCAAATTTCTTATGATTGGTTAAACGCCCTCGACGGTAATCATCATCATCCATAGCTGGAAGATCATCGTGAATCAAGCTACCTGTATGAATCATTTCCAAGGAAGCTGCCACCTGCGCGTGTGCAGGTTTAATAGCGACCTGCAAGGCTTCTAAAACTTCTAACAAGAGAAAAGGCCGAATACGCTTGCCACCAGCATGAATGGAATAGAGAACAGACTCTCGCAAACTAGAGGCAAACTGCTGGTCTCCATAAAAGTCTTCCAAGGCTGACTCAACAAGAGCTAATTTTTCTTGCTTCTTCATTCAAAATCACTTTCTGTTCCATCTTCTTGCATGACCTTGACCAAGGTCTTTTCAGCCTTGTCCAGCGTCGCTTGGAGCTCTTTGGACAAGACCATGCCCTTTTGAAAGGCAGCAATCGCATCTTCTAGAGCTATTTCACCATTTTCCAAACTTTGGACAATATTCTCCAGTTCTGCCAGGTTTTCCTCAAATTTCTTTTGTTTTGACATCTTTAACCTCTAATTCTACTTGACCATCTCGCATCAAAAGCGTCACTTGGTCTTTTTTCTTCAAACTCTCAACCGAATCAACCACGGACTCTTCTTTTTTGACAATAGCATAGCCACGCGCCACGATACGACTGGTATCCAACATCAGTAAGGCTTCTGAAAGTCGCTTCACTTCAGCAACTTTGGCATCATAAACCAACGCCATTTGGCTACGTAAGAGCTTATCCAACTGACCTAGGCGGTCTTGATAGCGTTGGATTTTGGTCACAGGTGATAATTGGACCAGACGATGCGTCCTTGCTTGGACGACTTGTTTGTTATCAGAAATCCGTGTACGTAAACTTTGTTTTAATCGCAGTTGCAATTGGTCCAATCGTTGCAAATAACCATCATACAAGCGCTCTGGCTGTCTAAAGATGACTGACTGACTGCATTTTTTTAAAGATTCTTGTTTCTTAGCTAGAACATTTCGGACTGCTGTTGCCATCCGTTTTTCTTGATTTTGCAAATGAGCCAATACATCCAACTTGGTCACAGGTGTTGCTAGTTCAGCTGCAGCTGTTGGCGTTGCAGCTCGTCTATCTGCCACAAAATCCGCCAAGGTCACATCCGTCTCATGACCAACACTGGAGATAACTGGCAAACGGGATTCAAAAATAGCCCGTACCACGATCTCTTCGTTAAAAGCCCAGAGATCCTCGATGGAACCACCACCACGACCAATAATCAGCAAGTCCAAATCGTCCTGTTGATTAGCACGCGCAATATTTCGAGCAATTTCCTCCGCAGACCCCTCACCTTGCACCTTGGTCGGATAGAGAAGAATATCGACACCTGGAAAGCGCCTGCTGACGGTCGTGATAATATCTCGAATAACGGCTCCACTACGACTTGTCACCACACCAATTCTCTTAGAAAATTGGGGCAGAGCTTGCTTGAACCGTTCTTGAAACAGGCCTTCTTCTGTCAATTTTTTCTTGAGTTGTTCAAACTGAATCGCAAGCGCCCCAACCCCATCAGGCTCAGCCTTTTCAATGATGATGGAATAACTACCACTTGGTTCATAGATCTGCACACGCCCAATCACATTGATTTTCATTCCTTCTTCTAGGTCGAAGCCTAATTTCTGATAAATCCCAGACCAGATGGTCGCTTGAATGACTGCATGGTCATCCTTTAGGGAAAAATATTGGTGAGTAGGTCGTTTACGAAAGTTGGAAACTTGACCAGTTAAATAGACCCGTTCCAAGTAAGGGTCTTTATCGAATTTCATTTTCAGATACTTGGTCAAAGTTGTTACCGATAAATACTTTTCCATCTCCACCTACTACTCATTTCCTTGCTCTTTCATGGGTATTATTATACCAAAAATATGCCTAAAAATCTCCATTTATGTACCATTATGAGGGAAAAATAGAAAAAGGAGGCAAGGCCTCCACATCTGATTATTTGCTGTTTCGTGCTTCTTCCAAGATCTTTGCAATCTTGGTGGTCAAAAGGTCGATAGCAACTGTATTGCTGACTCCCTCAGGAATGACGATATCCGCATAGCGCTTGGTCGGCTCGATAAACTGATGATACATGGGTTTGACCACACCTAAGTACTGGTCAATAACGCTATCAAGGCTACGGCCACGCTCCTCCATATCACGCTTGATACGACGAATAATGCGCACATCATCATCCGTATCTACAAAAATCTTGATATCCATCAAATCACGCAGACGCTTGTCCTCCAAGACCAAAATCCCCTCAACGATAAAGACATTCTGAGGCTCCTGACGATAGGTCTTGCTGCTTCGTGTATGCGCTGTATAGTCATAAGTCGGGATGTCCACCGGACGTCCTGCCAACAGTTCCTTAATCTGCTCAATCATCAAATCTGTATCAAAGGCAAATGGATGGTCGTAGTTGGTTTTGACACGCTCTTCAAAGGTCAAATGAGACTGATCCTTGTAGTATGAATCGTGCTCAATCATGGAAATCTTTTCATCAGGAAAATGCGACAAAATGGCTCTTGAAACACTGGTCTTACCTCCACCAGAACCACCTGTCACTCCGATAATGATTGGTCTATTTTGCATGCTATCCTCCGTTTTTTTATCCGTCGTCTATTCTATCACATTTTTTACAAAATTTATAGTCTGATTTGGATAGTCTAGGGAAAACAACACTCCCTACACCTCAGTTAGACTAGCTAAAAACCTTCCTTGGCTTGTAGAGATTGTCCCGTTTTTCAAGAATGGCTAGCAATTTATCTCCTTCAAAGGCAGCTAATTCTTTGTCTGTTTGTTCTAACTCAATAAAACGACCAAACCGCACTTCTGTAGCCTCTTCTGGACTTAGGAAAACTTTGACAAGGTCCCCTGTCCCAATCTCTAGAGGATGGAGAAAGTCTAATTGCCCAGCCTCCACCTTTGCAGCAATTTCTTCCAAGGTAAGAGCATCCTCCAGTTGCAAACCTGCAGCACTTGTACGTGTTAAGTGAGACATATGGGCCGCATAACCCAATTTTTCTCCCAAGTCAACAGACAAGGTACGGATGTAAGTTCCCTTACTGCATTTCACATAAAAAGTAAAGTATGCAAGTTCGCCATCATAAGAAATCGGACTTGTTCGCTCAAACTGATAAATGGTCACCTGACGTTCTGGACGTTCCACCTCCTGACCAGCACGCGCATACTCATAGAGCTTGCGACCATTGACCTTGACCGCCGAGTACATAGGTGGAATCTGGGTAATAGGTCCGGTCAGACTCGCAATCGCTTCATCGACAAGCTTTTCATCCAAGGGCGACAAAACAGGGGTCTCTGCGACCACTTCTCCACTGGCATCCTCAGTCGTTGTTGAATATCCGAGAGTAATCTCCCCCTCATAGACCTTGCCCTCATCCTGCATAAACTCTACCATACGGGTCGCCTTGCCAACCGCAATGGGCAAAACACCCACTACATCCGGATCCAAGGTCCCACCATGACCGATTTTCTTGGTTCCCAAAATCTTACGCAGTTTGAAAACCGCATCATGCGAGGTCATCCCCGCTTCTTTTTTTAAGTTAATAATACCGTTCATTCTTGCTTTCTACTCCCCCTTCAATGCTTCAAACTTCGCTTTCATAGTTTGATTTTTTCGAGTTAATTTTTTGACGGAAACATCTTCCAATTTATTGTTTGCAAGGCGAAGTTGATTCTCAGATGTTGTCAGGAATTTCTTAACCTCTTCCATGCGTTTGATGGCCTTGTCTATTTCATCAATAGCTTTACCAAAATTGGTTGAAGCAGAGTTGTAGTTCTTGGCAAAGGCTAGTTTAAAGGCATCCAAATCTTCTTCAAAATGAGTGATATCAATGTTTTGTTCACGGACAAGTGCCAACTCTTGCTTGTATTTCAAAGAATTAAGCGCAGCATTACGTAAGAGACCAATCAACTGGATAAAGAATTGAGGGCGAACCACATACATCTTTTCATACTCGTGGCTGACGTCAACAATCCCTGTGTTAAAATAATCGTTATCTGCTTCTAACATAGTCACCAACACGGCATATTCGCAGTTCTTTTCACGACGGTCCTTGTCTAATTCCTTGTAGAAATCCGCGTTCTTGTGCTTCTTCTCTGTCCCATCTGCTTCATTTTTCATCTCAAACATGATAGAAATGATTTCCACTCCATTTTCATCACTATCTCGGAAGATAAAGTCCCCTTTGGAACCACGCGCAGAGACCTTGTTATCCTTCTCAAAGTAAGCATTTGGAAAGGCAAAACTGCGGACCTTGTTAAACTCACTCTCTGCATACTGTTCTAGGCTTTCTCCAATCGCTTTTGTAGATTGTTGAGCCTTGAAATTCTTGTAAAATTCGACTTGTTCACTAGCTGCTTTAAGCTGGGCTTCATAGTTTTGTTTAACAGAAGCCAAAGATAACTCATTTTCCTTTTCTTGCAAGAGGAGCTGATTTTTGACCTGGTCCCGTTCTTTTTCTAGATCAGAAAGGGTCTTTTGTAGTTGATTTTCATGTTCCAAACGCAAGGTGGCCAATTGGTTTTCCAAGGCCTGTACTTCCTTGTCCTTTGCTAATAAGGCCTGGTGGCTGGTCTGTTCAACCTCTTTCTTGGCCAACTCTTTCTCTGTATCAAAGTTTTGGATTTGACTCTGCAGTTGCGCGATTTCTTGGTCTTTTTGAGCTAGTTTAGACTGTTGCTCATTCATAGCCTTTTGCTCTGCCAAGGCCAGTTCCTGCTTCATCCGATCGTGCAGTTCCTTATCAAACTCTGCCGTTCTCACTTGAGACAAGAGTTCGGCATACTGACTTTCATTTACTGTAAAAACTTCCCCACAGTTAGGGCATTTGATTTCGTTCATATCGTTCCTCTTTCTAGACTTCTGTAACCATTATATCATGCCTGAGGGAAAATCAAAAAACAGTGAGTCAAAACCCACTGTTTATCTTCTTTTACTTTAAATTTTTTCCAAGGCCAAGCGTAAATCTTCAATCAAATCCTCTACATTTTCAAGACCAATAGACAAACGGATTTGGTTTGGTGTAACACCTGCTGCTTCTAGGTCTTTGTCTGACAATTGACCGTGAGTGGTTGTGGCTGGATGGACAACAAGAGATTTGGCATCTGCCACGTTTGCAAGGTCTGAGAAGATTTCCAGATTATCAATTACCTTGCGGGCTTCTGCCTCCCCACCTTTGACATGGAAGGTAAAGATTGAACCCACACCTTTTGGCAAATATTTCTCAGCCAAGGCATGGTAAGGACTGTCTGCTAGTTTTGGATAGTTTACTTTTTCTACCTTAGGATGGTTGACAAGAAAATCAACAATTTTCTCAGCATTTTGCACATGGCGCTCCACACGAAGAGAAAGTGTTTCAAGTCCTTGTAGCAAGAGAAAGGCATTAAATGGCGACAAGGCAGCACCAGTATCACGAAGCAATTGGACACGAACAGCGATAATAAAGGCTGCTGCACCCACATCACGAGTATAGCTCAAATTGTGGTAACTTGGGTCTTCCTCAACAAATTGAGGGAATTTCCCTGACACCGCCCAGTCAAAACGACCACTATCGACAATCACTCCTCCAATAGTCGTACCATGCCCACCGATAAACTTAGTTGCAGAGTGAATGGCAATATCTACACCGTGAGAAAAGACATTAATCAAGTAAGGTGTGGCAAAGGTATTGTCAGAAACAAGTGGAATCTGATGTTTATGCGCAATCTCTGCCAATTTTTCCAAGTCAGGAATGTTAATCAAAGGGTTACCCAAGGTTTCAATCAAGACAAGCTTGGTATTGTCATTGATAGCTGCTTCTACTTCCTCCAAATTATCCACATCCACAAAGGTTGTTGTAATCCCATAACGAGGAAGGGTTTCTTTCAAGAGATTGAAAGTCCCACCGTAAATAGTTGATGCTGCCACCATGTGGTCACCAGCATGGGCAAGAGCCAAAATCGTATAAGTCACTGCTGCCATACCTGATGCTGTTGCTAGCGCTCCAACACCACCTTCAAGAGCAGCGATTCTTTCTTCAAAGGCAGCCGTTGTAGGATTTGTAATACGAGTATAGATATTACCTGGTTTTCTCAAGGCAAACAAATCGGCACCTTCCTGCGTATCATCAAAAACGAAGGATGTTGTTTGATAAATCGGCACTGCACGAGACTTGGTAGCTGGATCCACAACTTGACCAGCATGTAGTTGCAAAGTTTCAAATTTAAAATCACGAGTCATAAGGCGACCTCCAAATAGTTTGATTAAGGATATTGTAGCACTATCGACCTATCTTGACTAATGCCTCTTTTCTATATTTTGATATAAGGAGCGACTATTACTTCTTACAAAATCGAAAAAAGCACGAATCAATCGCAATGTCATTAAGTTAAGAAATTCAAATACAATTCTGTATTTGGGTTTCTTTTTTATGTGATAAACTTATAGTTAAGGAGGGATTTCCCATGATAAAACAAATAAAAGCCCACTTGAATAAGAGTACTCAGAGTATCATTGGTCAAAAAGTTGAGTTCGTCAAACAAGATGAACAG
>NZ_SPGF01000020.1 GCF_005844455.1 Streptococcus mitis | reverse complement strand
CAACTCTTATTCAAAGTGGTTTTACGATTTCAAAAACTCATCTTAGTGCTGAGGATACGGTGATTGTGGATGCAACAGAGGTAAAAATCAATCGTCCTAAAAAAATCAACTAGCCAATTATTCTGGTAAAAAGAAATGTCATGCTATGAAGGCTCAAGCGATTGTCACAAGCCAAGGGAGAATTGTTTCTTTGGATATCGCTGTGAACTATTGCCACGATATGAAATTGTTCAAAATGAGTCGCAGAAATATCGGACAAGCTGGTAAAAACTTGGCAGACAGCGGTTATCAAGGACTCATGAAGATGTATTCACAATCGCAAACTCCGAGGAAATCAAGCAAACTTAAGCCACTAACTCTTGAAGATAAAGCCTATAACCATGCGCTATCCAAAGAGAGAATCAAGGTTGAAAATATTTTTGCCAAAGTAAAAACGTTTAAAATATTTTCAACAACCTATCGAAATCGACGCAAACGGTTTGGATTACGAATGAATTTGATTGCTGGAATTATCAACCGTGAACTAGGATTTTAGTTTCGCATGAAGTCTAATATAAAATCGCATGTCAACATATAAAAAGCAGTTACACGACTGCAACTGCTTTTCTATTCTTGCATGGTGTAACCGACACCACGAACGGTTTTAATGTAGCTTTTCTGACCTTTTACATCAAGCTTGCTACGTAGATAACGGATATAGACATCCACGATATTTGTTTCGGTCGCACTTTCATACTTCCAGACGCTTTCCAACAACTGCTCACGAGTCAGAACTTTCTTGCTTCCCATTAGAGTAGCCAAAAGGTCATACTCACGACGAGTCAGAGCAATCATCTCCTCGCCACGATAAACGGTATGATGTTCTACATCCATACGCAGATTGCGGTAAAACGTTGGAACCTTCATCTGACTACAGTGTTGGTCGATAAAGTCCCGACCTCGGAAAATCGCTGAAATACGAGCCACCAGATTCTCAATAATAACTGGCTTATAGATGTAAGAAACAGCAAAGCGTTGGATTGTCTCAATCTGATCTTGCAAGTCTTCGCGACGGTCCAAGACCATGATGACTGAGGCTGGCTTAGTCCTACTCAGCTTGGCTGTAAAATCCTGGGCTGTCATATCCCCCAGATGAGCATTCAATAAAATCAAGTCATAGTCTGTCTGAAGAGCCATGGAGAGGGCCTTTTGCCCCTCCTCAACCTGATCAACTCGGTATTGCTCTTTTTGGAGTTCCAAACTTAAAAAATGAGCTAGATTTCGTTCTTTCTCAAGTAATAAAATCCGTTTCCCCATGGCTGACCTACTTATTTTTCGTCATACCAAGAGTAGTGGAAGGTTCCTTCTTTGTCTTTACGTTGGTATGTGTGGGCACCAAAGTAGTCACGTTGTGCTTGGATCAAGTTAGCTGGAAGGTCAGCTGAACGGTAGCTGTCAAAGTAAGTGATAGCTGCTGAGAATGTTGGTACTGGTACACCAGCTTGAACAGCAAGAGCTACGATATCACGAACTGATTGTTGGTACTTAGCAGTTACGTCTAAGAAGTACTCATCCAAAAGAAGGTTAGCAAGATCTGCATCACGGTTGTAAGCATCTGTAATCTTTTGCAAGAAACGAGAACGGATGATACAGCCATCGCGCCAGATAGATGCGATGTCCGCAAATGGCAAGTTCCAGTTGTTTTCTTTAGAAGCTACACGCAATTGCGCAAAACCTTGAGCGTATGAGATGATTTTTGAGAAGTAAAGGGCTTGGCGGATTTTTTCAATCAACTCAGCCTTGTCGCCTTCAAATTTGAAAGCAGCTGGTTTTGGAAGCACCTTGCTGGCATGAACACGTTCTTCTTTGTAAGTAGAGATGTAACGTGCAAATACTGACTCAGTAATGAGTGACAATGGCACACCAAGGTCAAGGGATGATTGGCTAGTCCATTTACCAGTTCCCTTGTTACCTGCAGCATCAAGGATGTAGTCTACGATTGGTCCATCTTGACCTTCATCATCTTTACGTCCAAGGATGTCAGCTGTGATTTCAATCAAGTAGCTGTCCAATTCACCCTTGTTCCACTCAGTAAAGATTTCAGCCATATCTTCTGCAGAAAAGCCTAGCAAGTGTTGCATCAAGTCATAGCTTTCTGCGATTAATTGCATGTCCCCATACTCAATACCGTTGTGAACCATTTTCACATAGTGACCAGCTCCATCAGGACCGATGTAAGTCACACATGGTTTGCCATCTTCTGGTGCTTTAGCTGAGATTTCTTCGAGAACGTCCGCAACCAATTCGTAGGCTTCTTTTTGTCCACCAGGCATGATAGACGGACCTTCAAGGGCACCTTTTTCACCACCAGAAACCCCAGTACCGATAAAGTTGATACCTGAGTTTGCCAATTCTTCATTACGACGGATTGTATCTTTGTAGAAAGTGTTTCCGCCGTCAATCAAGATATCACCCTTGTCAAGGTGTGGAAGAAGGGCTTGGATAGTAGCATCTGTACCAGGTCCAGCTTGAACCATCAGCATAATACGACGAGGTTTTTCGATTGAGTTTACAAAACTTTCAACGTCATAGCTTGGTACAAAGTTCTTTTCAGGATGGCAAGCAATTACATCTTCAGTTTTTTCTTTACTACGATTGTAAATAGCAACTGTGTAACCACGTGATTCAATATTAAGGGCAAGGTTACGACCCATTACGGCCATACCTACGACACCAAAGTTAGCTTTTGTCATTTGACACTCCTCTTGTTTAATTTGTTTTATTTTATCATTTTTACTTTTGAAAAGAAAGAATTTTGTAACGACTGCTTAGTAGTCCAAGTCATCCGCATGTCCAGAACCATTTCCAACAAAGTAGCCTGTCTTACAGTTAAGGGTAAAGAGATAGGTTCCGTCTGGCTTGTAGAGGTTGTAATAACCATTTCCATTAACAATATTGACTCGTTCGAGGATGTATTGATTTCCAGTGATATAACCACGTGAACGTGAAGTCGCTAGAATTTGTTCCAAGACGCCATCAGCAAAATCCCAGGCAGAGTTGTTACTATCATCAATAGCCGATTGATTGAACGGCACACGGCTTGAAGCTCTTTGTAGGTTAACTCCAGAACTTGATAGACCGCCATGACTATCATCACGCGCAGAAACTGAATTGTTTGATGAGCCGCTTGAAGATGGACTTGTGTTACTTGTACTACTCTCTGTAGAAGAATTTGAACTCGCTTGACTAGAACTGCTGATTTGACTTGAGCTAGAAGTGCTTGTCTTTTGGCTCTTACCAAGGCTGATAGCCTTATCTAGCACTTTGTCAATCTCCGTATTCCCGGTTTTAATATCTGTAAATTTAGCATCTGATTTGGCTTTGGCATTGGTATCCAACACACCATCCACAATAGCTGGTTTTTCAAATTGTGCATTGACATCTTGAATGGCCTTGATTTGCGTTGCTAGACTATCATATTTAGATTTAGCAAGTGCATGTTCGCGACTACCTTCCAGTTTATCAAGCAAGGTTTTGAGTTGACTCAGTTTATCAAACTGGCTGTTCTTCAAAGCTGTTTTATTGCTATCAGTGTAGAATGCATCGTATTGGCTATTGAAATCTTCTAAAATCGGCTGAACATTCTGCTCGCTAGACGATGATTGAGCAGTTTGAATTTCCTTGGTCGAGCGATTCACTTGACGATAGACATAATAAGCACTGACACAGATAATCACTGATACGAGCGCCAAAGCGGTTGAAACAAATCCTTTTTTGCTTTTCTTTTCTGAGCCTTCTTGTTCCAGAAGAGAAAGGTTTTGCTCCTCTTCCACTTCTTCAGTCATTTCTGTTGGATTTTCATCCTCTAGCAATAGAGGATCCAAGCCTTGCTCCTCATCGTCCAGAGGCAAGGGTGGTAAGATGTCTTCAGAAGATGGAACTTCCTCCGAAGAAGCTTCTGACTCTTCCACAGCCTCACGCATCTCTTGAATTAAATCATCCAGACTCTGAGTTTCGACTAACTCCTCTTTTTTGTATTGACGAGTCGCAAACTTATCCGCCTCAATTTCATCTTTGTGTTGTTTGACATACTTGTCCAAAATGGAATCTTCAGGCAAGACTCCTGCTTCCACTTCTTCATTTTTACGAATCGCTTGACCAACTGTTAACTCTTTTGCTTCATCAAAATCAAATCGCGGTTCTTGATTTTCTTTTTTATGACGATTCCGTCTTTTCTTACTCATGAGTATCCCTTTCTATTTTAACTCTTGACGTTTAACACGTTGACCAAAATATTGATACAGATCCACTTTCAAGGTTCCGTTGTATAACTTACGCTTCTTATCTGCTTGGCTCCCATACTTGCTTTCAAAGGCTTCATCACTAGTTAGGATAAACTTACTCCAGGTTTTTAGCGGTGCAAATACTTGCCCCATCTCAGCATAGAGCTTGGTAACTCCTGCATCATCTGATAAACGTTCTCCATAAGGCGGATTGGAGATAATCACGCCATTGATTTTATCGGAACGTAAATCCTGCACGCGCATCTGCTTAAAAGTAATGTCTCCTGCAACACCAGCTGCCTGAGCATTAGCCTTAGCAATTTCCACCATGCGAGCATCAATATCACAACCCATGATATCGAGTTCCAGTTCACGATCTACTTTTTTAGCCGCCTCTGTACGCACTTCTTGAATCAAGCGGTCGCTGACCCAGTTCCATTCCTCAAATGCAAAAGAGCGACGAAGACCAGGCGCCATCTTTCGAGCAATCATGACTGCCTCGATACAGAAAGTTCCTGAACCACAGGTCGGATCAATCAAAAGCTTGTCTGGATACCAGTTAGAAAGTTGCAAAATGGCTGCCGCCATATTTTCCTTGATAGGAGCGCCACCTTTTTCGGTACGATAGCCACGTTTAAAGAGACTAGAGCCTGTCGTATCAATCATGACAGTTGCTATGTCTTTGAGAATAGAAACCTCAATCTTAAACTCTGGGCCATTCTCCATCAGTGGAACACCTTCTGGGCGAGCATAGTGTTTCTGCAACTTCTTAACAACGGCCTTCTTAGAAATAGCCTGTACACTCGGCTCATTGTGAAGTTTAGATTTAACACATTTTGCTTTTGAAATCGGGAATCGAGCTCCAAGTGGTAAATAATCTTCCCAATCTAGAGCGAAAGCTCCCTGAAACAGCTCTTCAAAAGTCTTAGCTGGGAAAGTTCCTACGATAATTTTGATACGATCTGCTGCCCGAAGCCAGAGGTTGGTTTCGATAATAGCTCTCACGTCTCCTTGAAAACGAACACGTCCATTTTCAACCTGACAATCGTAGCCCAACTCTCGCACTTCTCGTCCCACAACAGCTTCAAGACCTGCTGCCACAGTTGCAATTAAATTAAATTCTTTTTTCATGTTACAGTCTTGCAAGACCTTTCTATATGTCCACTTTAAAAAATGAGGTTGAGAAAATTTCTCAGCCCCAACCTATATGCAATTTTCTATAAGCCATGTTTTGTTCCAGAAGTGACTAGGACCACTTCCTTCGATAATCATCTGTCTACCACTAACAGCTCTAGCTGATAGCAGTCAGAATACTACGTTCGTTTCCGCGTACTCCATGCCCCGACCAAAATTTGGGTTGCTAGCTTGAGGGGTTTACCGCGTTCCACTCTCTCCGTTTCCAGAAAGACTCCGTCACTGTGGCACTTTCAAGCCTACTCTGGCCTATCCAAGGACTTAGCCATTTCAACTGCCGTAACGATTTCTCGTCCCTAGGCTTATGGTTTCGCCTAGCACAAACACTACAGGCATCACAGCCTGTGCTAGCATGGACTTTCCTCATGAGAAGCAACTCTCCTCACGCGATTATCCAAAAATTGCACATCTCAAATAACTACTTAGAAATCTGAGTTATCTACAATTTGTTTACCAAACACTTCTTTTTCAAGACGATTCAAGCGTTTCAAAATATCAAAGTTTGTCATAGAACTTGTAGTTGCCGCTTCAATAGACTCTGCTTGAACTGGTGAAGATTTCGGTTTACGAGCTAATTCTTCCTTCAAATCCGCTATTTCCTGACGAAGTGACTTGACCAAGGCAGCATAAGTTTCATAATCCTTAATGACATCGTCTAAAAACTCATCAACTTCTACCTTGCTATACCCACGGACTTCACGTCCAAACTCTTGTTCAAAAATATCTTTCGCTGAAAAAATAATACTTGCCATGTCTCTCTCCATTCTCGCTTGCTAGTATTATTATATAAAAAAAGGCAAACAAAAATCAAGGTCAAAGCGTCAATTTTCGGAAAAATTTTCAGCAAGTTCATTTAGCTGATCAAATGTTAATCTCTTTATAAAATAGTCCTCTTGATTTTTCATCTTTTGGTAAAAATAAGCTAGTTTCGTTTCATTTTCTTCATCATAAAAAAGATAGGAACTGTTCGTGTTTTCCAGTAAAAACTGCTGGTAATCTCTTAACTGCCCCTTGTGTTCATAACGAGGATAGGCATATTTGACAAAGTCTACCTGCTTAAAGCGACTCAGTTTCATCTGATTGCCTTCATTCCAATTTTCCCCATGGGTTTCAAAAGCAAAAATGGTGGCCAACTGGAAATCGTACTCTGTCTTCATCTCCTGAGCAACCTCTAAAACCCAATATTCAAAGCCCAAAGTCCCTGTAAATACAAGCCAAGTCACCCCATCTTCTGCCATAGCTTCTAAATCCCTACGTATCGCTTTTTTAATCAATTTAAGACGAGGATCCTTGTCAGAAAACAAACCCAAATCAAAAGCAGAATAGCCCAAAACCAAAGCTGTAGTCATTTTTAACCCTTTCTGTGCAAATTTATGATATAATAGAGTGATGTTATTGTACCAATAAGGAGAATTATGGTCAACTATCCTCATAAAATTTCATCACAAAAAAGACAAACATCTCTTTCTCAACCCAAAAATTTCGCAAATCGAGGAATGTCTTTTGAAAAGATGATCAATGCTACCAACGACTACTATTTGTCTCAGGGCTTGGCTGTTATACACAAGAAACCAACTCCTATTCAAATCGTACGAGTGGACTATCCACAACGAAGTCGTGCCAAGATTGTTGAAGCCTATTTTCGACAAGCTTCAACGACAGACTATTCTGGCGTTTATAAGGGATATTACATCGACTTTGAAGCCAAGGAAACAAAACAAAAACGTGCGATTCCGATGAAAAATTTCCATCCACATCAGATTCATCATATGGAACAAGTCCTTGCCCAACAAGGAATCTGCTTTGTCCTTCTTCACTTTTCTTCTCTGCAAGAAACCTACTTATTGCCGGCATTCGATTTGATTCGCTTCTATCATCAAGATAAGGGACAAAAATCAATGCCACTTGGATACATACGAGAATACGGTTACCAGATAAAACTAGGGGCATTTCCACAAATTCCCTATCTCGATGTCATCAAAGAACATTTACTAGGTGGTAAACAAGATGAATAAATACATTCTTATGCGAATACTAAAGTATACTGGAATCTTTTTCCTAACTCTCTTTATCGCATTATTTCTATTGGGTGGGGGTGTTTTCCTCTATTTTGTAAGCAAAGCTCCAGCCCTATCAGATAGTAAATTAGTTGCAACAACTTCGAGCAAGATTTATGACAATAATAATGAACTCATTGCCGATCTGGGCTCTGAACGCCGAGTAAACGCTCAGGCCAACGAAATTCCTACTGATTTAGTCAAAGCAATCGTGTCTATCGAAGATCATCGCTTCTTTGACCACAGAGGGGTAGATACGATTCGGATTATGGGAGCCTTCTTACGTAATTTACAAAGTAATTCTTTACAGGGGGGATCAACCCTAACCCAACAGTTAATTAAGTTGACCTATTTCTCAACATCAACTTCGGATCAAAACATCTCCCGAAAAGCACAAGAGGCTTGGCTAGCTATCCAATTGGAACAAAAAGCTACCAAACAAGAAATCCTGACCTACTACATCAATAAGGTCTATATGTCAAATGGTAACTATGGTATGCAGACAGCAGCCCAAAATTACTATGGAAAAGATCTAAAGGATTTATCTTTACCTCAATTAGCTTTACTAGCAGGTATGCCACAGGCACCGAATCAATACGATCCCTATTCTCATCCAGAAGCTGCCCTTGACCGTCGTAACTTGGTACTTTCAGAGATGAAAGGTCAAGGCTACATTTCTGCCGAACAGTATGAGAAGGCTATTAATACCCCTATTACTGATGGACTCCAAAGTTTGAAATCAGTCAATAGCTATCCAGCATATATGGACAATTATCTCAAAGAGGTTATCGACCAAGTAGAACAAGAAACTGGCTATAACCTTCTAACTACTGGGATGGATGTTTACACAAATGTAGACCAAGAAGCTCAAAAACATCTGTGGGATATCTACAACTCTGATCAGTACCTCTCTTACCCTGACGATGATTTGCAAGTCGCATCTACGGTCGTAGATGTTTCAAATGGTAAAGTCATCGCCCAACTTGGAGCTCGTCACCAAGCAAGTAACGTTTCATTTGGTACCAACCAAGCTGTGGAAACCAATCGTGACTGGGGTTCAACAATGAAACCAATCACCGATTATGCACCTGCCATAGAATACGGTATTTATGATTCCACTGCAACTATGGTTAATGATATTCCTTATAACTATCCAGGAACAAGCACACCTGTTTACAACTGGGATCGAGCATATTTTGGTAATATTACTCTGCAATATGCCCTTCAACAATCTCGTAACGTACCTGCCGTCGAAACACTAAATAAGGTTGGTTTAGATAGAGCTAAAAACTTCCTAAATGGTTTAGGAATCGACTATCCTGTAATACACTATTCAAATGCTATTTCAAGTAATACTACCGAATCTAGTAAACAGTACGGGGCAAGTAGTGAAAAAATGGCCACTGCCTATGCTGCATTCGCAAATGGCGGTATTTACCACAAACCAATGTACATCAATAAAGTTGTCTTTAGCGATGGTAGCGAAAAAGAATTTTCTGACCCTGGCACAAGAGCCATGAAAGAAACGACTGCTTACATGATGACAGAGATGATGAAAACGGTCTTGACTTACGGAACTGGTCGTGGTGCCTACCTGCCTTGGCTTCCTCAAGCTGGTAAAACAGGTACCTCTAACTATACAGATGAAGAAATCGAAAATCATATCAAGTCGAATCAACTTGTAGCTCCGGATGAAATGTTTGTCGGTTATACTCGTAAGTATTCAATGGCCGTTTGGACAGGTTATAGCAACCGTCTCACTCCTATTCTAGGCGACGGTCTCACAGTTGCTGCCAAAGTCTATCGTGCTATGATGACTTCCCTCTCTCAAAACGACCATCCTGGAGATTGGACAATGCCTGAGGGAGTATACAGAAGTGGTGAGTTCTTCTTTTTGAACGGTGCTAAGAATGCTTGGACTACACCTGCTACCCAACAAACACAGTCAGTAGAGAACCCCTCTACAACACCTGAAAGTTCAACTACACAGGCAAACACCACAGTAGGACAACAACCAAACAGTGCTCCAGTAACTGATCCAAATCAAGGACAGCCTGTACAACAAGCACCACAAACTCCTCAATTTCAACAACAACCACAACAGTAAAAAAAAATCCTGAGAGTTAGAAATTCTCAGGATTTTTTACTACAAGATAGCTAATACTCAACGAAAATCAAAGAGCAAACTAGGAAGCTAGCCACAACCTCAAAACAGTGTTTTGAGGTTGCAGATGGACGCTGACGTGGTTTGAAGAGATTTTATAGTATATTGAAACAAGATGTGAACAAATCGATTAGGAAAGTCAAATTAATGTATAGAAATATTTTAACAGCCACAACGTACTATTCTAGATTCAATCTACTATAGAAAAGTATAACGTGATTTGAAGAGATTTTCGAAGAATATAAAGGAGTCGGCTACAAACCAACTCCCTTATCTTTATTTGACATGTTTTGCAAGGTCTTCTTGCGCTTTTTTATTGGATTCTTCTTTTTCTTTCATCCATTTATCTTGAGCTTTTTGATATTCATCTGCAGTAACTGCCTTGTCTTGAATTTCCAAGTATTTATACAAGACTGGTTCACTTGTACCTTTATTTCCTGACAATGCAAATGGTATTGTAAATGGTACCATCTTAGACAAGATTGGACGCCCTGTACGAGATGTAGTTGGAATAATCAAAGCACTATCTGTCAACCAAGCTTGGGCCGCAGCGTATTTATCATAGCGTTTAGAAACATCTATAGCCTCATCACCAGCTTCAGTAACCAATTTTTCGTAGTCATATAGACCTACTTTTTTAGCAGCTACATTATCTTTCCCTGAGTCAAAGCCTAAATATGTTTTAGTACTTTCTCCTACAGATGGTTTGATAATATCAAGGTAGGTTGATGGATCGGCAAAGTCAGGACCCCAACCGACATTATCTGATAAATCCCAGTCTTCGCCAGCAGCATTTTCAGCAAAATATGTAATATTGTTTACTTCATCTTTTTGTAGTTGTTGAATATCAATAATGACATTATCAGTTCCTAAAGTCGCTTCCAAGGATTGTTTCATAGATTGCACGCGCTGAACTTTTGTAGTTGCTGTTTGGTCAACAGGCATATCTAGGTGAATTGGGAATTGGACTCCTTCTGCTTGTAAGGCTGATTTAGCTTTAGCAAATTCAGCCTTGGCTTTCTCTGGATTGTAAAGGCCATCCTGAGAATCTGCAAGATTAACATCCTTCCATTCATCCCCATAAGTGACCAATTTCTCTTTGACCATATCGCCAAAGTTTTTACCATCTGCTTGAACAAATGTTGGTGGAACAAAGAGATTACGTAAGATTTTGCTTGCTCCAGTTTCTCCATTCAACTGAGAGGCATAGGCTGTACGGTCAAATCCGAAAGCAATAGCCTGACGGAAATCCTTGTTTAAGAGGGCCTTTTTAGTAGATGTCTTTTGTTCTTCGCTGGTCTTAGATGTGTATTTATAGGACTGACGGTCAATATTTGTTCCTACTAGATACGTAGTCGAGTCTTGTTGAGTATAGACAATATTGTCTTTCATACTCTTCTCAAGCTCTGCGAAACTTGCACTTGTTGGATAGAGACGAGCTGCTGAAAGACTACCATCTTTAAAGTTTTCTGCTGGTTTGCTAGTATCTTGACCATCCCAGAATGACAATTTGATCTTGTCAATATGCACATTATCCTTATCCCAGTAGTTCGGATTTTTCGCAAATTCAACAGAGGATTTGGTCACAATAGATTTCAACAAATAAGGACCATTATACAAGATACTGCTTGGATCTGTTGCTTTAGCAAAATCATCCCCTTTTGAGTTCAAAAACTCTTCATTAACTGGCGCAAGCACACCCATGGTTGTTTTTGAATTCCAAAAGCTTTCAGGTTTGTTCAAAGTGTATTGGACCGTTTGATCGTCAAGGGCTTTAATCCCAACTTGAGAGAAATCTTTAATTTCCCCTTTAGCATAAGCATCCAGACCTTTGATTGAATCTTGTACCAAGTAAAGGGCTTCTGCTTTCTTATCTGTTGCATATTTAAGACCTGTCACAAAGTCCTGAGCCTTAACAGGAGCATACTCTTCGCCCTCAGATGTGTACCACTTGGCATCCTGACGAATCTTATAAGTGTAGGTCAATCCATCCTTAGAAACTGACCAGTCCTCTGCCATTGAGGGAATAAGGTTCCCGTATTTATCATTTTCAAGCAATCCATCAATCACATTACTAGTAATGTCAGCAGTTGCTGCCTTACCAGTTGTTAAGTAGTTGAGATTATCTGGGTGAGTCTCGTAAGTAAATGCAAAAGTCTGCTCACCTTTAGCACCAGAACCACCAGAACAAGCCGCTAAAACACCCGCTGCTAATAAAGTCACTCCCGCAAGAGCCAATACTTTTCCTGTTTTCATAGTCTTCTCCTTTATTTTTCTATCCATTATAGACCCTTTTTCAAGTCCTGTCAATAGAATTTTCTGAATTTTTGAATGATTTTAGCATTTTCTGAAAAATATTTCTTCCCCACTTGTCAAGTCAAGTGCAACAAGTTCATTGATAACTAGAGTTCCAGAGGTTAAGCTGTTTGGGCTAGCCCAAACAAAATATTTGCGGTTTTATACTTGTAAATTCGTCTAGGTCTGTCATTGATAGCAGAAACGTAGTGATTGAGTTCTTCTGTCGTTAGTGAGTTAAGAGAGACACCTTTTGGGAGAAACTCTCTCAAGAGACCATTGAAATTTTCATTTGTTCCTCTTTCATGAGAAGCATAAGGATGGGCAAAATAGACTTCCACACCTTTTAAGTCTGACAAGCTACTGAACTCTGAGCCGTTGTCCGATGTGATAGAGCGAATAGGGTACTGTGATAGTAAGCTCTTAACAGCCCTATTGATGGTTTCTGCTTGTTTATTAGCCAGTTTTACAGCGATGGCAAATCGTGTTTGACGCTCTACTAGGGTCATGGCAACAGCTTCCCCTTTGGTCTTCTTGCCAAGCATGAGATCAATTTCCCAATGTCCAAATTCAGAACGATTGGTAATAGTTTCTGGACGTTCTTCAATGGATTTTCCTAAGATTTTCTTCGTGGCCTTAGGCGTTACTTTAGACCGTTTTCGGATGCACACCATCTTAGGTAAATCAATCGGTTTAACCCTCAACAGTCCGTCTTTGATGTAACGATACACTGTCTTGGTGGAAGGGATAACTTCCAGTGGATGTTTTTCTCGGTAAGTTTGAACAAAGCTATCAACACTGTGACAACGAGGTTTCGTTTTCAGGACTTTCTCAAGTTCCTTGAAGAAGGTCTGGGAGCAGTACGATAGTTTATGATAGGCACTTTTTCGACGATTGGTTTCATAAACACGTTGACCACTATCTGGAAAGTAAAGCGTTGAGTAGATTCGTTTCCCGTTCTTATCTTGAACCTGAGAAACACTTCCTCGTTTGATTTCACGACTGATGGTTGAGCGATGACGCCCAAGCAGACGAGCAATCTCAGAGGGGTTTTTGTCCATCTTGAGATAGGCGCTGATTTCTCCGCGTTCAGAGGCTGAAAGGTGTGAGTATAACGATTTTTTGGTAGAATGATTAGTGGACATGTTCATCTACTTTCTATACTGAGTTGGAGAATTCTATAGCAGATTGAATCTAGAATAGTACGCCATGGTTGCTAAAATATTTCTATACATTAATTTTACTTTCCTAATCAATTTGTTCACATCTTATTTCAATCTACTATAGTATATCAGACGAACATGTCTTTTTTGTTGCACTTCATTTTACAACGCGGGATTATTTTTTAAACATTGCGTTTGCAAAAATATGAATAGCATCAAAAAAACCTCAACTACATTAGGTAGTCAAGGAATGATCAATCATATTTCTAAATAGCTACTGTAAGCAGTTTGATTTGTTTAATCTAACTCATTTCTCACACACTGCAAGGCTGCTCCAATTACTTGGTGCATATCGTAATAACGATAGTGTCCTAAGCGGCCACCAAAGATAACCTTCCCTTGCTCATCAGCCAATTTTTTATATGATTTATATAAATGATTATTACGATCATTATTTACTGGATAATAAGGCTCATCACCTTTTTCCCATGTTTTAGAATATTCTTTAGTAATGATAGTCTTAGCTTGATTTCCAAACTCAAAATGTTTGTGTTCAATAATGCGAGTATATGGGGTATCAGCATCTGTATAGTTCACAACTGCATTTCCTTGGTAATTCTCCATATTCAAGGTCTCGCTTTCAAAACGAAGACTACGATACTCTAGTTCACCCAACTTATAGTCAAAGAATTCATCAATCATACCAGTAAAGACAATATTAGGAAAATCTTTCAGGTATTGCTCTTTATTCGCGAAGAAATCAACATTTGTTTCTACATCAATGTTTTCATGATCCAACATTTTTTCAACTATTTGAGTGTAGCCACCTATTGGAATCCCTTGATAGGTATCATTAAAATAGTTGTTATCGTAGGTCAGACGTACTGGCAAACGGCGAATGATAAAGGCTGGAAGTTCTGTAGTTGGTTTACCCCACTGTTTCTTTGTATAATCTTTGATTAATTTTTCGTAGATGTCTGTACCTACAAGAGAGATCGCCTGTTCTTCCAAATTTTCTGGAGTTTTACCATTTAAAACCGCACATTGCTCATCAATCTTCGCTTGTGCTTCTGCTGGTGTTACAACTCCCCAGAGTTTATTGAAAGTATTCATATTAAAAGGAAGGTTATAAATCTCACCCTTATAGTTTGCAACAGGAGAATTTGTATAACGGTTAAACTCTGAAAACTGGTTTACATAATCCCAAATCTCCTTATCAGAAGTATGGAAAATATGGGCACCATATTGATGAACTTGAATTCCTTCCTCTTCACGAGTATAGATATTACCCGCGATATGATTTCGTTTTTCAATGACTTTTACTTTTTCTCCTTTTAAGGCTGCTTCATGGGCAAAGACTGCACCAAAGAGACCAGCACCAACAACAAGATAATCGTACATCTTAAGCTCCTTTGGAGTTCATTATCTGCCTCTTTTATTAGACTAGAAAAATCATTCTATTGCTTATCTTACTTCTTGTTTGTAAAATTCTTTCAAGGCATCTTGCCAAGTTGGAATAACAAATCCAGTAGCCTTGGCTTTAGCCAGGCTCATTGTTGAGTTTAGCGGACGTTTAGCTTTTGCTGGAAATTGACTTGAATCTACTGGCTTGATTTCCACATCTGTATCCTTCAAAATTTCAACTGCAAAATCATACCAAGTTGTATCTTCTGTCGCATCATTTGACAAATGATAGTATCCAAATTCCTTGCGATTTTCAGCTAGGTAGGTCATGAACTCAGACAAGGTACGAGTCCAAGTCGGACGACCGTGCTGGTCATTTACAACTGTTAAAGTCTTATGAGTTTTCGCAAGATTTTGCATGGTAAAAACGAAGTTTTTGCCGTAATTTCCAAATACCCAGGCAGTACGAATAATATAGAAATTAGACACATACTTCTCAACTAACTCTTCTCCCATACGCTTAGTGCGTCCATATTCTGTCTGTGGATCTGGTCGGTCATCAACTTCCCACTCTTGTCCAACTGGTTTCTTACCGTCAAAGACATAGTCGGTAGAAATATAAACTAGAATTGCACCATGCTTTTCAGATGCTTTTGCGACATTCTCTGTCCCCGTAACATTGATGGCAAAGTCCAATTCTTTCCCTTCATCCTCTGCTGCATCAACAGCAGTGTAGGCTGCACAGTGGTAGACTAAAGTTGGTTTCACTTCTTCAAAAACTTTCTCAACCATTTCTGCATCGGTAATGTCCATCTCAGCTACATCTACTGCTACGTATTCTTCATTACGTTCATCCAATAAATAACGAAGTTCAGTTCCTAATTGGCCATTTGCCCCTGTAATTAAAATCATCTCTAGACCTTTCTAATATGTAACTCTTTCCAATATAGCAATAAAAAGCAGTTATTTCCTGCTTTTTATAATGTAATAATCTCCTGAGTTTTAGCATAATTGGCTTCAACAGCTTCTTTCTCTGATTTCCACCATTCTTGATTATCTGTATACCACTTGATTGTTTCCTTGAGCCCAGCTTCAAAGTTGGTAAATTCAGGTTTCCACCCCAACTCATCACGGAGCTTGCTTGCGTCAATCGCATAGCGGAGGTCATGTCCTGCACGGTCAGTTACATGATCATAAGCGTCAACAGGTTGTCCCATTTCCTTAAGGATAAGTTTCAAAACTTCCTTGTTGTTCTTCTCACCATCAGCCCCAATCAAGTAGGTTTCACCAATTTGCCCTTTTGTCAAAATTGTCCAAACACCTGAAGAATGGTCATTGGTATGGATCCAGTCACGGACATTCTTACCTTCACCATAGAGTTTTGGCTTGATACCGCTCAAGATATTGGTGATTTGGCGCGGAATGAACTTCTCAATATGCTGATAAGGACCATAGTTATTTGAACAGTTGGAAATCGTTGCTTTGACTCCAAAAGAACGCACCCAAGCTTTGACAATCAAGTCTGAAGCTGCCTTGGTTGATGAGTAAGGCGAGCTTGGATTGTACTTGGTTTCAGCCGTAAATTTCTCACCTGGACCTTCTCCATGACCAGGCAAATCTTCACGCAAAGGCAGGTCCCCATAGACTTCGTCAGTCGACACATGGTGGAAACGAAGGTCATATTTACGAGCTGCTTCCAATAGAGTGTAGGTCCCGATGAAGTTAGTGTAGATAAAGGGGCTCGGGTCATTGAGCGAGTTGTCATTATGGCTTTCTGCAGCGTAATGAACGATAGCATCCGCTTCAGCCGCTAACTTGTCTACCAAGGTTGCATCAGCAATATCTCCAACAACCAACTCAACACGATCACCTAAAATTTCTTCAATATTGGCACGATTACCCGCATAAGTCAGCTTGTCCAGCACTGTCACATGGACGTCTGGAAAGTTCTTGTAAACATAATGAACAAAGTTAGAACCGATAAAACCAGCCCCACCTGTCACGATGATATTTTTGTATTCAGTCATTTTTATTCCTTAACTTTCTTACAAATCTTCTTTTCTTAGTGGTTTTACATCCTTAAGTAATGGATGGTGTTTATCTGCTTCTGAGACCTCTGCTTCTGCAAGATTGTCCCACTCAATTCCCAAGGCTGGGTCTGCATAGTTGACAAAAGCATATTTAGGCTTGAGTTCAAGTGCCCAGTAGTCATTTACCAGATAGCTATAAGAAACTGTATCCGAGAGGACTTGGAAACCATTGGCTACGCCGCGAGGGACAAAGATTCCCTTACTTGCATCAATCTCGGTCTGATAAACATTTCCAAAAGTTTCACCTTCACGTAGGTCCACCCAAGAACCCAGAACCTTGCCACCATCTGCTACTGAGATGTACTTGTCCCAAGGTTCAGCATGGAGGCCTCGGAGAACATTTTTGCGAGAAAAGCTGACGTTGTTTTGCAGTTTTCCTTCAGCAAAGAAGCTTTCAGGAAAACCAAGCGGTAGCATCTTTTCTTTCTGAAAATTTTCCTTAAACCAGCCACGATTGTCACCATGAACCGGAATGTCAAACTCTAACAAACCTGGAATGGCATCAATCTTGTGCACTGCAAGTGTTTTGCCGAAAAAATTATCTGTCATCTAGATTTCTCCAATCAAACGGAGCAAGTATTGCCCGTATTCATTCTTCTTGAGAGGTTGCGCCAACTTCAGCACATCTTCGCGGCTGATATAACCCATTCGGTAGGCAATTTCTTCTAGATTGGCAACCTGAACATTTTGCATCCTTTGAACCGTTTCGATATATTGGGAGGCCTCTAACAGACTCTCATGCGTCCCTGTATCTAACCAGGCGAAACCACGCCCCATAACCTCAACAGACAAATCCCCACGTTTCAAATAAGCATTGTTAACATCTGTGATTTCCAACTCGCCACGAGCGCTTGGTTGGATATGTTTGGCAATCTCTACAACATCATTATCATAGAAATAAAGACCCGTCACAGCATAGTTGGAGCGAGGTTGCTCCGGTTTTTCTTCTATGGAAATGGCATTCATGTCTTCATCAAACTCGACCACACCAAAACGCTCTGGGTCCTTCACTTGATAACCAAAAACAGTCGCACCTTTCTCTTTCTTGGCTGCCTTTTGAAGCATTCTGCTCAAGCCAGGTCCATGATAGATATTATCTCCCAAGATCAAAGCAACACTATCGTCACCGATAAATTCTTCACCAATAAGAAAAGCCTGAGCAAGTCCATCTGGACTTGGCTGTTCCGCATAAGAAAGTTTAATCCCAAATTCGGAACCATCCAAGAGCAGGTCCTTAAAACGGGATAAATCCTGTGGTGTTGAGATGATCAAAATGTCCTTAATCCCAGCCAACATCAATGTTGACAAAGGATAGTAAATCATGGGTTTATCATAAACTGGCATCAGCTGTTTTGACGCAGCTCGAGTAAGTGGGTACAGGCGTGTTCCCGAACCACCCGCAAGAATAATACCTTTCATAATGAAACTCCTTCTATTATTTAATCATAAGGCAATTCACATATTTTTCATAGAATTATTTTAATAATTTCGACTTGATTATTTTGAAAAACAGACGCGTCTGTTCATTTTTTAAAAAGAATAAGTAATATAAAATATTGGGGACAAATAAACAAATTATTCCTCTTATAATTAAAACCACGATGTTATTGCCACCAACTAGTGTACAGATTAGATAAGTAATACTAGCAACAATTATAGTTACTATAGCATATACTGCTTGATTCCACAAATACTTTTTATAACCATTTTTAAAATAATTATCAAACACAATTTTTGTACTCCATGGAATTCCAATAAACAAAATTGTTAGTGCAGTAGCTAGCACTATTCCTAAAACACCTAAAAATTGAATCAAAATATAATTCAAAACAACATTACCTACTGTTTCTGCAATTGACCGTAGTTTTTCTTTATCCCATAAACCTGAGGCGTCAATGTATTGGCTCCGCATATCACCTGCAGCAAGAACATAAAAGTAAAAACAGAGAGCAACAACGACTGAAAATGGTAAAATATTAGCTTGTCCTACCCACAAAAGCATAAATGGTTGGAACAGACATAATAAACATGTCATAAACCAGGTAGCTAACCAAGAGAAACCAAATGTAAGATTTTCTAAGTCACGATGATTTTTTTCAACACTTTCAGTAGCAACACTATGTCCAACACTAGCACTCATTCCTGTAGAAACCACATCCAAAAAACCTTTTACTGATATCATAATGTAATAATAATTACTATAAATTCCCACTGTCGCAATCCCTAAAAAAGTAGAAATAAATATGTTATCGAGGGAATTTCTTGTAATCGCACATACTTTGTAGACAAATAATCCCTTTGTTTTTTCAATAATTTCTTGTTTAACTTTTTTATCTAAGTTACTATTTTCAACGATATAATTGTAATTTTTCTTAGTTACGATTTCGTTAAATACATTATTAAGGATTGTCATACAGGGAATTACTAAAGCAAAAACATAGAAATCAGGAAAAAGAAACAATAATAAAATTTGTAATCCACTTAAAATTATGCGAACAACTGAATCAATGTTGTCAGATATATCTTTTCGTTGACTAGCTAACAATAGAGAGCGTTTATAAGCAAAAAGAAAGTAACTAACAACTGTATTTGCCAGATAAATTAAGTAAATCAGTTGTATATTGATATCTGCAGGATAAGAACCCTTTACTAAGTAATTTATAAAGGGCACAATTAAAAGGCCCACAATTAATATTACCGCCCCGACGACTCGATATATTTTTTTATAAAATCCTAGAAGTGCACCGACAGTGTCATTATCCCCATGGGCAAGAGGTTTATACATACTATATACAATTGCATTAGCGAAACCTAAATCAGCTAAACTAAGAACTTGTAAAATAGATGCAAAAAGTCCACTAATACCGACATATTGTATACCTAATTGATAAATCAAAGTTGTTCGAACTAAAAATGGTAAAGCAATCGCAATAAGCTTATTTAATGTTCCCCAAACAATATTTCTGCTAGTATTAACAAGTCTATTACTCATGGTTAACTCACTATTTCTTTAAAGTATTTGTAAAAATTATCCAAATTATTATCCTCGTAATTCCAAAATAGTTTTTGCGGGAGTTTTTCTATGTATGGCAATAGAGATTTATTGAACGGCTGATCTAAAACTGAAGCTAATTGGAACATGTTTCCATCCTTCAAAATGATTTGATCTAACACATTGTCATCTAGTTTGTAAACTTTACAGAGCATGAAAACAATATCTATAAAGAAGTATGTAGAAAATGTATTATACTTTAAATAGTAGCGTTCAAAAAGTTCATTGATGATACTAACTAGGCGTCCCTGTTTATGAGAAGCAATCATAAATCCAGACCATGTACAAACTTCTCCCTTATAGGACATGAAATCTTTACTAGTTGAAAAATTCAATGTTGAAAATGAACATTTTTCCAATTCTTGGAATAAATCTATTTTCTTAGTAAAATATATAGTGGAGTCAACCCACATTCCTCCATTATTTTTTAGTAGATTAAATCGGAGTACATCTGAAAAAGTTTGAACAGAAATTTTTCCTTTATTGAAATCATTCAATATATTTGGATGAATGTTAGTGTAATCTTGATAATTATCTTTATGAATTAGATGTAACTTACACTCTGGATAATTCTTTTTTAAAGATGCTAAGCAAATACTTACTATTTCAGGTATCTCATCAAAGCCATCCCACCAAAAAACAAAAATATTCTTTTCAATTGTTGAAGGTAATACTTCTAATTTTTGAAATTCCAATAAATCTTCTTTTAATCTTTCTTCAATTATCGGTAAAAATACCTTCATATCATCAAAACCAATTTTCCGTTGTTGTTGGAACTTTAAAAAATAAGCTAATTGAACTAGATTCTTCCTAAAAATCTGTTTCCCCACTAACTTAAAATTCTGACGGAACAACTTAAGTTTTGCATGAAGTTTTGAAACTACTCTTTTAATGTTTAAATACTGTTTCCCACTTTTGCATAGACGAATCATCAATAACTGAAGTTTTTGTTTTTTATTTGCTTTCTTTTGAAGTGAAAATAGAATTTCTAAAAATAGTGAATCCCTTTTCAAAATATCATATAGTTTTTTGAAAGACTCCATATCTTCTTTCTTTAAGCGATTGAAGAAAGAAAGCACTAAGAAATAGTAAAGTTGACAACTCATTTCATTAGTTAAATTTCTTTCTATAAGTAGCTTAGTAAAACTCTGATATGCTATCCTACATTTTTCAACATAGTTTATAATAGCTCCTTCCTTCATCATTGAATTAGGATTACCTACATTATAAAAATAAGAATTAGATAGGGCAATGGTTTTCCCTAATTGAGCCTTTTGTAGAAGTAAAAATGTAAAAATAGTATCTTCACCCAAGCTAATCATTCCAAATTTACGAAACTCTTTGACAATTTCTTTTACAAGATTTGTCTTATATAATTTATTCCATCTTGAGATAAAAACACGATTTGAAATAGCTAACTCGCCTGTATCCGACAAAAAGTCCGTTCTTAACTTCTTTATATCTGATTGAGTCAAGACTGAACTCTCTTTCAAGTAATATGGTTTAATTAACTTACCATCGTCATAGAAAAAACCTGCTGCTATGAAATCATAGTCACAATCCAATTCTTTGATGAAGTTTTCTATATAGTCCAATCCTAACTTATCATCTGGATCTAAAAAAGCAAGATAGTCTCCCGAAGCCTCTTTCACCCCTGCAATTGTAGCAGATACTAAGCCTCCATTTTCTTTATACACATATTTAAATCTACTGTCTGTATTAAGATACTCGTTAATTATCTGTTTGCTACTATCTGTTGAGCCGTCATCTACTAAGATAAATTCTAAATTCTTATACGTCTGCTGCTTCAAAGTAGGTAAAGAAATATTTAAATATTCTTCTTGGTTATAGATAGGAACAATTATTGATACCAAAATACCCTTATCCATTTTTTCCCCCTTCTTTAACCAATATATTAGGCAATAAAAACGGTAGTATAATCACCAAATACATCATCTGCATCTCTAAGTTTTCTGTTATAGATATTATTGTAAAAATAAAAAGTCCATAAAAGAGTAGTCTCGCATTTCTATCATCCCAATATTTGCGACACAGCATTGCTCCCTTTAGAATTATTAAGAAATAAACACCAAATCCTAAATACCCTCCCTGAAATAAAACTTGAAGAAAGTTATTATGAGCATGGGTGGCTCCTTTCCAAATCCAACCAGGAAAATTCCCTAATATATGGACGTTATCAGTGAACGTCATCATTCCGTAACCAAATGGCTTCTCTCGAATTGCTGACATAGCATTATCCCAAATAAAAGTTCGGGAAGTGAACGTCAAATCTTTTCCTAGAATACCTTCAACAATCCCTCTTAAAAATTCCACTTTACCAGTAACTACAATTATAAAACTCAACGTAGACGATATAACCAAACCTCTGTAAGGGGTAAGTATGTATTTGACAAGCGGTACTAAATCAAATAGTATCAACGCAACAATCCCAACCTTTGCCGTTCCCGATCCTTTAATCAATTGAGTAGCTAAAATGATTGAAATCAATGAATATGCTCTGATTTTTACTCCACCTAAATTCTTATACAATAAAGCTATAAGTGTTGCAGGAAACAAGGTGAATAGAAAATTATTATTAGCTCCCAAAAACCATTCTTTTGTTATTCCGTATGCATCATTTACACGATGGAAAAAACCATCTGGGAAAAATAGTACAGTGACAAAGTTTAGATACACAACCATCTCAAAAGTGAATAACAATGATTCTATTAAATCCTGCATATTTTCAGAGAATATGTCTATCATAGATACAAAGCCTGTAAACAGCAAGAGTTGAAATATCGCCCT
The DNA here is from genome assembly GCF_005844455.1 of Streptococcus mitis. GTDB lineage: Bacteria > Bacillota > Bacilli > Lactobacillales > Streptococcaceae > Streptococcus > Streptococcus mitis_BF. The sequence continues at coordinate 12,157 of NZ_SPGF01000020.1, read as the reverse complement.
TTTTATATCTCCGTTATTTTGAATAGTTAAAAAAGTAAGCCAAGAGTTATATAGAAGAACTAGCCATACAAAAAATTTTGGAAACCGTTTTTTTGAAATGTACGAAAACGTCACAAACATAATTCCTACAAGCATGAAATCTCTATAAATACGTCCCATAGCTGGAATTGATTTCAAATATTCTGGTTGACAGTAAATGAGCATTGCAATGAACATCAGAAATCCTCTTATGTTTATTGATACTGTCCCATTCTGAAAACGAAACATGCAACTCCTCCGACTCTATTTCAATTTTTCATTTATGTTATTAATTTGTCTTATTGACGAAATTGGCTGATACAACTCTTCCGTAACCTTTTTAAATTTCTCTAATTTGAACTCCGAAAAGTCAATTTTTTTCATTTCTTCACGAATCTCTGTTTCAAATCGATAAGAAATCACTTTTGCTGGAACTCCACCTACAATAGCGTAAGGAGGAACTGATTTAGTTACCACAGATCCTGCTCCAACAATAGCTCCCTGGCCAATTGTAACTCCCGAGAGAATTGTAGAACGAAAACCAATCCATACATCATCCTCAATGATAATATCCCCTTTCGAAACCCCTTCATCACCTTGATCAAATACTTTAGATTTGAACGGATACGTAGAGAAATGATTGATATAATGATCAGCACTAAGAATAAAAGCAACCTCTGGTGCAATGGAGCAGAAATTTCCAATTTTTAATTTTGACTCTTTATTGAAGGACAAAACATACAAACCACCATAGGTTTTTTCCCCTACTGAAACCAATTCTATTGGGAACATAGTTCGAGGCGTTGTTTCATTATGAAGGTTCTTTTTTCGCCACTCTTTTTTACATCGTCGAAATTGAAGTTTATAACGAATATTCATAGCTTTTCCTACCTTGTCTCGTCTATAACTGTCTTCAAGGCCTCTAGATAGCCATATCCATATTTTTTATCAGGCTCAAGGTATGCTCCTTCCGCCCATTCATTCCATGCGTTTATAAAAACAATTTCTGATTGATACTCTTTTTGAATTTTTTCAATTAGTTGTCGCATGTAACATTCAAATTTTTCTGGATTAGCTCCATCGAAAACTCGCCCATTCTTATTTCTAGCGGTATTATCCCAATCAACAAAAGCACCAGCAATCATCTTATTATTCTTAATCGGGCGATTAATAATATTAGTCCATGTTGCATCATAATCTCTCCTATCTAAGAGAGCTTTCTTATGCGCCTTTTTTTCACCTCTAATCTCAAGTTTTTGTACTAAATTTCGAGCCCCAACTTTAAGTAGAAAATATTTCACAGATTGGTAAACTGGATTTTTTCTCTCGTGCTTTTCCATATGAATCTCAAAAATTGGTTGGAATTCTGCAAACCCATCAAATAACTCAAGCTGATGATTATTTAACAAGAACTTTGGGAACTGTACAATAATCTCTAAATCCTCAAAGCCATTCTTTCGAGCACGATTTCTTATAATTTCCATTGTCTTTGTTAAATTTGGAATTAATTCTGGCTTATAAATCAACAAGAGCGGTTTGCCGTCAATCTTAATATATCGGTCATCTTTAAAAAATTGGCACAGATAGTCCACATGTTTCTTCAAATCATTTAAGTCGTCATAGTCTTGTTCAACAATGATTTCATGATTCCCTCCATCCCAACGCCTAGTCCAGTTTTCATTTGCCCAACTCAAACAAAACGGTATATCAATATCCTTGTTTTCTAGCATCATTTCTACTGGTTTTTCTAATAGTTTTTTACCATTTTTAAACCAGTAATGATAATAACAAAATCCATAAATTCCATACTTTTTAGCCAATTCTGCCTGTTGAATCATAACTTCTTTATCTAATAGACTATAATAATTATTATCGTATGGAACTCGTGGTTGATTATGCCCATCATAAAGTGGGTAGGCTTTCTTTACATTAGTCCATTCAGTAAAGCCTTCTCCATGAGCCTCATCATTCTCTGGAATGGGATGAAATTGGGGTAAATAAAAACAAATTGGTTTGATTTCTTTTTTTGACATTATTATTCCTTTAAATTTTTATTAAGTCACTTCAATTTGAAAGTTGTTCTTAGTTGTGATATATGAGAGACAGTTTTTTTATATTTAAATATCTTTTATAAATATTTCTTATATAATTTTGACGATAAAACCAAAGACCTACTTATAGTCTTAACACGATTGCCCCAATCAATTTTTTCTTTCCAAACCATTTTTACAGTATTTAATCCACCTTTATTGATTATTTTTTCTACCTTATCTAAAAATAGGAGTTCAGTGTCAATACTTGTTTGTTGACGTAACAAATTTGTAGCAACTAAGGTCTGCTTGTAGGTCAAGGCATGATCTTTAGCCAATTCATCAATTTTAGAGATACGTTTCAAGATTCTCTTAAATGCAAAGTTATACTCATGTTTACTTGTAACATTATGTCCATAACGCCGATATCCCATGGTAGGTTCATTATAAAAATAAACTTGACCTTTCAAAGCAGCAGTCTTTATTGTAAAGTTATCATGTGATAGAAAGGCTAATTCTGGAGCATCATATGGAAGGAGAGGTAAGATTTCAAATAATTCACGATTAAATAACGTATTACACCCATAAACCTTATGTGACATAAAAGCTGAGATGGGATTGGTATACCGAATCCCCATCAATTGATCCATACTATTAGCTATCATTTTACCGTTAGCATCTATAATTCGCATATCAGCGTAAATCAATACTGGTTCTTCTATTTTAACTTTTTCATAGTAATAACTAATTAAACATTCTAATTTGTTCACATCCCAGATATCATCCTGATCAGCAAACATATAGAAATCAAATGGATTTTCGTTTTGTCTAACGTCGTTTAATAAACCAAAAAAATTATAATAAGCACCATGATGTTGCGATGTGTTTTTAATCAATTTAATCCGACTATCTTTTTCCTCGTATTCTTTAATAATTGCCCTTGTTTGGTCACTGGAATTATCATCACGAATTAGTAGTTTCCAAGTTGAGACGGTTTGACAAAGGATACTATCCAACTGTTCACGTAGAAATTCCTCTCCGTTATAGGTTGCCATCATTATTAAAATGCTATCACTTTTCACTGGATAACTCCTTTAAAATATTGTATGTATGTTGTAAACCTTCCTCAGCCGTAAAACATCCTTGCCAACCTAAGCCTTCTAGCTTATCACTCCTAAGGCTGGCATTCTGCATAGGATTAGTCTGTTTAATTTCTTGATTACTAGGAATAGTCATGGTGAGTTTCACATTGCCAACTCGAGAAATAATTTCAGCCATCTGTTTTATAGTAATAATTGAATTTGGATTGGAAACATTATAAGCTTGTCCTGATCCACCCGAAAGAAGAACACTTAGAATTGCACTGGCACAATCCAAACTATAACAATAGGACCTTAACTGACTACCTGTACTTTTCATAACGATATCACGCCCAGCAATCGCTTCTGTCATAAAAAATGATGATACACGATTATCAAAGTCCTTGGCACTAGGACCATAGATATGTCCTGGCCTTACTATCATTATTTTGATTCCATACTCGGAAGCAAAACTAGCACAAAGTGTTTCAGTAGCTCTTTTTGAACTGGCATAAGAAGACCGTACGCTAAGATGATCAACAGTTCCAATATAATTTTCGTCCAAAGGATTATTACTAGTGCTAATTCCATAAACTTCACTAGATGAGATATAAACTAGATTTGAAACTTTAGAATTTTTGGCGTATTCCAGTAGATTATACATGCCCAGAAAATTACTAGCCATTGTTTCTACAGGCTGATTCACATATAATTCAGGACTAGCAGGACTAGCAGCATGAATAATGTAATCCACTGCAAAATCAAAGTGAGGTACTTCAGTCGCATCATAGAACACAAAGTGTAAATACTCTGTTTGTCTACCAAATCGTTTTTCTAATGATTCAACCTTTCTTCCACAACAAAAAATTTTAATGTTAAAATTCCTTATTTCATTTAGCAATAATAACTGATCAATGACACTTGAACCAATCAAACCAGAAGCTCCAGTAATTAAAATTGACTTGCCTTTCAAGTCATTAATATTGACAATTGTTTCTAGAGAAGATTCTACATCTTGTCTATATATTTTATTTAATAATAATGTCATTACTATTTAATCCACTTATCTCGAGTTGAACTCAATAAGGCTTTAAAAATATCGAGATCTTCTACAGTCGTAATTTTCAAATTTTTCTCTGATCCCAGAGAGAAATAACTCTTTTCACCGAATAGTTGCATGAGTTGGCATGATGCTGCAACATCAGTTATCCCATTTTCTAATGCTTTTTCATGAAGCGATAGAATATTATCAAGGTGGTAAACATGAGGAGTTTGTGTTCGTCTCAACAAGTCACGATTCAATGCTTCTGTGGACGAAGTTGATTGTGGGTTTTCTAAAACAAATACTACCTCAGTCGTTGGTATCGCTGCAACAGCATTTCCAAATTGTTGGTATGTTGCTAAAGCGTTGCTAATAATATCATTGCTTACTAAAGGACGATTCCCGTCATGAATTAATACGGTCACATCCTCATCTGGATGAGCTTCTTTAACCGCTCTAAGTCCATTATAGATTGATTCTTGACCAGACTGACCTCCCAAAGTTATCATCGTCAACTTTGTAATTCCAAATTGTTCTGCATAAGCCTTAACCATCTGTTCCCATCCTTTTAAGATGACAATACATATTTCATCAATTTCTGGATGATTTTGAAATTTTTCTAGTGTATAGATAATGACTGGTTTATTTTCAACATGGATAAATTGCTTAGGGATATCTTGACCAATACGGCTTCCAATGCCTGAAGCTGTTAAAATTGCTACTTTCACTTATTCTTCTCCATAACTCAACTCTAAAAATAAATGTTGCTCTCTCCTATCAACAGAAGGAACGACCATATAATCTTTACCGTAGAACATTTCTAAATATTCTTCTGACCAAACAGGAACATTCACCATCAAATCTTCAAAGGGTACCTTTTTATAAACATTCATATTCTCTCGCAAGTAAGTCTCGCGTCTAAAGTGTTTTCTTCCTGTAGGTATGGATACATATTTTGTATTTGAGTCCTTACAGCTTGAATTACATTTATCAAGCCAGTTTAGCCATTTCTCAATTGGAATAATGCCAAAAAACCAACCAACCATCAACTTTCCAGCGGAGTAATTTAGCTTCCTACCTTCTAGTCTAAACATTTCTTTCATCAGAGCATGATTCTTTGTTTCTCGTACAGAAGCCAAAGCAAAAGTCAAAAACATACTTGTATATCCTTGAAAGAATCGTTTCACTACATTATCATAAACATTTTCCACAATGTAAAGATCTATCGAAATGCCACATTCATCAGCTGAATGGTCATATTTTCTGCGAGCTACCGTTCCCCTCTTACGAATTTGGGAAACATGTAGCCCAAGTTCAGGATGACTATTTGGAGATTGAAGATAATAATGATCACTAAAATCTTTACAGGCGTTACAAAGAGAAACAAGCTTATCATAACTTTCGCGAGGAATATTGATATCTACATCATCATCCCATGGAATAAACCCCTTATGTCGAATTGCACCTAAAATACTCCCACCACTCAAGGAGTAATGGATTCCATGCTCATCAAAAAATTTAAAAATATCTGAGATCATTTTAAGTAGCTCAGCCTGATATTTTTTCAAGCCTTCCTCATCAAGAAAAATAATATCTGATTTGTCATATTTCAATTCGACTGACACTAATTTTCCTCCTTAAACACTTCCTCATAATCTGACACAATCTTTTCCCATGTGAAAGCTGAGAGGATTCTTTGGCTTGACTTGAAATCCAAATTGGCTATCGCTTCCTGATTGAATCCTTCTACTTCCTCAATGACGCGTGCCAACTCATCTTTTTTCCAATAAATGGCCCCGTCTTCACCAACCTCACGGTTAAAGCCAACATCTAGCAACAAATTTAGTTTTGTGGATGCTAGGGCTTCCAGTAGAGAAGGGTTGGTTCCTCCAACCTCATGCCCATGGAAATAGGCAAAGGCATTTTCACGAATGTACTTGAGCAACTCTTGGTCATAGACAGTCCCAACAAATTTGACCCTAGGATCTTTATCAAAACCAGTATCCTGTAACAACTGATTGTAAAATTTATTTTGCTCCACATTTGTGATGAGGACAAAGTCTTTCCTAGACTTAGATTTGATAAATTCACGAATCATGGCTTCGTAGTTATTTTCAGGAACAAATCGTCCCACTACTAGATAATAGCCATTTTCGCTAACTCCTTTTTCCTGATACCAATTTCGAACTTTGGCATCTTCTGCTTTCAGGATTGACGGAGCAGTATCTGTCCCATAGGCAATATAGGTGGTCTTTGGTTGATATTGCTTATAATCCTCCTGGATATATTGTTCAATATTTTTACTGTCACAGACCAGTAAATCTGCATGTTTGACCATGAGTTGCTCAGAGATTTTCCAGTACTTACGAACTGGCAGACTCCATTTTGCTCGCAGCCATTCATGACCATCTGGATTTACCAACAAACGACCTCCGATTGCACGAATTTTGTTCTTAAGCCCAGAAATAAAAGGGCCAATGCGACAAGCTAGAATGTAAAAAATGGGAGCCTCGTCCTTGTTTTCCTTAGCCAATTCAATAGCCTTGTTGACCGCTGCAATATCGTAAGCGATGGCACGAGCCGGTCCAATATTAGGTACATCAATGTTGAAACAAATGGCCCCATTATGCTCAAACTGGTCATCCGTGATGCCAGATTTAGCTGAATTTTCACGCATACAAGCAACATAGTATTGTATGTTGCTGTCTTTTTGATATTCGGTTAATTTTTCAACAAAGGTTTCAAATCCTCCATACTTAGCAGGAATCCCCTTTGAACCAATAATATAAACTGACTGTTTCATTTCTCTCCTAACAGGCTGAGGGCACAAATCACTTCGCCCCTTCTCTCATAAATACCACTTTGACGGTCTTTAACAATATTTCAATATCTTTCCAGATGGTCCAATCATCAATATAAGCCACGTCCAGCTTGACAACATCATCAAAATCCGTGATTTTACTACGACCACTCACCTGCCATAGACCAGTAATTCCAGGCTTAAAACTAAGACGACGTTTTTGTTCAGGAGTATATTTTTCATACTCATCAACTGTTGGGGGACGTGTCCCAACCAAACTCATATCTCCCATTAAAACATTCCAAAACTGAGGAAGTTCATCTAGACTGGTCTTACGGATAAATCTCCCTATCTTTGTTATACGAGGATCATCATCAACTTTAAACATACCACCTTGCATGGTATTTTGTGCAAGGAGCTCTTGTTTCTTTTTCTCAGCATCCACGCACATAGATCTAAATTTATAAAAAGTGAAATGTCGACCATTTTTTCCGATACGAGTTTGAGAAAAAATAGCGGGTCCGCCATCTTTTCGAATCACCGGAACCAAAACAATACTCACCAATCCACAAATAAGTAGTCCGATAATTGAACCTATGATATCAATGAAGCGTTTAGCAATAACATGGCTTGTCTTATAAAATTTTGTAGAAAACGTAATGACATTCAAGCCTGCCATTCCGCGAATCTTTTTATCGCTACCTAGATAGTTATTGAAAGCATTCAGGTTGACTGTCACGTCAATTCCCATTGTTTCAAAAAGAGAGATGAACTCCCCAATGTCATACTCTTCACTTGGTAAATTGATAAAAACTTCATCAACAACTTCATGGGTAGCAAAGTCTAAGATGTTCTCTGCAGGTACAACGGTTACGGACGCATGCTGAAAATTAGGCTGATCCAAAACACTAACCGCCACCAATTCCCAAAAAATATCTCCCGACTCTATCAGTCTATCCACAACTTTCTCAACTCTGGAAGTAGCTGTTATCAAGAATATCTTTTTACTCCCCTTGAAATTTGGAAAGATACGTCTCCTATAGCGTTTAATGCACAGATTCAACAAATACAACAAAATAGAATGTATTGTCAAAAAATAAATCATGCCTCGTCTAGAGATACTAAAACGATCTTCTAAAAAGAAGTTTGAAATACTGATGGCTAAAGCAAAGAAAACGATATATTTTGTAGTGCTGATAAACTCAGCCAAATAACCCCTTTTAAAAAAATCACGCTCATAATCACTGATGTTAAAAACAACAAAATGCAGAATGAACAAGATGATAACAGAGGTGTTCACAATCTCTGTTTCTCTTACAAAACTAAGTAAATAAGCTAATATAATGACAAGAAAACTCTGGATTACCGCCAAAGTAATCTTCAATCCCTTTTCTTCCATAATATCTTCCTAAGCCATCTCTTATTTTTTCCCATAGGAGCCATAAGACCCATATGATCCATATGATCCATATTTTTCAACCGAGGTATTCAATTTATTTAATACAATCCCTAAGAATGGTTTACTTGTTTGTTCCAATTGTTCTTTGGCTTTTTGGATATCACGTTGGTTTGTTTCACCAGCTGCAGTCACCAAGATTGAAGCATCACATTTCTGAGTGATGATAGCTGCATCAATCACGACTCCGATAGGGGCAGTATCCACAATAATGTAATCGAAGTACTTGCGCAAAGTGTCAAGCATAGTCTTAAAATTCTCACTTTGCAACAAAGCTGTTGGATTTGGGGAAACGGAACCAGCTTGAATGACAAACAAATTTTCAATATTCGAATCACATAATCCTTGTGATAAATCTGTTGTCCCTGATAAGAATTCTGTTAATCCCGTAATCTTTTCACGTGATTTAAAAACACCTGACATGACAGAATTACGGATATCGGCATCAATTAAAAGCGTCTTATATCCAGCACGCGCAAAGGCCCAAGCAATATTGGTAGAAGTAGTTGACTTCCCTTCCCCTGATTTTACTGATGTAATGGAAATCACTTTTAAGTTATTTCCACTCAGTTGAATATTGGTGCGAAGGGCATTGTAGTATTCTTCTGCTTTTCTTGCCTGATCCAGTTTTTTATGTGCAATCTCTAACGTTGGCATTTTTCTCTCCTATTTCAATTTATCCAAATTTGGAACAACTCCCAATAATGCAATTTGCATAACATCTTCAACGTCTTCTGGTCGTTTAACTCGTGTATCTAGGAGTTCAATAAGGAGAACCGCGACAATCATCACAACCGCTCCAGCGAGAAATCCAATCACGGTATTACGACGAATGTTTGGTGAAGATGGTGAAGTTGCTGGGCGAGCCTCTTCGAGTGTCGTCACATCCGAAACCCGTGTAACACTTATAATCTTTTGAGCTGCAACCTCTCTCAATGAGTTGGCGATACGACTTGCTTCTTCAGGCGCACGATCTGTAACAGAGATAGATACGATACGTGTATCAGCCGGTACGGTCACCTTGATTTTACTAGCCAAACCTTTTGCAGGAAGATCCAGTTTCAAATCCGTTGCGACCTTCTCCAAAACGTCTTGCGAAAGAATAATTTCACGATAGTCTTTAACCAAGTAAGATCCTGCTTGCAAATCTTGGTTTGTCAATCCAGGTTTATCTCCCTGATTACGATTAACTACATAGATACGTGTCGTACTGGTATATTCAGGCTTTACGATAAAGCTACTATAGGCAAAGGCTACTACCCCTGTTACGATTGCTACCAATGCAATTAGAACTTTCCGTTTCCATAGAATTTTAAGCAATTGAAATACATCAATTTCCATCATATTTTGTTCTTTCATTGTTTCTCCTAAATCAATTGATCCATTATTATTTTTCGTGGGTTATCTTTGAAGAGTTCCCTCGCCTTATCTTCGCTATACTTTTTAGCTATGATGTCATAGGCTTCTTCCATATGAGGTGGTCTACGATCCAAGTTATGCATATCACTAGCAATGACATGAACTAGATCACGTTCCAAGAAATACTGAGCTCTCTTTTTCATGAATTTGTAGGTTTCTCCAAAGAGTTTTGGTTTCAAGACATGAGAACTATTGACCTGGGTATAGCACCCCATATCAATCAGTTCCCGAACGCGCTTTTCATTATTTTCTAGAGCATCATAACGCTCAATATGGGCAATAACTGGTGTGATTCCCAACATGAGAATATCACTCAGTCCTTTATGTATATCTCGATAGGGGGTATTCATACTAAACTCAATCAAAGCATAGTGACTATCATTGAGGGTTGGAATCAATTTCTTTTCCAATTTTTCGACAACATCTGGCGTATAGTATATTTCTGCACCATAGGCGATGACAAGATCATCTGCCACCTCCTTGACCATTTCGCGAACTTTCAAAAAGTTAGTTGCTATTTTCTCTTCTGGTGTCTCAAACATTCCTTTCCGACGATGAGACGTGGAAACAATGGTCCTAACCCCTTGACTATAGGCTTCTCTTAAAAGGTTTTTACTCTCCTCTATCGACTTTGGACCATCATCCACATCAAAAACGATGTGTGAATGGATGTCTATCATGCTACTTACCCTCCATCACATCTTTGATAGCTGCCTTGGATGCGGCCAAGCTACTTTCATCAATTTCCATCATATAGAGCTTGCTATCTGGCATAGCGTAGGATGGAAGATCCGTTCTACCAGTTCCTTTTAAGTCTTGGGAATTGACCTTATACTGACCACCACTATCCAACTGTGTATTAACCAAATCCATCATGGTTCCCAAAGGCATATTGGTTTGAAGAGAATCTTGCAATCCTTGAATAATGTTGTCATAATTCTTTAAAGCCTCTGTTGATGTTAGCTTCTGAATGATGGCAACAATGACTTTTTGCTGGTTCCGGCCACGGTCGCGATCTCCATCCGCTAGAGAGTAGCGTTCGCGGACAAAACCGAGGGCTTGTTCAGAGTCTAGATGAACATTCCCGACAGGAAAATGGTACTGTCCATGCAAAGAAGTGAAATCTTGGTCATTATAAACATCCACACCACCTAGAAGGTCAATCAATTTCAAGAAAGAGGTGAAATTCAAACGAACATAGTAGTTAATATCAACTCCATATAGATTTTCCAAGGTATGAATTGATGAGTCCACTCCATAAATCCCCGCGTGAGTCAATTTATCCTTTTGATTATTTCCTCCGTCCGCGATCGGAACATAAGAATCTCGAGGTGTTGTAGTCAGAAGGATTTTCTTAGTATCTCGATTTACCGTCATCAAGATGTTGACGTCTGAACGTGAAACTGAACTGATAGGTCCGTAAGTATCAATACCACTGATATAAATATTAAAGGATTGATTTTTAGATACCTTTGGTGCTGCAACATCCTTGGTTAGTTTTTTCGTATAGATTTTCTTAATCTTCGAAGCATAATCTGGATACTCCGCTTCAATGATGTTTTCAAAGACACTGTTCAAGACAATCGCTTTCGCATCACCTGAAATCAAGCTCTTATAGGCTGCTAGGTAAGATGCACTTTGTTCAACCGCCAAGTCTTTGCTCTGAGTCGTCTTAATATCCGCTATCAATTTTTGGATATTGTCATTATCCGTTTCAGTCGGACCTGTTACACTCTCCAACTGGGTAACGTTGTTGATTTCACTATCTTTTAAAACCACAACACTCATCGAATACTCTGAGTAGTTTGATGTCGCATTGATGTGATTAGTCAAGCCCACAAATTGGTGCAGAGCAAATAGCGAAACCGAACTAGTCAGCACCGCAAGTACCAAAAAGAAAATCGTGAACTTTTCAGCTTTCTTATATACTATTAAAAGTAGAGCTACGATAGCAGATAGTAAAACTAGAACAGTAGCTAAGATATTGAGATGCCTAAAGGCTAGGATATTATGTCTAAAAATCAAGAACAACAAAGAGCCACTCAATAATAAATAAATGGCTAATAAGGCTACATTAATACTTCGCTTCACATTCCCTGAACGAGTTCTCTTTGAATATCTACTCATGACAATCCCCTATACACGTTAATAATCACAATTATTGTATCACAATCAAAAAAGAAATTCCATCCATTTCTGCTATTATCATCATTTTCATCCATTTTTTCTTAGCTATTGAAAGTTCTATAATGAAGTTAGCCACCCAGCCCTCCTAAAAATTAGATGGTTCAACTGGCTTATAGCTAGTACTCG
>NZ_SPGF01000001.1 GCF_005844455.1 Streptococcus mitis | reverse complement strand
TCGTTTATGAAAGCGCAGATTTTTCTTATCTTTGAGAGCTTTTGTGAGAATGTTTTTGTCATTGGTAGTAAATGTTGCTTGTGTCATATATCTATTATACGTCAATTTTTGATTTTTGCTAAGTATGAGATCACTAACTTAATGACATTGGCCCTAAGGTTGGTTTTTTCTTGACAAATAAATAGAAAGCGTTTACAATATTACGTGTAAAGTTTCCAAAAAAGAAAACTAAAAATCGCAACAATAAGGAGTTATTCATATGGCTACAATGAAAGCAGCTCGCTGGCATGCAGCAAAAGATGTTCGTATTCAAGAAGTATAAGTCCCTGAGGTACTTCCGCACCAAGTAAAAGTTGCTGTTAAATTCACAGGAATTTGTGGTACTGACCTCCACGAATTTTTAGATGGCCCTATCTTCATCCCAACAGAAGAACATGTCTATTCTGGTCAAAAAGCACCGGTAACACTGGGACACGAATTTTCTGGTGAAATCGTAGAAGTCGGAAGCGATGTTACTCGTGTTAAAGTTGGTGATCGTGTTGCTGTAGAACCAATTCTAGCTAAGAATAATCTAGTTGGTGATTACAACTTGGATCCAAACCTTAACTTTGTTGGTTTGGCTGCAGACGGTGGATTTGCCAAATATTGTGTTTTAGATGGCGACTTAGTACATGTCATTCCAGATAGCTTGAGCTATGAGCAAGCTGCTCTCACTGAGCCCGCTGCTGTTGCAGTCTATGCTGTTCGTCAATCGTCTTTGAAAGCTGGCGATACAGCTGTTGTCTTTGGTTTAGGACCAATCGGTCTGTTAATTGTAGAAGCTCTTCGTGCAGCTGGTGCTTCTAAGATTTATGCCGTTGAATTATCACCAGAACGCCAAGCCAAAGCAGAGGAATTAGGAGCTATCGTTGTACGTCCACAGGATGGAGAAACCGTTGTTGAAGCTGTACACCGATTGACAAATGGTGGTGCAGACGTTTCTTATGAAGTAACTGGTGTACCAGTAGTTTTGGGACAGGCTCTAGCTGCTGTACATAAGGCAGGTGAGTGTATGGTTGTCTCTATCTGGGAACGAGAAGCAAATATCAATCCAAATGAATTTGCTATCCAAGAAAAGACGCTTAAAGGAATCATAGCTTATCGTCACATCTTCCCTAAAGTATTAGATTTGATGGAACAGGGCTACTTCTCTGCTGAAAAATTGGTTACTAAGAAAATTAAATTGGAAAATATCGTGGAAGAAGGCTTTATCGAATTGACTCAAGACAAGTCACAAATTAAGATTTTGGTAGAACCAGAATAAAAAATCAATCTTTTTAAGACAATACAATCAGGTCGGAGCAAGGTCACTTCGGCCTTTTGAATATAATAAAAAAACGTGGTGGTGTGCTCTTTCACATCAAGCACGCCACCTGACTAGGCAATACTCTTTTTTTCCTACCTCCCAATAACTATTTTGGCTTTATTTCCAGAAGATTTTATGGTAAAATGAAGAGTAATAATATTTATTAAAGAGGTAAAAACATGATTGAAGCAAGCAAATTGAAAGCTGGTATGACATTTGAAACTGCAGACGGAAAATTGATCCGCGTTTTGGAAGCTAGCCACCACAAACCAGGTAAAGGAAACACAATCATGCGTATGAAATTACGTGATGTCCGTACTGGTTCTACTTTTGACACAAGCTACCGTCCAGAAGAAAAATTCGAACAAGCTATTATCGAAACTGTTCCAGCTCAATACTTGTACAAGATGGATGAAACTGCCTACTTCATGAACACTGAAACTTACGACCAATACGAAATTCCAGTCGTAAACGTTGAAAATGAATTGCTTTACATCCTTGAAAACTCTGATGTGAAAATCCAATTCTACGGAACTGAAGTGATCGGTGTAACTGTACCAACTACTGTTGAATTGACAGTTGCTGAAACACAACCATCTATCAAAGGTGCTACTGTTACAGGTTCTGGTAAGCCAGCAACTATGGAAACTGGACTTGTTGTCAACGTTCCTGACTTCATCGAAGCTGGACAAAAATTGATCATCAACACTGCAGAAGGAACTTATGTTTCTCGTGCCTAATCTCTAGAAAGAGGTCATTCTATGGGAACTGAAGAACAATTTGGCGAAATCGTTATCGCTCCACGTGTACTTGAAAAAATCATTGCCATCGCAACTGCTAAAGTTGATGGTGTCCACTCATTTTCAAATAAATCCGTATCTGATACCCTATCAAAACTCTCTCTTGGTCGTGGCGTCTACTTAAAAGAAAGCAACGAAGAACTAACTGCTGACATCTACCTCTATCTTGAGTACGGTGTGAAAGTACCAAAAGTTGCTCTTGCTATTCAAAAAGCGGTCAAAGATGCTGTCCATGATATGGCTGATGTGGAACTTTCTTCTGTCAATATCCATGTTACAGGAATCGTTCCAGATAAAACACCAAAACCTGAGTTGAAAGATCTATTTAACGAGGACTTCCTCAATGACTAGTCCATTATTAGAATCTAGACGCGAACTTCGTAAATGCGCTTTTCAAGCTCTCATGAGCCTTGAATTCGACACAGATATGGAAACAGCTTGTCGCTTTGCCTACACGCATGACCGTGAAGATGAAGATGTGCAAATCCCTGCCTTTCTTCTAAACTTGGTTTCTGGTGTTCAAGCTCAAAAAGACGAGTTGGATAAACAAATCAACCAGCACCTCAAGTCAGGCTGGACAGTTGAACGCTTGACCTTGGTCGAAAAAAACTTACTACGCTTGGGTATCTTTGAAATCACATCATTTGATACACCTCAGCTGGTAGCAGTCAATGAAGCCATTGAACTTGCTAAGAATTTTTCAGATCAAAAATCAGCCCGCTTTATCAACGGACTGCTTAGTCAGTTTGTAACTGAAGAATAGTAAATAGAAAAAGTGTTGGCTCTTTGTCAACTGTAGTGGGTTGAAGAAAAGCTAAGATCTAGAAAGGACAAATTTCGTCCTTTCTTTTTTGATATTTAGAGCGATGAAAATTCGTTTTTTGAAGTTTTCAAAGTTCCGAAAGCCAAAGGCATTGCGCTTGATAAGTTTGATGAGATTATTAGTGGCTTCCAATTTTGCGTTAGAATAGGGTAGTTGAAGGGCATTGACGATTTTCTCTTTATCCTTGAGGAAGGTTTTAAAGACAGTCTGAAAAAGAGGATGAACCTGCTTAAGCTTGTCCTCAATGAGTCCGAAAAATTTGTCAGGCTCTTTATTTTGGAAGTGAAAAAGTAAGAGCTGATAGAGATTATAGTGGTGTTTCAACTCTTCTGAATAGCTCAAAAGTTTGTCTAGAATCTCTTTATTGGTCAAGTGCATACGAAAAGTAGGGCGATAAAAACGTTTATCGCTGAGTTTACGACTATCCTGTTGAATGAGCTTCCAGTAACGCTTGATAGCCTTGTATTCATGAGATTTTCGTTCAAACTGATTCATGATTTGGACACGCACACGACTCATAGCACGGCTTAGATGTTGTACAATGTGAAAGCGATCAAGAACGATTTTAGCACACGGGAGTGAAACAGTCTGGGAGACTGTTTCAGCCTGAGCCTAGAATTTCGAAAGCGAAGCTGTTTAGCCAAGTCATAGTAAGGGCTAAACATATCCATAGTAATGATTTTGACGCGACATCGGACGGCTCTATCATACTTAAGAAAGTGATCACGAATGACAGCTTGTGTTCTCCCCTCAAGAACAGTGATGATATTTAGTTTTTCAAAACCTTGCGCAATAAAGCTCATCTTTCCCTTTGTAAAAGCGTACTCATCCCAAGACATAATCTCAGGCAGACGAGAAAAATCATGCTCAAAGTGAAAGTCATTGAGCTTGCGAATAACAGTTGAAGTTGAAATGGCCAGCTGATGAGCAATATCGGTCATAGAAGTCTTTTCAATCAACTTTTGAGCAATCTTTTGGTTGATGATACGAGGGATTTGGTGATTTTTCTTGACGATAGAAGTTTCAGACGCCATCATTTTCGAGCACTGATAGAACTTAAAACGACGCTTTTTAAAGAGAATTCTAGTAGGCATACCAGTCGTTTTGAGGTAAGGGATCTTAGACGGTTTTTGAAAGTCATATTTCTTCATTTGACTTCCACACTCAGGACAAGAAGGAGCCTCATAGTCCAGTTTAGCGATGATTTCCTTGTGTGTATCCCTATTAATGACATCCATAATTTGGATATTTGGGTCTTTAATGTCTAGTAATTTTGTGATAAAATGTAATTGTTCCATATGAATCTTTCTAATGAGTTATTTAGTCGCTTTTCATTATAGATCTTATGGAACTTTTTTTCTACAACAAAATAGGCTCCATAAGATCCATAGGGGATTTACCCACTACAAATATTATAGAGCCAAAGTGTTTGACAGGCATCAAACACTTTTTTCATTGCCTCCCATTATCTTAAAAAGTGGTAATAGACATAATTATAAACAAAAATCCAGAGGGGGGTTGCATGGTTGAGAAAGTTAAAAAAACTATGGCAGAGAATCGTTAATCTAAGATTATCGGTAGAACGATAAACAAGGGCGAAAAAGAGACCAATCACACTATAATATAATAAACTAATCGGGTCTCGATGAGATAGTATCAAATGACTGAGTCCAAAGATCAGGCCTGATAGGATGACATCTAAATAATACTTTGACTTAGGAAAGAAGGTATTCATAAAATACCCTCTATCAAGAGTCTCCTCAAAAATAGGACCGATGATTACAGGCAGGACAAAAGATAAGATAGTCGATAAAAACGTTGGTTGTCCATTTGAAAGAACAACGGTAAAATACTCATCATGAATATTCCTATGATTAATCAAATGAGCATAGCGTGCCCAAAAATTACCGAGAATCTGATAAACCACATAACCTGAAAATAAGTAGAAGACAAATGACCAGTTCCATCTCTTTTTCTCAAAGATAAAGAGCATCTTTTTCTTTTTTAACCACCAAGTTAATAGAAGGAAACTTCCTACTAATCCCATTGTTAAAATAAGAGAATAGACATCAGCGCCTAACCCTAAAATTATCGTCACATACAATCCAATTGTTTGTGGTAAATAGGTAGATAGTAAAATAATAAGCAAAAATATGCCAAATTGTCTTAGTTTCTCTATGTTTCTCATCATACTTTTTTTGAAAGATTATCCTGCTCGGAAGCCATACTTCCAAGCATCCCTATAAGAATTAAGCGCCCCTTGCCCCATATAAGGAGCAAAGTCTCTATAATATAACCATCTTCCCTCACCATCTTCCCAAACAGCAAAACCACCTGAAGTTTGCTCTAAGTCCTCATTTGAAAGAACTGTAAATGCTTCTGTACCTGTCATTGCAAGTACCTCCTTAAAATAAATTTTTGTAAGCTTATATCTACAGTATATAGTAGGTTGAACCTAGAATAGTACGCCATGGTTGCTAAAATATTTCTATACATTAATTTGACTTTCCTAATCAATTTGTTCACATATTATTTCAATCTACTATACATCTTTTTTGTCTATTTTATTAATCTTCCCCTCAACTGTCAATTTTTAGATCTGGAGTGTATTTTTCTATAAAAAATGAGACCTTTCTAGTCTCATTTAGTCATTTTTAGTATTTTCTAAATCGTTGATAACGCTCTTCCAACAACTCTTCTAACGTTTTTTGTGAAAGTAGGGCTAGCTCCGTTTGGATTTCTTTTTTGACAGTCTTAATCAGTTCTTTACTAGAAAATCCTGCTTCAGAAATCACCTTGTCCACCACGTCCATTTCTAACAGCTCATGTGAAGTGATTTTCATCAACTCTGCCGCTTCCATAGCACGACTGCCATCCTTCCATAGAATGGAAGCAAAGCCTTCTGGGCTGAGAATGGCATAGATAGAATTTTCCAGCATCCAAACACGGTCTGCGACTGCTAGAGCCAGAGCCCCACCTGAACCACCTTCACCGATAATGATGGCGATTATAGGAACTTTCAGGTCACTCATTTCCATGAGATTGCGAGCAATAGCTTCTCCCTGTCCACGTTCTTCCGCGCCCACACCAGGATAGGCACCTGCAGTATTGATAAAGGTCACTACTGGACGGCCAAACTTTTCAGCCTGTTTCATCAACCGTAGGGCCTTGCGGTAACCTTCTGGATGCGGTTGTCCAAAATTCCGTTTTAGATTGTCTTGTAAACTCTTGCCTTTTTGAATACCAACCACTGTTACAGCTTGATCTCCAAGCCAGCCAATACCACCAACAACTGCACCATCATCTCGAAAAGAACGGTCACCATGTAATTGGATAAATTCATCAAAAATGCCTGTCGCAAAGTCCAAAGTTGTCAAGCGACTCTGCTCACGCGCTTCTCTAACTATTTTTGCAATATTCATCTAGGACTCCCTCCGTGCAATCTGACTAGGCTAGCAATGGTATCTGGCAAGTCTCTTCTTTTGACAATAGCATCCACAAAGCCATGCTCCAATAGGAATTCTGCCTTTTGGAAATCCTCAGGCAAGCTTTCACGAACCGTATTTTCAATGACACGACGACCAGCAAAACCAACCAAACTCTGTGGTTCAGCCAGAATGATATCGCCTTCCATAGCGAAGGAAGCTGTCACACCACCAGTCGTTGGATCTGTCAAAATGGTCAGGTAAAAGAGGCCAGCATTTGAATGACGTTTAACCGCTGCAGAAATCTTGGCCATCTGCATGAGACTCATGATTCCTTCCTGCATACGGGCTCCACCAGAGGCTGTAAATAGGACAACTGGCAATTTTTCGACAGTTGCATACTCAAACAAACGAGTGATTTTTTCACCTACAACCGTACCCATAGAAGCCATGATAAAGTTGGAATCCATAATCCCAAGAGCCACAGTCTGACCTTTAATAAAAGCAGTTCCTGTCACAACGGCTTCATCTAGACCTGTTTTTTCACGCATAGTTGCTAGTTTCTTTTGGTAACCAGGGAAATGCAAGGGATCCTTGCTTTCAATCCCTGTAAACAATTCCTTGAAGGTTCCCATATCAATCGTCAAAGCCAAGCGTTCTTGGGCAGAAATACGAAAGGTGTAGCTACAATGTGGACAGATACGCTCACTTCCCAAATCCTTCTGATAAATGGTATGCTTACAGCCTGGACACTGGGAGAATAATTCATCTGGAACCTCTGGCTTGGCTTGAGGTTTTTCCCTAACCGAACGATTGGGATTGATTCGAATATACTTATCTTTTTTACTAAATAGAGCCATTGATTCCCCTTTTCGGTTTAAACTCTTGAAGTCATTTTATTCTTTTTCTTGATATTTAGGTAAGAAGGTTTCCATCAAGAAGGAAGTATCATAATCTCCAGCAATGACATTGCGATTTGAAATGAGGTCAAGCTGGAAATCTGCATTGGTCTGCACTCCTTCAATCTCTAGTTCATAGAGGGCACGTTGCATTTTCATCAAGGCATCAAAACGATTTTCGCCGTGAACGATGATTTTGGCAATCATACTATCATAATAAGGTGGAATGGTATAGCCTGGATAAACTGCTGAATCCACGCGCAAGCCGACTCCTCCACTTGGGAGATAGAGATTGGTAATCTTACCTGGACTTGGAGCAAAATTAAAAGCTGGATTTTCTGCATTTATACGACACTCGATAGCATGGCCACGTAGGACAATATCCTCTTGCTTCACAGACAGGGGCTGACCTGCCGCAATGCGAATCTGTTCCTTAACGATATCCACACCTGAAACAAACTCTGTAACGGGATGTTCCACCTGAACACGAGTATTCATTTCCATGAAATAGAAATTGCCACTGGCTTCATCAAGAAGAAACTCGATGGTCCCTGCATTCTCATAGCCAACAGACTCTGCAGCTCGAACAGCAGCAGAACCAATTTCATTGCGCAGCGTTTTCCCAATTGCAATAGAAGGACTTTCTTCCAAAACCTTTTGGTTATTCCGTTGAAGAGAACAATCCCGTTCCCCCAAGTGGATTACATTTCCATGTTCATCTCCTAGAACTTGAACCTCGATGTGACGAGCTGGATAGATAACCCGTTCTATGTACATGGCACCATTACCATAATTGGCCTTGGCTTCACTTGAGGCTGTTTCAAAGGCTGAAACGAGGTCTTCTGGTTTTTCAACCTTACGAATCCCTTTACCGCCACCACCTGCTGAAGCCTTGAGCATCACAGGGTAGCCAATTTTTTCAGCAACAATCAAAGCTTCCTCAGAGTTATGCACTTCTCCATCTGAACCTGGAATGACAGGTACACCTGCTTTTATCATCTGAGCACGTGCATTAATCTTGTCCCCCATCATATCCATAACATGACCAGATGGACCGATAAACTTGATACCTACCTCTTCGCACATGGTTGCAAATTTGGAATTTTCACTGAGAAATCCAAAACCGGGGTGAATAGCTTCTGCTTCAGTCAAGACTGCAGCTGATAGAACCGCATTAATATTGAGATAAGACTCAGTTGCCTTACCAGGACCGATACAAACCGCTTCATCTGCCAAAAGCGTATGAAGGGCTTCCTTATCAGCAGTTGAATAAACCGCCACCGTCGCAATCCCCAATTCACGCGCCGCACGGATAATACGGACCGCAATTTCACCACGATTTGCAATTAAAATTTTTCGAAACATGGAGAACCTCCTTAGTTCCCAATTGCAAAGGTAAGAGTACCACTAGCTGCAAGCTTGCCATCCACTTCAGCCTTGGCCTCAACCACGGCAATGGTGCCACGACGTTTTACAAAAGTCGCTGTCATAACCAATTGGTCGCCTGGTACAACCTGCTTCTTGAATTTAACCTTGTCCATACCAGCATAAAAGACTAGTTTCCCCTTATTTTCAGGCTTAGACAACTCCAAAACACCAGCTGTTTGCGCCAAGGCTTCCATAATCAGAACGCCTGGCATAACTGGATATTGAGGAAAATGACCGTTAAAGAAGGGCTCATTGATGGTTACATTTTTGATGGCAACAATAGTATCCTCGCTCACTTCCAAGACACGGTCCACTAGGAGCATAGGATAGCGGTGGGGTAGAGCTTCTTTGATTCCTTGAATATCGATCATTTGATGCGTACCAATCCTTTACCAAATTCAACCATTTCTTCGTTCGAAACGAGAATTTCCGTCACCACACCATCCTTAGGAGCTGGAATTTCATTCATGACTTTCATAGCTTCGATGATGACCAATGTTTGACCTTTTTTGACACTATCACCAACTGTGACGAAGGCAGGTTTATCAGGACCAGCAGCCAAGTAAGCCACTCCAACAAGTGGGCTCTCTACAACATCTCCCTCAGCAGCCACACTTGCTTCAGCTGTAGCTGCAACTTCTTCTGTTACAGGCTCTGCTGGAGCAGATGTAGGAGTCGCTGGACTTGGTGTTGCTAGAACGGGCGCTGGTGCGACTGGAGCTACAACTTCAGACACCAGTCTCGCTTCATTCTTGCTAAACTGCAACTCATCCGTCCCATTTTTATAAGAAAATTCTCTCAAACTTGACTGGTCAAATTGAGCCATCAAGTCTTTAATATCGTTTAAATTCATAGTTATTTATTCTCCCAACGTTTGAAAGCAAGAACGGCATTGTGACCACCAAAACCAAAGGTATTTGAAATAGCATAAGGGATTTCTTGCTCCAAGCCTTGTCCATAAACGACATTCGCTTCGATATAGTCTGATAACTCACTTGTTCCAGCTGTCATTGGTACAAAGTTATGACGCATGGCTTCAATTGTAGCGATGGCTTCTACTGCCCCTGTAGCACCAAGCAAGTGTCCTGTAAAGGATTTGGTTGAAGATACTGGTACTTCTTTACCAAGAACAGCTACAATGGCACTACTTTCTCCTTTTTCATTAGCAGGAGTTGAAGTTCCATGGGCATTGACATAAGCCACTTGTTCTGGAGAAATCTCTGCCTCTTCCAAGGCTAATTTAATTGCCTTGATTGCACCTTGACCTTCTGGATGAGGTGAAGTCATATGATAAGCATCACAGGTATTTCCATAACCAACTACTTCAGCCAAGATAGTCGCTCCACGTTTTTCAGCATGTTCAAGACTCTCAAGAACCAGCATCCCAGAACCTTCTCCCATCACAAAACCATTACGGTCTTTGTCAAATGGAATAGATGCACGAGTTGGATCTTCTGTGGTTGATAGGGCAGTCAATGCTTGGAAACCAGCGATGGCAAAAGGAGTGATAGATGATTCTGCTCCACCTACTAACATGACATCTTGGAAACCAAGCTTGATTGAACGGAAGGCATCTCCAATAGCATCATTTGATGAGGCACAGGCCGTATTGATTGATCTACAGACACCGTTTGCTCCAAAGCGCATGGCAACATTTCCCGAAGCCATATTTGGCAAGGCTTTTGGAAGTGTCAATGGCTTAACACGTTTTGGGCCTTTTTCATGAAGACGGATAACTTGATCTTCAATTTCTTTGATTCCACCAATACCAGAGGCAACGATAACTCCAAAACGATCCTTGTCAATAGCCTCTACATCCAGCTTAGCGTGGTTGACAGCCTCTTGGGCTGCATACAAGGCATACAAAGAATAGTTGTCAAAACGGTTGGTATCTTTCTTTACAAAGTATTTATCAAAAGGAAAATCTTGAATTTCTGCTGCATTATGCACATCAAAGTCACTATGATCAAATTTTGTAATTGGACCAATTCCGATTTTTCCAGTTGTCAAACTATTCCAAAATTCTTCTGGTGTATTTCCGATTGGAGATGTCACTCCATAACCTGTTACTACTACACGATTTAGTTTCATCCTTTTTACCTCTAGCTTCTGCTACATACTGAGGCCGCCATCAATGGCCACCACTTGACCAGTTAGATAATCTTGGCCTGCTAAAAATACTGTCAAATCTGCAACCTGCTCTGCCTGCCCAAATTCTTTCATAGGAATTTGCGCTAGCATGGCATCTTTTACCTTGTCTGATAGGACCGCTGTCATATCGGATTCAATCATTCCAGGAGCAATAACATTAACCCTGATATTGCGATTAGCCACTTCACGCGCCACAGACTTGGTAAAACCAATCAAACCAGCCTTAGAAGCTGCATAGTTAGCTTGACCGATATTCCCCATCAAACCAACAACACTAGACATATTAATGATAGCACCTTCTCTGGCTTTCATCATCGGTTTCAAGACTGATTGTGTCATGTTAAAGGCGCCAGTCAGGTTAACCTTGAGAACTTTTTCAAAATCCGCTTCTGTCATCTTGAGCATCAGGGTATCTTGAGTAATTCCTGCATTGTTGACCAAAACATCTACTGAACCCAGATCTGCAATAGCTTGCTCAACCATACGCTTAGCGTCTGCAAAATCTGATACATCTCCTGAAATGGGAACTACCTTGACACCATAGTTTGAAAACTCGGCTAGCAAGTCCTCTGAGATTGTCCCACGGCTGTTTAAGGCAATGTTGGCTCCTGCCTGAGCAAACTTGTGGGCGATGGCAAGACCAATTCCACGACTCGAACCTGTAATAAAGATATTTTTATTTTTTAGTTGCATTCTTTTCTCCTGTGTCCTCTTGCATTTATGGAAGAAGGGATTACTAGTTTCCTAGAAGAGCTTCCAAGCTAGCCTGATCTTCAACATTGGCTAGTTTAGCCGTCTTATCAATTTTTTTGACAAAGCCTGACAAGACTTTCCCCGGTCCAATCTCGATAAAGTTGGTTACGCCTGCTTCTTGCATAACCGCAATACTTTCATAGAAACGAACCGGTTTCTTTACCTGACGTGTCAAAAGTTGAGCAATGTCTTCTTTTTTCATGAAAACTGCTTCTGTATTGCCAACTAGGGGACAAGTGAAATCTGAAAAACTTACTTGAGCTAGAGTCTCAGCTAGTTTCTGGCTAGCAGGCTCAAGTAGAGCGGTATGAAAGGGCCCTGAAACCTTGAGAGGAATCAAGCGTTTGGCACCTGCTTCTTGCAAGAGTTCAACAGCTCTGTCAACCGCAACCACTTCTCCACCAATGACGATTTGTGCAGGTGTATTATAGTTGGCTGGGGTAACCACTCCAAGTTCAGAAGCTTGCTGACAGGCTTCTTCAATGACCTCTACTGGCGTATTGAGAACTGCGACCATCTTGCCAAATCCAGCAGGAGCTGCTTCTTCCATATAGGCTCCACGCTTAGCTACCAAGGCTACCGCATCTTCAAAATCCAAGGCGCCGCTAGCCACCAAGGCAGAATATTCTCCAAGAGACAAACCAGCAACCATATCAGGCTGATAGCCCTTCTCTTGCAATAAACGGTAGATAGCAACCGAAGTCGCTAGAATGGCTGGTTGGGTATAGCGAGTCTGATTGAGTTTTTCTTCTTCTGTATCGATGAGATGACGCAAATCATAACCCAGAACCTGACTCGCTTGATCAATCGTTTCTTTGACAATCGGATACTGATCATAAAGATCCCGTCCCATCCCTAGATACTGGGCACCTTGGCCAGCAAATAAAAAGGCTGTTTTAGTCATTTCTTACAACTCCTGCCCAACGAGAGGCTTCTTCTTGAATTTTCTTAGCTGCTCCGTAGTATAAATCTTTTAGGACTTCTTCAGCTGTTTCTTCTTTGGAAACAAGCCCCGCAATTTGACCTGCCATGACAGATCCGCCATCCACATCACCGTGAACAACTGCTTTGGCTAAGGCACCTGCTCCCATTTGTTCAAAGATTTCCAAATCAGGATTTTCCTGTTTAAAGGCATCTTTCTCAGCTTTTTCAAAATCACGAGTCAATTGATTTTTAATAGCTCGAACAGCATGGCCAAAATGTTGGGCTGAAATCGTAGTATCGATATCTCTAGCTTTTAAAATCTTGGCCTTATAATTTGGATGGGCATTAGACTCTTTTGCAACGACAAAACGCGTTCCAACCTGAACAGCCTCTGCACCTAGCATAAAGCCAGCGGCGGCACCTTCTCCATCCGCAATCCCTCCTGCAGCAATAACAGGAATAGATACAGCTGCAGCTACCTGGCGCACCAAGGTCATGGTTGTTAATTTACCGATATGCCCCCCAGCTTCCATTCCTTCTGCAATAACGGCATCCGCACCGATTTTTTCCATGCGTTTAGCTAAAGCAACACTTGGTACAACAGGAATAACAGTGATCCCAGCTTCGTGGAAGCGTTCCATGTATTTACCAGGATTTCCTGCACCTGTTGTAACTACTTTGACGCCTTCCTCGATAACGAGATCTACAATATCTTCCACAAAGGGAGACAAGAGCATGATGTTGACACCAAAGGGTTTATCCGTCAATGATTTGATTTTATCAATATTAGCCTTGACAACTTCTTTAGGGGCATTTCCCCCACCGATAATCCCTAGCCCTCCAGCCTTGGAAACAGCCCCTGCCAAATCACCATCAGCAACCCAGGCCATTCCTCCTTGAAAGATAGGATAATCAATGTTCAATAATTCTGTAATACGCGTTTTCATAGTGCCTCCATCATTTCTTGCTTACGTAATAGTTCGATACTGTCATAATTTGAAAATCAAACTATTGCCTAAACAAGAGGGAGCGGGTTTCCCTACTCCTTCTATTTGTATTCTGCTTATTTTGTTTGCTCTTCAACGTAGGCAACCAAGTCACCAACTGTTTTCAAGTCATCTTCTGCTTCGATTTGGATATCAAAAGCATCTTCGATTTCTGAGATTACTTGGAACAAGTCCAATGAATCTGCGTCCAAGTCATCAAAAGTTGATTCAAGTGTTACTTCTGATGTGTCTTTTCCAAGTTCTTCAACGATAATTTCTTGTACTTTTTCAAATACTGCTGCCATGATAGGACTCCTTTAAAATAAATAGTTTTTTATAACAATGTGTTCACCACATGATTACCTAAATTGTAAGAATGAGCGTGCCCCATGTCAAGCCTCCACCGAAGCCTGATAGAAGAACAGTCTGGCTACCGTCTAAAGGGATGAGGCCTTGTTCTACACACTCTGAAAGTAAAATCGGGATACTTGCTGCACTGGTATTACCATATTCCATCATATTGGCTGGAAGCTTATCTCGGTCGACACCGATTTTTCTAGCCATTTTATCCAAGATACGGTCATTGGCCTGGTGAAGTAGCAGATAATCCAAGTCTGTCGCCTCTATAGGAGACTCATCAATAGTCTGTTTGATAGACTTGGCTACATCCCGAATAGCAAAATCAAAAACTGCGCGCCCATCCATCTTCAAAAATGAATCTGCATTTTCTTGATCTGAAAATGGCGAATGCAAGCCTGAATGTCCATAGGTCAGACACTCACTGCGACTTCCATCGCTATTGAGACTCTCAGCCAAGAAATGCTCTTGCTCGCTAGCTTCTAGCAAGACTCCGCCAGCACCATCTCCAAACAAGACAGCTGTTGATCGATCTGACCAATCGACTGCCTTAGAGAGGGTTTCACTACCAATCACCAAACCTTTTTGAAAGCGACCAGAAGCGATAAACTTTTCAGCAGTTGACAAGGCAAATACAAATCCACTACAAGCAGCTGTTAGGTCAAAAGCAAAAGCTTTTTTTGCACCAATATTAGCTTGGACACGAGCAGCTGTAGAGGGCATCATCGAATCTGGAGTGATGGTAGCTAGGATGATAAAATCCAGCTCTTCTCCTATGATTCCAGCTTTTTCCATCAGTTTCTTCGCAACCTCTGTAGCCAAATCACTGGTAGATTCTGTTCTTGAAATATGCCTTTGTCGTATTCCCGTCCGACTTGAAATCCACTCATCATTGGTATCCATAATCTGAGCCAAATCATGATTTGTAACCACTTGCTCTGGCACATAATGAGCAACCTGGCTTATTTTTGCAAAAGCCATTATTTCAAATCCTCCAAAAATTGATAAAGTTTAGTCAAACCTTTGCTCATAACTTCAGTTTCTTCCTTGCTCATACCTTCGATAATATTTTCGACCATGGCCTTGTGGAAACGTTTATGTAGTCTATGAACCAAGCGACCCTTCTTTGTCAAATGCAGATGCACCACACGACGATCCTGCTCTGAGCGAATGCGTTCAATGTAACCCTTGCGTTCAAGATTATTCAAACTCGTCGTAACCGTCCCAAGAGTCACCATCAACTCTTTCGACACTTGACTTGGCGTCACGTCTGGGAATTTTCCAATTACATCGATTGTATGGACTTCTTTGATGGAGATATCCTTGAAACGACTACCCCTCAAGCTAACTTCCTCAATGACGAGGGCATTGTTAAATATAGATGTTAAATATTCATTAATTCGTTGGTAGTCCAATCTCTTTTCCCTCCTTTTCAAAAAACTTTCACAATCAAAACATTTGACAAAAGAATTATATCAAACTTCAAAGAATGCTGCAAGTATTTTCTTATTTTCCAGTAAATTTCGGTCTTCTTCTCTCCGAATGAGCCCGAACTCCCTCTTTGAAATCCTCTGTTTGTGCCAAAGATTCCTGTAGGTTCAATTCTAAAGCAGCATAATCTTGCCAATCTTTGAATTGGCTCTCCCAAACCAACTTCTTGATAGCTGCATAAGAATTAGCTGATCCACGTCTCAATTTTTTAAGAAGCTGTTCTCTCGTTTTTTCAAGTTTATCAGCTTCACAGACGCGGTAAACTAGCCCCCACTCTAAAGCTTTTCCTGCAGTCAAAGCCTCACCTGTCATAGCAAGTTGAGCGGCACGCGTCACACCAATACTACGACTCAACAGATGAATCCCACCTGCATCTGGAGCCAAACCAACGCCAACAAAGGCTTGGATAAACTTAGCTTTATCCGTTGCAAGACAGAAGTCTGCAGCAACAGCCATATTGGCTGCGGCACCTGCAACAGCTCCATCAACTTCCATCAAGACAGGTTTGGCAATTTGCTTGATTTTATAGGAAATCGTATTGACCAATTCTGCGATTTTCGTCAATGATGGAATATCATCCTCATCCACTGCCCGCTTCATCTCTACCAAATCTCCCCCAACGGAGAAGACCTTTCCCTTGGCATTAATTAAGATAAAATGCACAGCTGAATCCTCTTCTGCCAGAGTCATAGCTTCTAAAATCTCCTCACACATAGGAATATGAAAGCCATTCGCAACCTCAGGACGGTTTAAGGTAAGGATTGCCAAATCTTCTTCAAGCTGATAAATAATGTGTTCCATCAGGACTCCTTTTTATTTTATAAGTATTTAAAATTATTTTATTAGCAAAGTATATCTTTTTTAAAACTTGAAAGCAAGAAAAAATCAATTGAAACTGTCTCAGCCGATAAGAAAGACTCGCTTTATCCTAGAAAGCATCTTATTTTCTTCATTGAAAAAAGGTTTTCTTTCTGCTATAATCGTATAAAATACTTACTTGAGGAGTCTTTATGAAGGTTGTAAAATTTGGTGGAAGTTCGCTTGCCTCTGCTAGTCAGTTAGAAAAAGTTTTAAACATCGTTAAAAGTGATAAGGAACGCCGTTTTGTAGTCGTTTCTGCACCCGGAAAACGCAATGCTGAAGATACTAAAGTAACCGATGCCTTGATTAAATACTATCGCGACTATGTGGCGGGAAATGATATCAACGCTAGTCAAAGCTGGATCATTGACCGTTATGCCGCTATGGTTAGTGAACTAGGCCTAAAACCTGCCGTTTTAGAAAAGATTTCTAAAAGCATTCGGGCCTTGGCAACTCTTCCTATAGAAGACAATGAATTTCTCTACGATACTTTCTTAGCAGCTGGAGAAAACAACAATGCCAAACTCATTGCAGCCTACTTTAACCAAAACGGCATTGATGCACGTTATGTTCATCCAAGAGAAGCTGGAATCGTTGTCACAAGTGAACCAGGAAACGCACGTATCATCCCATCTAGTTATGACAAGATTGAAGGCTTGGCTGATAGCAACGAAGTCCTTGTCATCCCTGGTTTCTTTGGCGTGACTAAGGAAAATCAAATCTGTACTTTCTCACGTGGGGGTTCAGATATTACTGGTTCCATTATCGCAGCTGGAGTCAAGGCTGATCTCTATGAAAACTTTACGGACGTAGATGGTATCTTTGCTGCCCACCCTGGTATTATCCATCAACCACACTCCATTCCTGAATTAACCTACCGTGAAATGCGTGAGTTGGCTTACGCTGGATTTTCTGTCCTTCATGATGAAGCCCTTCTACCTGCCTACCGCGGAAAAATCCCTCTTGTCATCAAAAACACCAACAATCCTGACCACCCGGGAACGCGTATTGTTCTGAAACACAGTAGCGATAAATTCCCAGTCGTTGGGATCGCTGGTGATTCTGGATTCGTCAGCATCAACATGTCAAAATACCTCATGAACCGCGAGGTTGGATTCGGTCGTAAGATTCTTCAAATCCTTGAAGATCTTAACATTGGTTGGGAACATATGCCAACAGGTATTGACGATCTTTCAATCATCCTCCGCTCCCGCGAATTGACTCCTATCAAAGAAGAAGAAATTCTACGTCAACTCGTTCAAAAGGCTGAAGTGGACCATGCTGAAATCGAACATGACCTTTCAATCATTATGATTGTCGGAGAAAAGATGAAGAGCCATATCGGGGTAACTGCTACTGCAACACGCGCTCTATCTGCAAACAAGATCAACATCCAGATGATGTCCCAAGGCTCAAGTGAAGTTTCCATCATGTTTGTTGTCAATAAAGAGCAAGAAAAGGCAGCTATCAAGGCTCTCTATCATGCCTTTTTCGATGAAAGTAAGGAAGATTAATCATGGCCCAATCACTCAATAAAGTCATTGACTTACAAACCACTGGAACATCCTATCTCTCCATCTCTGGAAAAGTCGGAAAATTTCTAGTCGGGGATCAAGCCTTAGAGTTTTATCCTGATGTCAATGTCGAACAATATATCCAAATCCCTTGGTCCAGTATTCAACAAATCGGAGCCAACGTAACTGGTCGCAAAATCAGTCGCCACTTCGAAGTCTTCACCGATCAAGGAAAATTCCTCTTTGCTTCAAAAGACTCAGGTGCTATCCTCAAAATTGCTCGCGAAAAACTGGGCAATGACAAGGTCGTCAAGCTTCCTACCCTGATTCAGACAATTAGCCAAAAATTTAAAAATCTATTTGCAAAAAAGTAGAAACTTTAGTATAATCATAGCAACGGATAAGTAGGTTATCTTCTTCTTTCAGAAAGTCTGCGGGTGCTGCGAGCAGATAGGAGGGATAGGTGAAATTCTACCGTTAGTAACAATTACATACACAATCAAGTGCACACCTGTGAAGTTGGATGGAACCGTGGCCCTGCCACTCCAACGCTTTGTCAGATGTGCTTTTTTCATAAAGGAGTTCTTATGTTAGATATCAAACGTATTCGTACAGATTTTGATGCTGTCGCAGAAAAATTAGCTACACGTGGTGTAGATGCTGCTATCTTAAACGAGATGAAAGAAATCGATGCTAAACGTCGTGACATCTTGGTCAAGGTTGAAACTCTCAAAGCAGAACGTAACACAGTTTCTGCTGAGATTGCTCAAGCTAAACGCAACAAGGAAAATGCAGATGACAAGATTGCTGCCATGCAAAATCTATCTGCTGAAGTCAAAGCCTTGGATGCTGAATTGGCAGAAATCGATGCTAAATTGACAGAATTTACCACTACTCTTCCAAACATTCCAGCTGACAGCGTTCCTGTTGGGGCTGATGAAGATGACAATGTGGAAGTTCGCCGTTGGGGGACTCCACGCGAGTTTGACTTCGAACCAAAAGCTCACTGGGATCTCGGTGAAGACTTGGGTATCCTTGACTGGGAACGTGGAGCAAAAGTTACTGGTGCTCGCTTCCTCTTCTATAAAGGCCTTGGTGCTCGTTTGGAACGTGCTATCTACAACTTTATGTTGAACGAGCATGGAAAAGAGGGCTATACTGAAGTCATCACACCATACATGGTTAACCATGATTCTATGTTTGGTACTGGTCAATATCCAAAATTCAAGGAAGACACTTTTGAATTGAAAGACACTAATTATGTCCTCATTCCTACAGCTGAAGTTCCTCTAACAAACTACTACCGTGATGAAATCCTTGACGGTAAAGACCTACCAATCTACTTTACCGCTATGAGTCCATCATTCCGTTCTGAGGCTGGTTCAGCTGGTCGTGATACACGTGGCTTGATCCGTCTGCACCAATTCCACAAGGTTGAAATGGTTAAATTTGCCAAACCAGAAGAATCTTACGAAGAATTGGAAAAAATGACAGCCAACGCTGAAAATATCCTTCAAAAACTCAACCTTCCATACCGTGTCGTTGCTCTCTCTACTGGAGACATGGGCTTCTCAGCTGCGAAGACTTACGACTTGGAAGTTTGGATTCCAGCGCAAAATACCTACCGTGAAATCTCAAGCTGTTCAAACACAGAAGATTTCCAAGCCCGTCGCGCCCAAATCCGTTACCGTGATGAAGCAGATGGCAAGGTGAAACTCCTTCACAC
Organism: Streptococcus mitis; assembly: GCF_005844455.1. GTDB lineage: Bacteria > Bacillota > Bacilli > Lactobacillales > Streptococcaceae > Streptococcus > Streptococcus mitis_BF. The sequence goes on along the minus strand of NZ_SPGF01000001.1, from coordinate 104,890 downwards.
CTTGAACGGTTCTGGACTTGCAGTTGGACGTACAGTGGCTGCTATTCTTGAAAACTACCAAAATGAAGATGGTTCTGTGACCATCCCAGAAGCACTTCGTCCATACATGGGGGGAGCTGAAGTTATCAAACCATAAAAAATAAGGTTTAGCTATTTCTAGCTAGACCTTTTTTCGTAGCCAAATCAGATAACCAACCAAGACAAAGAATAAAATAGTGAGGCATATAACAGTTTCAGCAAACACCAAATAATCAATAAATGGAAGTTTCAAGATTCCCTGAACCATCTTGAGCGAGGTAGCCGTGATAATGGTTGGGAAGGTGAGGGCTGAGAAGGCTGGTTGAAAGCCTTGTTTTAAAATATTGGGCAGGCGAGTTAAAACAAAGAAAAAGAAGGATTGAGAAGCCAAAATCATGGCAATCAAGAGCCAAGTCGGTAGGCTGGCTCCTCCAACTCGAACCAGGGAAGCCAAGAGCAGAGAGAAGGGAGCACAGTAGATTCCTTCTTGCCCAAGCAAGGCTACTGGGAGTGGATGTTGCTTTAAATCACTATAAATAAGGGGATAGAGATAGAAGGTCAAGAGAAAACCAAAACTCAAGGTCGCATAGACAATCTCGATAATGCCTACCAGTGGATAAGTCAAGGCTGCCACTGCTATTCCCACATAGAGAACCGTCCAGCTAGGAGTGGAATGAACCCTCCGACCAGGACAGGCAAATTTGATGGTGAAACCAACAATCAAGGCCAAATCCAAGAGAAATGAAAACCACCAGATTCCTTGTGCTACCAGAGGAAGATGAGGAAACACGCGAAAGGCATAAGTCGATAAAATCATTCCAGCCATGGGGAAGGTAGCCATCCCAGATAAAAGAGGGGGCTTGGTCAATTCTTGCTTTCTTCCCAATTAAGCAGATGAAGAATCAGAAAGAATAGCCACAAAATCAAACCTGAAAGACTCAGTAGATATGACAGAACTGGCACTGTATCTAAAACGAGATTTCCAGCTCCTGCCAAACCTAGCAAGCAACCTGAAAATATAGTAGATTGAAATAAGATGTGAACAAATTGATTAGGAAAGTAAAATTAATGTATAGAAATATTTTAGCAACCATTGCGTACTACTCTAGATTCAATCTACTATACTAAAGGGAGTTTTTTCATCCTAACCTCCAATAATCATGTTAATTTCAGTATAGCATAAAAAGACTGGAATAAGATTTTAAAAAACGAAGTCCGTTGATTTCCGACTTCATTTTTTGCTCAAATATGAAATAAGCATAAGGTTGCAATTCTGGGTTAATAGGCGTATTGGCTAGGTTGTTGGCATAGTTGCAAAGACTGGCAAGACTAACACCGAGAACCACATCCAAGGCATTTTGTTGGCTATAACCAGCTTCTAGAAACTCAGACAAGGCTTCATCTCCAACACGACCCTTGGTATTGATAACTGCCAAGGTAAACTTAGCTAGGGTGTCCAATTTAGGATCTGTTTCAATTGGAGTGCGATTGCGAAGAGCTTGAATCAAGTCATCATTCATCTGAATTTGTTTGATGGAAAAGGCTGTGTGACCTGCGACACAGAAGGCACAACCATTGGTCACGGCTGCCGTAATTTGCACCACTTCACGCTCAACGGGTGTCAGGCTGTTGCGACGGTTGATAGATGCGACAGTACGGTAAGCCTCTAAAGCAGTTGGTGCATTGGCCAAGAGTCCAATTAGGTTGGGAATATAGCCATTGTTATCTTTTTCTACTGTTTCAAGAATTTCTTTCACTTCTGCTGGTGCTGATTCTACTGTATGGATTGTAAATGTTGTCATCATAAAACCTCTTTTCATTTTGTTGAAACCTAGTCTATCACAGATTCTATACCTTGTATAATATATAGTATATTGAAGTTAGAACAAGACGTATTGCTTTTTAGATAATAGCTAAAAAGCAATACGAATATCTTAATTATGTTGTCTCTTCCTAATTCAATCTACTATATATTTTAAATTGCACTGATAAAAATTCTTTATGAAAGCAAAAAATCACACGCCATGTGTGATTTCATTATTTATCAAAATACTTTTTAGTCTCAGCAATGACGACTGGTGACAAGACCAAGAGGGCAATCAAGTTTGGGAGAGCCATCAAGGCATTGACGATATCTGCGATAATCCAAACCATATCCAACTCGATAAATCCTCCCAGCAAGACCATGAGCACAAAGACTACACGGTAGAGCCAGATAAAGCGAACACCGAAGAGAAACTCGAAACAGCGTTCTCCGTAGTAGTTCCAACCTAGAATTGTCGTGAAGGCAAAGAGCACAAGGAAGATGGTCAAGAGAGCAGGCCCAAAATGTGAAAAGACTGTTGAGAAAGCAGACTGAGTCAAGGCAACTCCATTCAAATCACCACTCCAAACACCAGTTACCAAGATGGTCAAACCAGTCAGAGTACAGATAATGAGGGTGTCAATAAAGGTTCCTGTCATGGAAATCAAGCCTTGCTCTACTGGTTCATTTGTCTTAGCCGCAGCAGCTGCAATGGGAGCAGAACCCAGACCAGATTCGTTTGAGAAGACACCACGCGCCACACCATTTTGAATAGCCATTCGAATGCTGGCACCAGCAAAACCACCCACCGCAGCAATCGGACTAAAAGCTGATGTCAAGATTAGAGTGATTGTAGCTGGGAGTTTCCCGATATTAAAGAAAATAACTGTAAGAGTTCCTAGAATATAGATGATGGCCATAAAAGGAACAACAGTAGCTGAAACCTTAGAGATGGACTTGAGTCCACCAAAGACTGCAATCGCTACAAAGACAGACAAGACGAGAGCTGTGATGGCTGGCGAAATAGCCGTTGTATTTTGGATGGATTCTGTAATCGAGTTGACTTGGGTGAAGGTCCCGATTCCCAACAAAGCTACTAAGATACCTGCGATGGCAAAGAAGATAGCAAGTGGTCGCCACTTTTCTCCCATCCCTAGAAGGATATAGTGCATTGGACCTCCCGCTACTGCACCATGGTCGTCCTTGTTGCGGTATTTGATAGCCAGTAGTCCTTCCGCATACTTGGTAGCCATTCCAAAGAAAGCTGCCATCCACATCCAAAAGAGGGCTCCTGGCCCCCCCACCTTGATAGCCGTCGCAACCCCTATGATATTCCCTGTTCCAACGGTTGATGCCAAGGCCGTACACAGAGCTGCAAAACTGGATACATCGCCATCCCCCTTATCCTTGGTAAAAATAAGCTGAAAGGCCTTGGGCAGACGTAAAACCTGCAAAAGACCTAGACGGGCAGTTAGGTAAATTCCTGTTCCGACCAAGAGAATCAAGAGGGGAGGTCCCCAAGCAAAAGCATCGATTGATTTAAGCAATTCTAACATTCTATTCTCCTATCTTTTCAACCCCAAAAGAAAGAGCACATGCAAGATACATGTACTCTGGAATGCTTAGATAAATGCTAAAAAGCGGTCTATCCTAGCTCTGTCCTTCTACCTGAGAGTTTGAGCAGTTACCTGCCTTGCCCCTTCGGTGCCTTTACGGTCTCTCCAGAGTTCCGTCCATTTACAGTCATGGAAAATCAAACGATTCTCCACTTCTATTAAACTTCATTCGGTGTTGGTATTTAATTGATTCTTATTTTACAAAAAATGTTGGCTTTTGTCAATGGATTTTGGAAAAATCTTATTTGGCTTGTTTTGGGAAATTCAATTTCTCTATTTTGAAATCGTTTAAAATTTCTTAAAATAATTTGTGAAATCATACATTCACCAATTTTCGCTATAGATCTTTTAAGTTACTATTTACAACTTCTCTGCTCATCTCATTATTAAAGAAAGGAAGACCGACGATACGATAACGTTCATCGTCCAACAAAGTTCTTGCCTCATCTCTTTCAGTAATTTGCAGTAAGAATTTCTCTTTCCAGCCTTCTTTACTATTTTTGAAGGTATTATTACTATCCAAAAATTGACTTCCTTTTGGCTCAATGAAAATCTGCCAAGAAGTATTTCCAACTTTTTTATCATTTGCAAGCAAGATAAAGTCAGGCTCAAAAGCACGCCCTTCATCAAAACTATAGATTTTCACTGCTTTCTCATTTCGCAAAAGATAAATATCAGACCACTTTTCCTGCAAATCATTCATCAATTCACGGATAGCACGCACCAGATATTTCTCCTCGCTTGTTCCAAAGTTATCATCATAGGCATACCAATCTAGTTGATCGATATTTTCAAAAATCTCTGTTTCAGACTTGGTTTTTTGTGACCGTCCAAACTCTGCATTCCCACTTACATTAACAGTATACTTTCTCAAGATACTCTCTTCAAAAACTTCACGTACAGGAACAGATTCAAAGTTAGCTGAACCATAAAAGCGCTCTTCCGTTGGAACGATATCTTTTTCAATGCTATATAAAAGCTGTTCTGCAATATAGAGTTTCTGGTCTGAAGTTAACTCACTTATTTGTGATAAAGAAGATTCTAGTATAATATTAACTTTCGAAAGCATTTCGATGAAGGCAGATACACCACTCAAGCCAAAGAAAGCTTTCTGTAAGTTTTTAAAGGTATACTGTTTATTGCGATTGATAGCTGCTCGAACAATATTGGGAGTAATTTCTTTTCCAAACTCGAAATTTAAGGTATTTATCGAATCAGTAGCAAAAACATCATCTTCTGAGAAAGCTTCAAAATCTCTTGTGTTAAAAGTCGGTAAACTGACATCAAAGGAACTCGGAATGAAAGAGGTATCCAACAAACTTTCTTGTCGTTGTTCAACATATTCTTGATAAGAAAGACGTTTATTCATCCAAACAAGACCATCTGTATAGGTTCGTGTTTGTTTGAAAGATTCTTTTAGCTTTAATTCACGCTCTTCTAAATTAACATCATCAAAAATTCCAGACTCACGCAAGACTTGCTTTAATTCAGAAATATATCGAGGATTGTTTGCTGAATGATAATGAAGCTGTTCTATGACACGAAGCTCATTGTTTTCATTTTCATCAAATTTACGAGTGAACTTCTCCTCGATTTGATTATCAATCACAAATGGATAATAACGTGCTCCACGACCGATGAGTTGCTTTTCTGAATTGGTAGTGTTCCCTGCGACAAAACCGTTCTTTGTTGTCTTACCATCACGAATATCGTAAAGGCGAACAATATCAAAAAGATTCAAAACATCCCAGCCTTCGTTGAGCATATCAACTGCAAAAATAGCACGAATTTCATTTGAAGGGAGTTCCAGAGTATTCAACTCTACTAAATTGTTGCTAGTCTTGTTTTTCCCATCAATCACGAGTAAGCGTTCACGGCGAAAATCTTCCTGCAATTCCTCAATTAAATCTTGAAAAGAAAGTCCAGACTCCTCAAAAAAAGCAAATGCTTTTTCCAAGATATTTTTTTGCTCCTCATCATTTGCAGTTAAGTTTTTTTGAGACTGTACTTGTTCTACTGACAGATTGGCTAACATATCCAAAAAAGCCTCTAAGTTTCCTTTATTTTCAGCAATTTTTTGCGACTTAAACAAGACCAAAGGTTTGAGGTTGATGCCATGTTTCAAGGCGATTTTCTTGCGGTATTGGCTGATAATGATTGCATGCAACATACGAGTTGGAAGTTCATTATCTACCAAGTGGAAAAGAACATCTTTAGAGTACTTATCCAAGCGGAACTCTTTCAAGTCATACTTGAAAATCAAAGATTTTTCATATTTTTTGGCAATATCTGGATTTGCTAAGTCAATGGTTGCTGTAAATTCAAATAAAGAAGATTTATGGGCTGTACTTTGAATGTTTTCAATCGTCGCCGTCCAGCTGTCGTTTTCATCTTTTTCTTTCTTACCGAGTCCAGCATTCAAGTGATGAGCCTCATCTGCCAATAACACAAGCGACAAATCTTCAAATTGCTCATAAGTTAGGCGATTTTCCCTTGGGGTATTTAAATCTTGGTGAAGTTTTTGAATGGTTGTAAAAACAATATTGATACTATCAGGCTGACTATCGGAAAAATCTGTCACTTCACGTACTCCCACCACTTGATTATCAATCGTTATTTTATCCGCAAACAAGTATTTTCCCATCTCATTAGGCAAGAAGTTTGCCCTTGTCTTGGTAAGAATATTGTCGTTATTCACAAAAAAAATAAAATTCCGTTCACCCTGTTTAAATTTTTCAAGGATAATCGTTGCCATCAGCAAAGTTTTTCCTGAACCGGTCGCCATATTGTAGAGGACTTGTTCTGGTTTTTTTCGATTGTTCTCATCCCTTTTGTAGTAGAGATACCTCCCTACCGCCTCTTTCTGGTAAGGACGCAGTGGAAATTTCAGATTTTGCGTGATATAGTCTGGAATGCTTGCCTTAAAGTCAATAAAGCCATTTTCACTGGCTTGCTTATAAATTTCATACACAAAAGCCATCACTTACTCCTCTCCATAGAAGTCTCTATTGAGTTTTTTCTCTTCTAGTGAAATACCATAGTCGCTATCATCTATCTCTGAGTAATTAACATACAGGTTATTATTATCCACCAACTCCAGCAAGACTTGTTTTTGTTCAGCTAGTGAAAGTTTTTCGAACTCTGACTTTTTCAACTTTTTAGGGTCGACACGATAAGATAGGAACGAAGACTTTTTAGCCTGTTCAAATAGTTGAGATAGAGTTTCAGGCTCTCTTGCCTCTAAGACTGTATTTTTAAAATCCTGGGCATCATTTTTCAGTTCACAATAAACAAATGAACCACCACCAGTCCAGTTGACGTCTTTAGAAATGCCACCCTGTTCACCGTCAATTACTTTTTTCAATCGCTCAACTGAAACCGTCTCAATGTAATCCATCTGTTCAATACCAATATATTGACGATTCATTTTGTGGGCAACAGCAGCTGTTGTACCGCTCCCCTCTCGTGTCAAGCGACTGACACAAAATTTATTGTCTATTTTTAGACAGCAAAAAGAGAGTGATTTCTCACTCCCTCTTGTGTCTATTTCCATATGATTTTTTGAACTATACTACCTTCACAGATAACTGACTCAACATACTTTTCCATAAGTTCCCGTGTAAGTTCATTATCTGTTACTACTTCTGTTTCATTAGAAGATAGTTTTATCTTTTCTTCAAGTTTCTCGATTTCCTTATCTATCTGGCTTTTTCTTTCTACAAACTTAACTTTCGTCATTTTACCAAGCTTATATTTTTCAAAATCAGACATTTTTTTCGCCTGAAGCTTTTCCATCTTCTTCTCTATATCTTTAATACTTATTTTTTCTTTAGGCTTCACTTCTGCTTCACCATATTTCTCTTTAATAAGTGCAAGCACCTGATTCTCTAACTTATCTACTCTTGAGTTTTTATGTTCTACATTATTGCACTTGCAGATCCTACAATGAAAATACTTATGTATTCTCATACTTCCATCTGGTCGCTTAAATTTTGATTGAGTAAGTCCCAGAATATGGTTACAAGTAGGACATCTTGCAAATCCTTGTAATGGAGAATGCTTTCTCCATGGATAGTCAGTATTTTTCCCTTTTAAGAAACTATTATTTTCTTTGATAGCTTGAACCTTTTCAAACTCTTCTCTTGAGATAATAGCTTCATGATGTTCATAAACTCTACCCCATTCCTCTTTGGGATTAAATTTAAAACTACCAGGAGTCAATACCGATTTTTCTTGCATATTGAAGACATAAGTGCCTGTGTAATTTTCATTGGATAAAATATCTACCACTGTACCATTTGTCCATGTTGGTGCATCTCTTGTATCTGATGATACTATGTTATATTCGTAATCCATATTGGTAAGTTCTTTTTTACGCTCGTTTGGTGTTGGTATATTCTCTTCATTCATAACTGCTGCAATCTTTCTTGATGCAAGTCCTGTAAGTGCTAAGTCATATACCTTCCTCACAATCCAAGCTGTCTTTTCATCGATAATGATGTTGTGCTTATCATCCGGATCTTTCATATAACCAAATGGTGGACTCCAAGCAAGAAACTTTCCTTGCTTCTTAAGTTCAGTAGTAACTGTCTTTACTTTCTGTGAAATATCTTTTGTATAAAAGTCATATAACAAACCTTTAAACTGGATATCAAGGTCTGTTCCATTTCCTTTTTCCTTATCACTATCATAGCCATCATTAATCGCAATAAATCTAATACCAAGAAAAGGAAATATATTCTCCAGATAATCACCGAGCGAAATATAATCCCTCATAAATCTCGATAAGTCTTTTACAATTATGGCATTGATTTTACCATTCTTAACTTCTTCTAGCATTCTTTGAAAAGATGGTCTTTTCTCATTTGTGCCTGTATATCCATCATCAATGTATTCTTCTCTTTGGAAACTTTTAAATTCATCATTTCTATCAAGAAAATCATTCAGGAAATACCTTTGATTGATGATACTTTCGCTCTCATCTTTCTTCATCTGATCTTCTACAGATAATCTAATGTAAAGTGCAATTTTACTCAATATTAACACCTCCCATCAAACTATCCATATTAAATTTAAAGATTATTTCAAAGTTATGATTGCCATAGACAATTATCTTTTCCACTAAGCTATGAATTAAATCAGATGGTAATTTTTCAACCTTTTTTGCCGAAAATACGTCCTTAATCCACTTAATAGATGTTTTCTTATCCCTTTCAAGGTCTTTTACAACCTTTTCAATAGCAATAACTTCATTATTGATTGTTGCAATATGGCTAAGAGCAATCTCTCTTTTAAGGCTATATACTTCCCTATCAATCTTGCCTAAGCTATATTCTTCATAAGCTTTTTGAATTAGGAATTCTTCCTTCTCCGTCTTAATTTTAAGCTTTGAAATATCTTCGTTTAGCTTATCTATACTTTCAAAAAACCTAGCAGACACTCTTTCTATTAGCTTTGCCTTGCTTGTAGCCTTAGTAATAAACTCTGCTACCTTTTCAGACATTGCCTTATCAAGCTCTCTTTCCATAATAAATACTCTTACTTCGTTATCTATCTTGCCTGTGCAAGTATCGTTTTGAAAAGAGTAATAAAGCCTATCATGGTTTGTCCCGTAAATTCTGGTTCTTCGATAAAGTTCCTTACCTGTTGCATTATTAAAAATCAAGCCCTTATATCTATTCTCATAATCTCTTTCAAAGTTATGCATCTCTGCACCAAAAGCATTGTTCTTTAATCTATTTGCTCGCCCTTGCAGCACTTTTTCAAAGTCTTCTTTTGAGATAATAGGTTCATGAGCATCCTCATAAATAATATGCTGACTTTCATCCACATATTGTTGCTTCATTCCTTTTGCAAGATTTTGTTGCTTAACACCTTGTACTAAAGTTCCTGTATATGCTCTATTAGTAAGCATTTTAGAAATTGTAGCTTTATTCCACTGTGGATCTCCATCTTGTCTATAAATTCTACCTGTTTTGTAATAGACGATTCCTGTCGCATAGCCCTTTGTATTAAAGTGCTTTGCGACCTCATACTGGCTTTTCCCCTCAAGTGTTAGTCGGAACATTTCTTCAACAATAAACCTAACATTTTCATCAACTTCTAACTTCTGTCCCTCTTTTAATTTCATTACCTTATATCCATAGGGCGGAACAGAACCAATAAAATATCCATTTCTTGCCCTATTGTGCTTACTTGTTTTTATTTTTACCGAAATGTCTTTAGCATACATATCGTTGACGATATTCTTAAGAGTTACTTCAAATGACTTCTTAGAATCTAAATCCTTAACGGTATCAACCTTATCATTAACAGAAATAAACCTTACTCCTAAGAATGGAAATACCTTGTCTATAAGTCTTCCCATCTCAAGATATTCTCTTCCAAGTCTTGATAAGTCTCTTATAATAATACAATTAATTCTTCTTTCACGAATATCTTGCATCATCTCCTGAAACTGTGGTCTTTCAAAGTTTGTTCCACTATATTCATAGTCTGTGTAGATATTTACGACTTTGATATTTTCCTTTAAAGCATACTCTTTGCAACAAAGCACCTGTGTTTCGATAGACGATGATTTCTCACGCCATTCTTCTTTTCTTTCACTGGATAATCTTGTATATACTCCCGCTTTATAAAATACCTTTTGTACTTGTTCTTCGTTTTTTCTTATATATCTTTTGGAAGTCCTTGCCATTAACAAACACCTCCAACTGCAAGCTTAGGTTCAGCTCTTTCTAAATGCTCACCAAATAACTTGTCCATTGATATTAATCTTGCCTTATGTGTGTTCTTAGCTTCAACCTTATCACTATCCACAATCGCTTGAAGCAGATTCACTGTTTCAATATTGTTGAATACAAAGTTAATTGCATTATCCTCTCCAATCTCAATACGATCTATAAAAGACACTAAAGACAATCGATTCAGTTCATCACTTCCAAGATTAGGAACTATCTCAGAAACGAAACTACCTTTATCGTTTATCTTCATTTTCAGTTCATCTACGATATTTTGCTTTGTAATAATTTGTTTCTCAATTTCTCTAATCTTGATAAGATAATTTTTTCTAAATCGTTCAAATTCCTCAGTCGTTATAAGCTCTTCTTCTAAATCCATATAAAGAGATTGTCTAAGTCTTTCATATTTTCTTTTTTCTGCATTTAAAGACTCAAAATCAACTTTCACAGTAAATTTTGAAACATCTATTTCGCTAACTTTTTTAAGCAGCTCATTGTACTTAGATAGATATTCATTTAATGCATGAATAGTTGCATGAGTAACATAGTCTTCTTTTACACTATGTCTTGAACACTCTCCAGCATTGTTATATTCAGAGCAAATGTAGAAAATCTTGTCTCTTACTTTTCTCCTAATCATAGGACTTCCACAATCTTTGCAATAAAGCATTCCAGATAGGATTTGTGGCTTATCTTTAGACTGTTTCACATCACGAAGTAGCATTTTGTTTGCAAGTGTAAAGATGGATTTTGATACTATGCTTTCATGAGCATTTTCTATTGCTATCCAGTCTTCTTTGGAAACATCGACTTCATGCTTTGATTTATAATTTAACTTTGTGGTTTTTCCTTGTTCCAGGACACCAATATAAACCTTATTTGAAATAATACGGTTTACCATCTTAGCATCCCACTTTGCTTTTTTCACAACAAAACCAGTATTGAAGTTATCACCATTATTTTCTTTGTGCTTTGATGGTGTAACTGTTCCAATACTGTTTAGAAAGTCGGCAATAGCCTTTGAGGAATAACCCTCTATTTTCATATTAAATATTCGCTCAATGATATGAGCTACTTCTGTATCAACTACAAGCTGATGTTTGTTCTTATCATCTTTCTTATATCCAAAAGGAGCAAATGATCCAATAAACTCGCCATTCTTCCTTTTCACCTTTTTTGATGATTTCACTTTCATAGAAATATCTCGACAATAACTGTCATTGATAAAATTTCTAATTGGAAGTATTAAATGTGTATCACTAACATCTGCATTATCACTATCATAGTTATCATTTACAGATATGAAGCGAATACCTTTTTCAGGAAATATCTTTTGCAGATACTTCCCAGACTCAATATAATCTCTGCCAAAACGAGATAAGTCTTTTACCATAATGATAGAAAACTTTCCTTTATTCAGGTCATCAATCATATTCTTGAAATTTGGACGCTCAAAATTAGAACCACTATATCCATCATCTACATATTCATAAGATAGATCTATGTTCTTTTCTTTAGCGTAAGATTTGATTATTTGTCTTTGATTTGAAATAGAGTTACTTTCATTGCTGTCTCCATCTTCTCTTGAAAGACGAAGATACATACACGCAGTATTTCTCATAACAATCCTCCTAAAATGATATTTTGGCAAATAGTCATTTCGGAAGATTACTTCTACCACCTATATTTTACCGCACCCTATTTCTCTTTGTCAGCCCCTCAAATTCTGACACAAGATTTACATAGATACATCTCAACAATATCAAGTAAATCAAGCTTTTCACTTTCGCTCGTAGAGTAGGTTATTTTCTTAGAATAATCATCGGCTATTTGCTTCTTATCCTTATCTTTCTTAACTTCTTTTTTCTTATTCATAGTCTTAACCTCACTATTTTTATAATAAGTTTTATGACATTGGTAGGTGCATTGGCTGCTACATTGGAATCTCACCACCGCCCCTTATTAAGACGAGCCGGCGTAAACTATTGAAGTATCATTATCACCATTCGTATCACAGAGATAGATTGCCACACCTATCCTTTATGTATTCCTATTTATCGCTCTTTTTCTTTTATCCTTGGCACTTACCAGTATTCATTTAAACCAATTTCTTAGCAGAAAAGTCTTGGCGTAGGTCATAATTCTCCACAAATGGATAACGTCCCACCTTGGTCTATTCAGTTGTCAAAGATCAATTAGCTTTCTGCTATGTAGGATTCTTTACTTAATAACGGAATAGATTTCTCTTCCACCTCAAAAGCAAAAAGGATAAATTCCCCCTACACTTTAATAGTGAAAATTTATCCCTCTTGGTAACCTATTTTATTAATTTTTTTGATAAAGAAAACGCACATTTTATTTAACTGGTGCTGAAATCTTTATAATAATATTTTTTTAGTTCTTTCTAGAATAATGATATTAAGATTTTTCATATATCTTATATATTCTTCTTCTGTGCTAGCAATCAAAATATCTTCTTTATCTAAAAAGACAACCTGATTGTTCTCTAAATCTGATTTAATTAAATCTATAATTTTATTTTGCTCATATATAAATCCTTCTAACTTGAAAAACTCGTTAAAGTTCTCAAATCCATTTTTACAATTATCATCATCAAAAAATAGTTCAAACCATTCATGGTAATTCTCTATAGCATAATCTATTTTTGAATTATTATTTCCCACAAACCATTCTTTTATAGCATATAGTGTTAAATCAAAACGATCATAATATCCTTTATAAATTCCATTCCTAATTTTAGGTTCTCCACCTCTAGCCTGATTAACAGTTACTAATTTTCCACCTCTAGGGAAAAGAATGTGTCCACCTATTGTTCTTGAAATACTCAAATGATCTAAAATTATTCTGTCGTTTAATCCTGCCTTTTTTGCCCAATAAATAGAAGCTCCTATATAGTCACTTGATAATAAATACTTATCCTTATCAATAAATAAAGTATAAAAATCTCCATTTCCAAAGTTTTGGCATTTATTACATGCAGATGTTATTTTAAGTTTTTCTTTTGAATCATCATCAAAAAACATCTCACATAAATCATCGTATAACGCCTTACTACATACATCAGGATCCTTTCTATTATATAATGAAAAACCTTTGGGAAAATAAGGATATAAATCAAATAGATAATTTTTAAACTTCATATTTATTATTCTCCATTAAATCTTTTTAGGCAATTTAAAGTCAAATTTTCCTCCAAGCACACCCGCACTTACTCCCGCAACTACTATAAGTGCTGTACTAATTGTTCCTATAAGTTTCCAGTTAAAGTCTCTTTTTTCTGTATCTTTCTTATTTACTCTATCTTCGATCTCTTTTTCCTGATTTCGTATTTCAGCATCATTTTCATTTGCCATTTTAACTAGTTCAACTTCTCTATTTAAAATTTCCGTAATTATCTCTGGCTCAAGATTCGGATTGTCTAAGAGTTTACAACAATCAGACTGTACCCTTTTAACCAAATCATAAAATAATTCCCTGCTTTCCATAGCAGAATCCATTTCTTTATTTGCAACAGAATAATATTCTTTTAAACTTCCATCATCTGATTCAATAATTGTATTTAGTACCCCTCTATACTCTGATAGTACAGATTTCATTAAATTCACAAATTCTGGAAATTGTGCTAATACTTCTTTTGCCACTTCTGGACGCAATTCTCCGATTTTAGAAGCAAAGCTTATAACATCACTTTTTGAAATATTTTTAAAATCTGTCCTTTTCATAATTGAAAGAATCTTATGCTCATCATCTGTATATTCCATAATACACCTCCTACTTACTACCTCTTTTAACATAATTTAATTCTATATCATATCCGAGAGCTTCCATCATGGATACAAAAGTCTTGTTAATAATATTATTTTGTTTTTTTATTATTCTATTGATGTATTGCCCAGTTGTTCCTATTTTTTCACCCAGTTGAGCTTGCGTTAAACCTTTTTCAATACATTTTATTTTCACATCAACTTCAATATTATTTCTTATCATTGTCTTCCTCGCTATTTTTTGTTATTTTATAACACGAATTAGATGATTTATTATACCAATTGCAGTTATTTTTTTCAATATTTAAAAAGAAGCAGACAAAATTTTCTTTGTCCGCTTCTTCTCATTACTACCTAAAGTCTTTCAGCAATTCTCTTAACTTGTCCAATATCTTATTTCTTCTCTTTATGAGAGCTGGATGAGATATTTTTTTCGTTTCAGCTACCGAACGAATAGTCTCATCATTGAAATAAAGTCTATCAATGATTTCTCTTTCTTCATCATTCAATTTTGACAGTGCATCTCGCACTGCCTCAATCATCATCTGTGTCTGAACGATCTTATCTACATCAAAACCCTCATCAACTATACTATCCTCAAAATGTCCATCATGATCAAAAGACGAGAAAAAAAGCAGGTGATTTTTTCTATCCACCTGCTTCAAATATTTTTCATGATTTTTTTCTTGCCAGTAGACTTTATAAATCTCTTCACTAACCTCCACTTTTTTTCCATTCACAAACAAGAAATAATTTTTTCGCATTTTTATTTTCCTCCATTTCTTTGTTTTCTTGTTTAAAACAAAAAAGGAGGACTTCGGCATTTATGCATACCGAATCCTCCATAATGGATGAAAAATATTAAATTATTTACATGGTAATCCTTATGATTTACTAAATTGAAAATATAAAAAAGGGCTTATATTAAGATATGTATCGTATTTAGTTCTTTGTGACACCATCTTTAAAAGTCCTCCTTAACCTTTTGTATTATTTCTATTTTCTAAAAATCAAATATACTAAGTTGTCTACTTATCTCTCTTTCTTCAAATTCTTTCAAGTAGCCAAAAATAATATCATTGTCATGCATTATTTTCTCTTTTTCGCAAAAGTCATGAAAGATCTTCATTAATTTAGAATTATTCTTGCTGTTAGCAATATAGCTATTTCCAAATGTTTTAATATATTTATCTTTAACCTTGGGGAATTTTTCATCTAATGCACAATAGAAATACTCTCTATTCCCTTCTCTTAAAGTGAGACCTATACCAAAGCAAATTATCCCCTTTACTTCTGCTTCCTTGCAATAATTTAAAATGCCCATTAGATTCTCTTCAGTGTCATTGATAAAAGGTAAAATTGGACTTAACCATACAATTGTAGGTATCCCTTCATCTCTTAAAGCAAGTAAGGTTTCAAATCTTTCCTTTGTTGTAGAAACATTTGGTTCAAGCAATTTACATAGCTTTTCATCATAAGTAGTAAGTGTCATTTGAACAACACACTTAGTCTTGGCGTTTATTTCTTTCAATAAATCTAAATCCCTTAACACATTTGATGATTTTGTTATAAGCGTTATGCCGAATCCATATTTGTTCACTACCTCAAGTGCCTGCCTTGTATAATTTAATCTAAGCTCTTCTTTAATGTATGGATCTGTCATAGAACCTAATCCAATCATACATTTTTTGCGTTTTCTTCTTAAAGAATCTTCTAAAAGTTGTAGGGCATTTTCTTTAACTTCTACATCTTCAAATCTATGGTTTATCTGATAGCATTTACTCCTTGAGTCACAATAAATACAACCATGTGTACAACCTCTGAATAAATTCATTCCATTTTTTGAAGATAATATTCCTTTTACCTTCATAAAATGCATTCTATCATCTCCATATCTGCTTATTTTTTCTTACAATTTTTTTGATGTGCTTTTAATTTCTTCATCGCCCAATCATAGTGGCTTGAAGTAGTGCTTACAAAGTACGAACCGAGTACACTTCCTCCTACCCACTTATAGACATCTTTTGAAAACAGTTCTTTATTTGTAAATCTTTCAGCTAATTCTAAAATATCTTTATGGGATTTATGAAACATTTCTTTTGCATCTTCAAGAGAAGTGTTTTGATGTTTTCTCCAAAACTCCACATTCATATCTCCATAAGTTTTCCAATTATATGGAGCTGGAATAAAAGGTTTTGCCACTCCCTTTAAATTTGTATCTACCCAATTCAAAAGAAGCTGGTGCCATTCATATAAATGGATCAAAATATCTCTTAGATTTTTATCTCTTTTCCAATGAGCCTCTTTCTTTTTTTCATCACTTGAAAAGTCAAAAGGTGTATTTAATTCTTCGTCAGACAGCTTAGCAATTAACACGTTCAACTTATCATAGTTTTCTTTCGCTGCAATCATTAAATCTTCTTTTGTTCTTGGTCTTGGCATAATATTTCCTCCTACTTTACGCTATATCTCAATATGGTTTTTAAGTTTTCTTCTGATGTTCTATTCTTGTTGCTCAAATAGATTTCTGTATGATAATCAAATTTTCTTAAAAGACCATGTTTTTCCATAAAACTTTCTAGTTTTTCAAATGAATATGGTTCTGTGTCAAAACTTCCAATATGTAAAATCTGTACTGCTTTGCCAACTTCTACATT
Organism: Streptococcus mitis; assembly: GCF_005844455.1. Lineage (GTDB taxonomy): Bacteria > Bacillota > Bacilli > Lactobacillales > Streptococcaceae > Streptococcus > Streptococcus mitis_BF. The sequence goes on along the minus strand of NZ_SPGF01000001.1, from coordinate 88,270 downwards.
ATCAAAAATGATTTCATCATATAATTTATTCGGTTTTTTCTCTCTAACATTCTTAATAGCTAAATCAAAAATATCTCTTGTAATAAAATCTGGCTGTTTAATCATAATTACATATTTCAATTTATTTTTATCAAATTGTTCTCCAGAGTTTTTTCTCCAGATGCCTTCGAGTGGAAATACAGCAAAGTCTTTGTAAGAAGAATTATTTTCATCTATATTCGTCTTTTTAAATAACATTTTTATACCATATGCTAATGTAAACAATGCCGAAACTCTATCTGAAAAATCAGTTAAATTGGAGTTGCCTTCTCCATTTATCATAATGAACTTCTGATTAGGAACATCTATTATTTCCGCTTTTTGCTTCGCTCCATATAAATATTTTTCCTCTTTTTTCCATTCATATTTCATAGCAAAATTCTCCTTTGTACTGATAAATATATTATACAAAAGTTAACTTGACATCATATGTCATATTTATATTTTTTATCCATAAAGTTTATTATGTTTTTTATTTTATCTCGAATTTCTTTCGGTTCTAACACCTCTGCCGTATCTCCATAAGAGAATATATAGTTATATAAATTGTAATTATTGGGAAGTTCTACTGTAGCATATAAATTTCCATCTTCATCTTCTTCAATAGCACTGGATACTTCATCATATACTCTAAAAGCCATTTTTCTATCAAATTTTACTTTAACAAATACAGTTTCCTCATACTCCATTTCTTTTTTTAAGACGATATTATCAAAATCATCTTCAAAGGTATTTGATAAAATTTCAAATTCTTTTATGCGTGACAGCTTAAAATATCTAAAATCATTTCTGGACAAACAAAATGCATACACATACCAATCCCATCCTTTAAAAAGGAGTCTGATTGGCTTTACTTCTCTGCTAGTTTCTTTTTTATTGCTGGAAAAATATGTAAAACTAACAATATTTTTATTGATGATTGCTGATTTTATATCTTTAAATAATTCATCATAGGATTTGCTTCGTTGCCAATTTGTAAAATCGACTTCTATCCAGTTGGTATTTTTAGTTTTAAATAAAGCAGTTAATTTTGTTAAAAGTTCATTTTCGTACTCTTTATTTGTCAGTTCCAAACCTTTTAAGGCAATCAAAATTTGTTCTTGCTCGTTCTCAGAAAGAAATGATTTTTTCAACACAAAATCATCCGCTATTTCTATTCCACCACCTTTCCCTTGGGTGGCATAGATGGGAATTCCGGCACTGCTAAGGACATCAATATCTCTATAAATTGTCCTTATTGACACTTCATATTTTTCCGCAAGTTCATTTGCCGTTACTTTTCCTTTTTCCAGTACATAATACAAAATTTTAAACAATCTATTGTTTTTCATTATTTAACCACTCCTAGTAGTTACTATTATACCATAAATATGACATTTTTTGTCATGTTATAAATGAGTTTTAGATAAAACGCTGACATTAACTTCTATACTTGGTATAATTAAGACACAAACTCATATCTCGCTTAACGCTTGTTTGACAAATCATTCTTATGTAGCAAGCACAGTAAGTGTGTACCCACTTACGAAAAATCGATGAAGCAGCCCCTCGTGGAGTTGCTTCTTTTTTTATCAATTTTAGCTTGTTAGGGAGTACCCTAAGACCCCAACTTTTTTGAAAGGAAGTGACAAACATGACAAATAGAATTAGAAATGTTCAACTGAAAATAAACTTAACAGAAGAAGAAAAAGCACTTTTTGAAAAGAAAATGAAGATGGCAAAGTGTAAGACTATGAACCATTTTCTAAGAAAAGTAGTATCTGAATCAGATATTTATGTTGTCGATTTACATCCATTTAGAGAAATACAAGGACTGCTTTTTAGGTATGCAAGTAGTGTAAACCAAATTGCTAAACGAGTTAATTCGACTGGTGTTATTTATAGCGATGACATCAAAGATATGCAGTCCCAAATTGAACATCTATCAAAAGAAATATGGCAAATACATTCCCTACTGCTCAATAAAACTACCAATAAAGGAGATGACATATAAATGGCAATTACAAAGATACATCCAATTAAATCTACTCTTAATCTTGCTATTGCTTATATAACAAATGAAGAAAAGACAGATGAAAAAATATTGGTGAGCACAAATAAGTGCTTTGCTTCTACTGCCCATACTGCTTTTATGAAGACTAGAGAAGATAATAAAGTTAATGGAACAGTACTTGCAAGACACCTCATTCAATCATTTATGCCTGGTGAAGCTACTCCAGAAATAGCACATCAAATCGGAATGGAACTTTGTAAGAGAATACTTAAGGATCAGTACGAGTTCGTACTTACTACCCATATAGATAAAGGTCATATCCATAACCATATCATCTTCAATAATGTAAATATGGTTACAGGCAAGTGCTATCAATCCAACAAGAGAAGCTATCATCAAATTAGGTATCAAAGTGATAAACTATGCAAAGAAAACAACCTATCTGTTATTGATAAGTTCTACGTAACTTATAGAAAAAAATATAAAACTAATGGTAAGTCATGGTATGAAAATAACCAATTTAAAGAAGGTACTTCTTGGAAAAGTAGACTTCAATTTGATATAGATAGATCCATTAAACAATCCAATGATTGGGATGATTTTCTAAATAGAATGGCTACCCTTGATTATGAAATCAAGTATGGAAAGCATATTGCGTTTAAGCACAAGGACAAAGAAAGATTTATAAGAGCTAAGACTATCGGAGAAGATTATACTGAAGATAGATTAAAAGAGCGTATCTTAGATAATACTAATCAAAGAACCTATACTGTTAAAAAACGTGTAGGCAATATTATAGATATTTCAAATAATGAAAAGATAAAATCAAGCAAAGGCTATGAGTATTGGGCTACAAAACATAATTTAAAAACTGCAGCCGACACTGTACTTTTGATGCGTGAAAAAGGATTTAAGTCTATCTCCCAGCTTGATGAATACATTAAAGAGAGTGCATTAAAAAGACAAGATTTACAGGATCAAATCAAAGTTGTTGATAACAAAATTTCAACTCTATCAAATATTATGGAACAAGTTCATACCGTAAAATTGTATCGTCAAATCTATCTGGAATATAAGAAAGATCCATTTGATACGGCTTTTTTTGAAGAACATAAATCAGAAATAACACTCTATGAAAATGCCCTTTCAGACCTAAAAAAATCTTACTCAAAACTTCCAAACTCCAAGGATATTTTGAAAGAGCTTGATTCATTGCATGAAAAAAAGAATACCCTAATGCAAGAGTATTCTTCTGCAAAATCTGATATGAAAGAACTGTATCAAATCAGAAAAAATTATGAGAAATATATGAGTAAGGAGATGGAAAGGTAATTCACTCTCCTTTTTGTCCTCTCAAAAAATCTATAATAGCCATTGCAATTTTTTTAGATAAAATTGGTGGAACGGCATTGCCTATCTGTTTAAATGCAGCTGTTCGTGAATGTTCAAAATAAAAATCATCTGGAAACCCTTGTATTCTAGCTGCTTCTCTTACTGTAATTGAACGATTCTGTCTTAAATCTGGATGAATATAGTAATGTCCATCTTTCGCAATATGAGCAACAACTGTATGACTAACAGAGCCATAATCCAAAGCTTTATATCTATCTAAAAAAGATGTTGTATTAGAATGCGTTTGTAGTTCTTCAGGTATATCGATATATCTTAAATTCTTACCTTTTTTCTTAGCTTTTAGTACCAATTTATATATTTTCAAATCATTTTCATTATGAGGTCTCGCAGTATGTTGTGTTAAAATACCATCTTTTTTACGAATATATTTTTCAACGAACTGACTCGAAACATCACAACGATACTTATGAGAACTTCCCCCAGACTTTATACTTGGCAAGTCCTCAAACAATTCTTTTATAGTTGGGGCAACCTCAACATATTCAGCCAAACAGTCAAAAAATGAGTTATCGAACACTAAATCTTTTCGATGTCCGACAAGTATTAAACGTTCTCTTTTTTGTACTATACCATAATTACTTGCATCTACTATTTGATAATCTACCTCATATCCGCACTTATCAAATTCGCAAATTATTTTTGGCAAGAGTAATTCTCCTGATAAATCCTTAAAAGAAAGCAACCCTTTAACATTTTCAAAAACAAAGAACTTTGGTTTATATTTATCCAGAAAATCTAAATAATGTTTATATAGATAAATTCTTTTATCAGTAGATTTTTTCGACTTGTTATTGGCCCTACCGATTGTAGAATATGCCTGACATGGTGGTCCGCCAATAATACCATCTAACTTATTATTGCCTAATCTTTGGTCAATAAATTCAAAAATCGAAGGTATAGTATCTTTACTGATTTCCTTATTCAATATATCTTTAGTTAGATCTCTTGGTATAATCGAGTACAAATCATCTCTCGAGATTTTACCTTGAATATATTCAAAATATGGAGATAGGTTATTTTCTTTTTTTAAATAGTAATATATATTTCTTAATTCTAAAGAAGAGCAAGCATCTTTGTCCATTTCTATATGACAAATAAAATTATAATAGTCTTTATACCTAAATCCTTCGGTTAATCCACCTGCTCCCGAAAACACATCTACTATGTTTAGCATAACCACACCTCCTCGTATAGTATCTTCTTATTAAAAATTATTCAAAACACTATCACAGTTAAACTCTGGTTGCCCTTGCCTATGATAATAAGAACTAAATCGAGCTACAATATCTCTTTTAAAACTCTCCGTTATTACACCAATCTTTTTGTAATTTGTGTCTTCAATTTTTCCTGTTTCCCTATTGTATTTAAGAGAAATTACAGAACGAAAATCTACAAATCCACCTGAGAATTTGCTAAACTTAGGTAAAAAATGATATCTAATCGAATCTGTATGGGCATTTCTAAACCACTTAGTTAAAGAATCTTTTGCTTTTTTTGCTTTTTTTGATTCTTTTGAAGTTTCCATATTGTACCTATTTAACGTATCAATGAAATCTGGTATTTCACCATAGTTCTTAATTTTACACAATATAACTTCATCTATCTTTTTATTTGCAAGATCACATGATGGCGTCAACACAATATAATAATCACAGATTTCATTATCCTTTTTCTCATATACATCGCAGTTACATACTTGTTCTATTGGATTTGGAAACATATACATTTCTATTGGATCTGCATCTATATACTTTTCATCGAACATATATTTGTTATTAAACCAACTTGATATATACCTTATAATGACTGTTTCTTTTTTTTCAAAACTCAAGGACGAAACTTCCGCATTATTGTTAGAAAAACACTCTGGGATAATACTCCAAAATAGCTCCTTTATATTCTTGCTTATTTCTCCTTTTGAGCCGAAAATTTTAAAAACAGAGTCACTATAAGAATTTATAAGTTCTTTAATAATATCATACAAAGGCTCTTCTTTAGGGAAAACCTTAACAATATCTTTATTTATTTCACTACTAATTTTTTCAGGAAATCCTGTGCGAACTACAATTGGTATAATCTCTTTTTCTATAATTTGCTTCAACAAAATATTTCCAGAGATTTCTTCATCATTATTTACGGCATCATCTTCAGCTAATAACTTTAAATCAATTATTATTGCTTGAAAAGAGTATGAATATAAAGCAATCATCGCATCTTCTGGTGTATTAACTATATGAAAACTCAATTGGTTATAACCGCTCTCTGCATTGATTTCATCTATTGCACTTTTAAGCAATTCGCTTTGCTCATTCTCATCATCTATTAACAAAAATTTAGTTTCAGACATTTTACACCTCAGCTTTCTTAAGGCATATTCTAAAATGCCCACCCACTTCAGAATCAATCGCTTCTAAAGTTCCTTCATTTCTCTGAATAGCTTCCCCTGCAATAGAAAGTCCTAATCCAGTACCATTTTCTTCCATGACAGTATTTTTTCTTGAGTAACCCGGTAGAAACAAAAGATTTTCTTTTATATCTTCAGACAAAATTCCAGGACCATTATCTACTATTTCTATAACAGCCTCACCATTATTAGTAAAAAGACTTATTTTGATAATTTTCTCATCAAATTTAGAGTAATTCACCCAAAAAATTGCATTTTCAATTATATTTGTAAGCGCCATATACAAGTCTTCTTCTACTAAATTCAAAGTGATATTTTCCTGCATCTCATAATCTATTTTAATATTTGATTCTTCTACAATTGTTTGAAAAATATCCATTACTGAACGTATTTCATTTTCAGCATTGATTTTCTTCCTTTTCTTTCTTTTATTAGATGCAAGTGGGTCTAATCTTGCAAAAAAATCACTCATCCTTATTGCTTCGGATTTTAACTTTCCTACATCATTATACAAATCATTATACCCAGTTGTAGCTATTTCTTTTTTATCAAACAAACTATTAAGTTTTCGTTCCATGGCTGGTAACTTATTTCTATACCACGCAAGAGGCTTCCTCCCTTCATGCAAAACAACACTTATAACATTACCCAATGTAGTATGTTTTTGATATATTGCAATAGTTTCTTTAACTTCTAGAAACTCGGTTTCTTTTTCTTTTTCTAAATTTCTTATTTCTTTACTTATTTCTTGGTTTAAAGTTTCTATATGTTCATCTGTATTCTCAGGAGATTTTTTTAAATTTTTATAAGCCCTATCTATAGCTTTTCCCATATTTTGACTAACATGGCTAAAATCAAAAAGTTTATCTATTGCTTCAGGTTTCTTTTTTGTTGCTTTTTGTCTATATTTAAATCTTTCTTTTTGTAATAAGCTAAGACTCAAATCAGCAATTCGTTGTAATGTAGCAAAATTAGAATTTTCATACAATCCATCTCTAGCACTTTTTTCTTTTAGTCCAGATATCTCTTCGGACTCTATACTTATTTTACCGTTTATCTGTTCCGAACCTATTGCCATACTAGGGTTTTGCACACGTTTAGAATCCAAATTTAGCCAATCAAATCCCTTATCTCCATACGGTCTTATTCTAAAATCATTTCTAAAAATACTAATGCCAGATTTGTCAATTAACATATTTTTTATTTCTGTCTTAGAAAGATTCGTGTTTTGATTTCCATTTATAAAATTCATTATTACTTCTATTCCCGATGGATCTTTATCATAAACTCTATAGTCAATGCTAATTCCACCACATGGGACAGAATTTTTAGGTAATTCCTTTATAAAACTACCCTTGAATTCTTTTTCTTCCTTGGTATAAAAGTTCGAATATTTTAATTCATAATTAAAATCAGCATGTATCTTACCTGATAATTTATAGTGCCAAGCTTCATTAAATTCTAATTGCGAGATTTCCTTACAAATATTCTTTTTATCATCACTATAAAAATTTTCATAACTAACTACTATCTTAAAATCTTTTATATTGGATAATAATTTAGATAATTCTTTTTCAACCTTTTGTGAATCAATTTCATTTATTTCATCTGCCAAGTCATTTCCATATTCATTTGTAATAATAAGTTTAGTGCCGCTATTGTTTGTAGTTTCAGATGTTGTAATAAAAATTGGAATATCACTCAACTTTTTTTCAGAATTAAACTCATCCCAATCAAAACAAGCCGTGGTTTCCATTCCTTCTCTTGTTGTAATTAGTTCTAGTTTATTACCAAGCAAAGAAACTGCATACCTACCAATACCTTTTCTTCCTTGATAAACTCTTCCTTTTGGACTATTTTTCCTTTTCAATTTATAGTCTGTTGATGGAACCATCCAAGTATTCAAAACTGTATCTTGACTCATTCCATGTCCATCATCTTCAACAATAATATTTAATCTATCTTCATTTTTTATATATGTGATTTTTACATAACTTGCATCTGCATCATATGAATTTTTCACAAGTTCCACTAGTGCAGCCGGAAGATCTTTAATTAAATCTTTACCAATAGACATTATAAGTCTGCCAGTAGGTTCAAAATAACTTTTCATACTACACTTACCTCCATCTACAATCTATCGATATAATTGTTGTAGGCATACCTATAATTTGTATATCAAACTTCAAACTTGATTCAACCTTAGTCGAAGCATTATGAATTCTGAAACTAAATTGCCAACCCCCATCAAGGTATAGTTCCAATGTATTCTTACTGTCTGGTTTATATTCCAAGCTAACAATCCTTGTTGGAAGTGTTGATATTGGCAATTCAACGCTTCTTTTACGCTTTTTACCCTGTCTATTCAACGTTCCTCTCAAATTGTAGCTTTGAATTTGAGTTATCTTTTTATTATCAATCCCAATTACTTTATAAAAATCAAATTCTCCAAGCAAATACTCAACCATCAATCTAGGAATATCTTTACCAAACAAGCAATTTTGTCTCTCCAGTTCCCCTTTAAATGCATTTAATAAAGGAACATATACATCGTCTTCTTTGTTAGGTAATTCACTCCACTTAGAACCCTTTTGTTTTTCAGAATCAAGATATTCAAATATTGGTTTAATATCTTTCCAATATTGTTCAGAACAATCTATTCCATACCACTTTTTTCCAAAATCTAATTTTTTAGATAATCTACTATGTTTTACAGCAAAATGGTTGTGTTTTACGCTAAGACCAATTTCCCACTCAATACCTCGTCTAATAATCAGTACATCTCTTACATCGCCCTCTTTACCTTTATCATCTGATTGAATTTTCAATTCCAACTCATCTAATCCATCATCTAAAATCAACGGTTCAAGTTCAAATATAGTATTTACTCCAGCTAATGCACTAATCTTGTATATAGCTTTTTCAGAATCGGTTAAAGTATTCCATGCACGTTCTGCAGCATAAAAACTACTGTTTTTTTCTATCTTTGCCGGACGAACTTTTGATATTTCTTCAAACAATGTAGTTAAATAAGAAAACTCATATGCCCTTCCTTGATTATTACTTTTTTCACTCATAGATTACCTCCGCCTAATTATCTATGCCTGTTTTTAAGAGACTCAAATTTGAACTAGAATTACGCAAAGCTTCTAAAATTGACTCAGCCATAACATACGCTAAGTTCACAGGAACAGCATTACCGATCATTTTATATGCATCGTTCAAATTCGTATAATAGAATTTAAAATTATCTGGGAATCCTTGTATTCTTGCACACTCTCTCACGGTTAATCTTCTATATAGTGCTTCCTTACCAGGTTCAAATATATTTTTATTTTTTTCTACTTTAGGCATAACTGGTGCTTGCGGATGTAGTTGACACTGTCTACCAGATGCCTGGACCGTAAATGCCTGTTCATCCCATTGTCTAACTCTATTTCTACTCATAAATATTGGCGAATAGGCACCAATAAAGTATTCATGATTCAAAACTTTACAGTTATCACCATTTGTCTTATTTTTTTCTAATGCTGGAATTGCCGAATCTTTTAAATCAAATATCGCATCTTTAAAAGTCAACTTTGACTCGTATGGTTTAGGTGGTTCAAATTTGATGTTTAAATCCTTTCTAAATCCAACATAGAAAACTCTTTTTCTATCCTGAGGAACACCATAATCACTAGCATTTAACAAATGAATGAAAACATCGTAACCAGCTTCCTCAAATTGAGAAACAATATTTTCAACAGCACTATTATGCCTTTTCGCCATCATGCCCTTAACATTTTCTGCTAAGAAGAACTTCGGCTTTTTATCTTTCAAAATGCGTATGTACTGATAAAATAATTGTCCTCTAGGATCATCAATCCCCTTTAATGACCCTGCCTCACTCCAAGACTGGCATGGCGGACCTCCGATAATACCATCACATTTAGGAAACATCTCTGAAGGAATACCACAAATATCTCCCTTAATAAGTTTTGTATCATGATTTTTTTCATATGTTTCCCAAATTGTTTTATCGTATTCATTAGCAGCTACAACATTAAACCCTGCTTTTTCAAAGCCTAAGTCTAATCCTCCCGCTCCTGAAAACAAGCTAATTAAATTCATTTTATATTTCCTCCGAAGAATCATTAACACATTCTACAATCTCTGAAATATCACATTCCAATACATTACAGATTCTTAGTAACACGTCAGTTGTGACATTATCACCATTTTTAATTTTATAGAATGTACTTTTACTCACTTTTGCTTTTTTCATAAGTTCAGTATTTTTCATATCTTTATCTATCAATTTTTTAAACAATTTTTTATAGCTGAATTTTGACATGACTAACCTCCAGTCATTTTCTTGTTAAAATCATATCGCTTCTATTATACCACAAAACTAGTACTTATAGTACACTTTTATTCCCTTTTCTCGAACTAGTTTTGCAAAAAAATAATCGGTGCAGCCCTAAGACCACACCGACATATTCTATCTCTCCGTTTCCTTTGAAGATTCTTTCTTTTCTACAGGTTTTGCTTTTTCTTCAGCCTTATATTTCTTTATTGCTCCAAGTACTGATTCTTTCTTTTCTTCTTGCTTCTTCATCTGTTCCTTTGCTTTTAAAAGCTTAGACGATAGTATTCTAACATTAGTATGTTCCTTTCCGTTATCGTTAATGGATGATCTCACCTGTCCAAAAAGCTTTACAAAGTCTCCCTGCTTAAAGTTCTTTGGAATATCTCCCTTATCCCCATAAGCTGAGCAATTAGTGTAAATCTTATTTCCCTCATCATCTTTTGATACAACCGAGAAATTAACTACTTTAAAGGCTTTTCCATTCTTATTTTCTCTTTCAATTGTTTCAACCTCACCTACGATATTCCCAACAATATTCACCAGATCATTGTCTTCTTTTTCAATTGCTACACTATCTTTAATCTGTCCATTTTCTCTGAGTTCGTCAATCAAATAATCAAACTCATCATTGAGTAAGCTCATACTATCATTATCCATATATTCCTGGTATAACTTGTCCAAGGCATCTTTATCATTGATTCCTTTTTCAAAGCTAATTAGTGCCTTCGCAAAATTTTCATGATTTTCGTTTGCCATTTGTTCTAGTTCATTTCTCATTTCTTTGTAGTTCATAATATACCTCCATAGTTTCTACAAAAGCGAAAAGGAGCTTGTAATAAGTCCCTTAACGTTCATCGTGTTCTTTTGATTTATTTTCTCTTGTTTCTGTTTGTTTTTCTTCCGACTGATATGACTTAATCTGTCCTAAGATAGACGGCTTTTCAGATACTTTTTCTTTGCTTTCTGCCCTTGTGTGAATATTATCCTCTACATCATAAGTAGTTTCAAAGTAGTCACTGTCTCTAAAGTCATTATCGTATCTATCTGACACACCATCATTATCCAAATCTTTTGCAAGTGGATCATATATATTACCATCATCATCTCTTTCAAGACCTAATGCTTTTTTAAGGTCATTATCATCAATAGATACAAATTCTCCAAAGTCTCCATATTCCATTTCTTGTTTTAGAAATTCCAATGCCTTTTCTTCACTTCCAAGGTCTTTGAGATAATCAATCTTTGTGATTGGTTCTCCATTGATATATTGAGTAGCTGTAAAGTTTTCTAAGCTAATTTCATATTGAATTTCATGCTTTTCATCTGGTGTAGTCGTATAAGCGATTCCAATATGAGCAAGGTCAGGAAATAGATTATTAAAATTTTCATAGGTATAACTATCATCTTCATATTCCCTTTTACAAAAATCTACAATAACCCTTTTTACATCTTCAAGTAATGGATTAGGATTTTCTTTTTCTTCTACTTCTCCCATATCAAGTAGCTTGTTTAATTCTGCAAGTCTTAATACTTTTGTCTTTAGCTCATCTGCTTTTTCAAAAGGCTTTGTTAATTCTTCTTTTGCATTTTCCAGTTGTTCCTTTGTGCTAATGAGTTTTTCTTCAAGACGATTTAACCTTTCTGGCATTTTATCAATAGCATTATCTAGTCTTGTAATATTACCATCTGCACTTGTACCAAGTTCTCCTGAATGGTTTGTAGCACCTCTTAAAGTAAAATTATGTTCATTGGTGAAGAAATTATAGCTTACCTCTAAGTCCATATTTCGGTACTGTCCTATAACCTTACTTTCATTAATTTTTACACCTTTAATCGCTTCTAAGAGCTTTTCTCCAGCTATCTTTTTATCTCGAACTGTCTCGCCATTAATCGTGATAGAGGTGAATTTATTTTCACCACTTCCCTGTGGCTGGGCATTTTCAATATCTATTTTCACTGCTTCAATTAACTTTTCAGTCCTTGCTATTTCTTCAGGATATGTCTTTGCAACCTTATCCTCTAATCTATATCGATTGGACTTGTAGTTTGCTTCAAGCATTTTAAGTTTTGTAACTTCATTATCTAAATCCATCTTTTCTTTTATCTTTGGATCACCTGTAGCAAGTGCTTTTATTTCTGCATAGTTAAGGGAGCTTTCGTCCACATCTTCCGCCACTCTGACAGGAGTCTTACTTGTCATTATCTGAGAAATGAACTTTTGCTTGTTCTCAATGGTCTGGTCGAGTAGGTCGAGGATATTACTATCCCCTTCCCCTCTAAGAACCGTGCATGAGAGTTTCCCCTCACACGGCTCAAGTTTTTATAAGCCCTAATTAAAGAACCAGCGTGTTTTCTTCATCATTTATATGCAATTTTCTATGACACCAAGGGTGTACTAAAGTTTTAAGGGTAATGTTATTTTGAATTGTTTGATGTACTCTAAAGTCTGTATCCATAGTTATTTTCTCTCCACAAACAGGGCATATTCCATTTTGCGTTTTATACAGTTTATTTATAACTGTACGTCCTTTAAGTTCGTTTCGTATTTTTAACTCTTCTCTTTCTTCAAAGTATATTTGCCAATTTTCATCAAATGGATTTGCTTCAGCTTGTATCTTGGTAAATCTTTTAATATCAGTGTCTGTAGCATATTTAAGACGAAGATAGTATTTCTCGCCATTTTCCATTCTGTCACCAGTGGATACACTGAAAGTCCAGGTTCTATTTCCAATGGTATGGAAGTATTTCTTAGCTATCCATTTTCTACCTTTCTTTGGGTGTCTACGAACACACCAGGTCCACAAGCTTTTATATATTTCATAATCAAGTTTTTCAAAGGCTTTAGATGAAACATTATATTTCTGATAGTTTACCCAACCTATAATGATTGGATTTAATTTTCTAATCAAAATTTCTTGTTTCATTGACGGATTATCTTTTATGATTCGTCTGATTTTATCAACAATAGCCTTGAAGTTCTTATCAGATGGTTTTGTAAGCAACTTATCTTTATACATCCTAATATTAATTCCAAGAAAATCAAAACCGTCATTTATGTGTGTTATAAGTGTCTTTTCTTCTGATAATTCTAAACCTCTTTCAGCCAAGAATTTTACAATGATTGGCTTTACACCATTTTCAAGCAATTCTGCACTTTCCCCTGTAACGATGAAATCATCTGCATATCTAACAAAGTTAACCTTTGGGAAATATGTTTTCTTATTTACTGTTCTTCTATGGTATTTCTCTTTGATTGCTTTTTCTAAACCATCTAATACCATATTGGAAATAATGGGTGATATTGGAGAGCCTTGGGGACTTCCTGTTTCTGTTGGAAATAGTTTTTGTTTTTCTATATATCCACACTCAAGCCAGAGTTTTAATAATTTCTTGTTCATTGGGATATTATTTAATATCCATTCATGACTTATATTATCAAAACAACCTTTTATATCTCCCTCAAGTACCCATTTTGCAGATTTCTTTTTATTAAGTGATGTAAAACACTGCTCGATAGCATCTTGTGTACATCTTTTTGCCCTAAATCCATAAGAATTAGGGTCAGCAGTAGTTTCTGCTATAGGTTCAAGTGCAAATTTATATAGGGTTTGCATTGCTCTATCTGTCATTGTAGGAATGCTGAGAGGTCTTTTCTTCCCGTTTTTCTTTGGTATATACACTCTTTTAAGAGGCTTAGGTTTATATCCTCTTAAATTTAACTTTTCTATCGCCTTATACTTTGCCTGTGGTGTTAGCCATAATTCGCCATCTACACCACTTGTTTTCTTGCCTTGATTTTCAGTTACCCTCTTAATAGCCAAGGCTTTTGCATAAAATGAAGTTGTGAGTAAATGTTGTAAAGATTTTACCTTTCCATATTTACTCATTTTCCACGCTTTCACAATACGCATTTGTAGTTTTTTAACATAGCTTTCTGCTAGAGAAAAATCTATACTTTCCCAGTCTTTAGCTCTGTTAGTAGTAGCACACATTTTACTGTTCATTTGCTTTCTCCTTTCAAAAATTCTACAAGTTCTCTTGTGATTAAAAACCAAATGGAAGTCTGCACTCTTTCAAGTTAGGGCAAATTTCGAACCCCTATCCATCTCATTACAAGATGGCATTCGCTTTTTCCATTCTCCTTTACCTGCACCATTATCAGCATTTCTTACGATTTGCCTTGCCTTTTGGCAATAGTACAGGCTTACCATGTTTCACTTAATTAACATTGATAACTTAGGCTCTACCTCTCTGCCGGTAGTCTTTTTGTCCGTGTAATCCCACTGTGGAAAGGATTATCCGACTACACACCATTTTGGTTCAGGCTTATCAGCAACTTTAGCCTGTTCGCCTTAACGACATTTATCAGTAGTTCACATATGTTAGCCATATTATCAAGCCTCGCTCCCTAACCACTTTGTTGCTAGTAGTTTCGGTATTTCCTCACGGTTTTACCTCAAGTAGGGTTACTTTAATATCGGCTTACCACACCTAAGTGCAGTCGAAACTCGGCTCAACTAACGGAATAGTTGGTTTGGTCATCATGCCAAACAGTTAAATTAAGCGACTTCATGTCGCACCCAAAGGTACGCATCAAAGGTATTCTCAGTAATGTAACGATAAATATTAACCTCTTTGTTTTCATTACCTTGGCGAACAATTCTACCACTTCTCTGTTCAAGGTCAGCAGGTCTCCATGGTACGTCTAAATCATGCATTGCAATTAGTTTATTTTGCACATTTGTACCAGCACCCATCTTCTGAGTAGAACCTATTAAAATACGAATTTCACCTTTTCTTACCTTTGCAAAGAGTTCATCCTTTTGCTTATCGGTATTGGCTTCATGAATAAAGGCAATTTCTTCCTTTGGTATTCCTAAATCCACAAGTTTATCTCTAATATCATCATAGATATTAAAGCTACCATCACCTTTTGGTGTAGACATATCTGAAAATAGAAGCTGTGTTGATTTTTCTTCTTTTGTCTTATCCCAAATAGAAAATACATTTTTAACACATACATTCACCTTTGAGTTTTCATCATCTGGAAGTAAAGGATTGATTAAACGCTGATCTAATGCAAGTTTCTTACCATCATTAGTAATCTTAAGCATATTATCTTCTTCAGGCTCTACGGACTTATTACGCACCTTATCAGCCCTTTCAGACAAGCTCTTTAGTATTTCTTTTTGCTCTTCACTTGGTTCAGTTTTAATGACTTTAAAATGAGCTTCTGGAACAGGAAGATTGAGCATATCTGCGGTTTGAATATCGGCTACTTCCTTAAACATACTCATAAGCTCAGGTAGGTTATAAAACTTAGAAAAACGAGTCTTAACTCGGTAACCTGTTCCCTCTGGAGATAATTCAAAAGCAGATTGTGTTTCTCCAAAAGTTGAAGCCCATGAATCAAAATGCTCTAGTCCATTCTTTTTCAGAGTGTCGTACTGTAAATATCTTTGCATAGTGTAAAGCTCTGTCATTGAATTTGATACTGGTGTGCCTGTCGCAAATACAATTCCTTTGCCACCAGTCATTTCATCCATGTATCGGCATTTCATAAACATATCTGATGACTTAAAAGCCTCAGATTGTCCAATACCTGCAACATTTCTCATTTTTGTATAAAGATATAGGTTCTTATAGTTATGTGCTTCGTCAACGATCAGATTATCTACGCCAAGTTCTTCAAAGGTAATGACATCATCTTTCTTAAAATCATCGTTTAATTTTTCAAGCCTTGCTTCTAATTTCTTTCTTGTTTTTTGTAGCTCCTTTACTGTAAAGTTTTGATTTCTGTCATGCTTATACTCTTCTACATAGTTAATAATCTCATCAATTTGGTCTTGTATATGCTTTTGTTGGTACTCCTTAGACATTGGAATTTTTTCAAACTGACTATGACCGATAATAACGGCATCGTATTCCCCAGTGGCAATTTTACCGATAAATCTCTTTCTGTTTTTTGGCTCAAAGTCTTTCTTATCCGCAACCATAATATTTGCTGATGGATATAGCTGCATAAACTCACGACCAATTTGCCCTGTAAGATGATTTGGCACAACAAACAATGACTTAGTACACATTCCAAGTTTCTTAGCTTCCATGGAACTTGCTACCATTTCAAAAGTCTTGCCGGCTCCTACCACATGAGCAAGTAAGCTATTACCACCATACAGTATTCTTGCAATTGCATTCTTTTGATGTGGACGAAGAGAAATATCTGTACTCATTCCATCAAAGCTTAAATTTGATCCATCATATTCTCGATTACGAATAGAATTGAATTTTTCATTATAGGCTTTTACAAGTCTATTTCTTCTATCCTGATCACTAAATATCCAATTCTTAAATTCTTCTTTTATAAGTTCTTGTTTCTGCCCCGCAAGCATAGTTTCTTTTTTATTTAGTACCGAAGTCTTTGAACCATCTGGATTGAGAACTTGGTCAAATACCTTTGTTTCTTTTAGGTTTAGAGCATCTTCAATCAGCTTGTAGGCACTCACTCTACTTGTTC
This sequence comes from Streptococcus mitis, assembly GCF_005844455.1. Taxonomy (GTDB): domain Bacteria; phylum Bacillota; class Bacilli; order Lactobacillales; family Streptococcaceae; genus Streptococcus; species Streptococcus mitis_BF. The sequence goes on along the minus strand of NZ_SPGF01000001.1, from coordinate 71,553 downwards.
CATAGGTCATTTCAGCAAGGTCATTTCCTCTATCTTTGCTCTTACCTTCAACATTCCATTCACTGGTTAAATGTGAAAATTTAACTTTAATATCCCATCTTGCATATCCTGGAGTCTTTAATGTTTCAAATATGAATCTTTCAATATCTTTAGGTGGAATCCATGTTGCACCAAGCCTTACATTGATTTCACTGGCTTCAAGTTCTTTTGGCATTACTCTTTGAAGTTCTGCTTTTTGATATTCCAGTCGGCTTAGTTCATTTACAAGTGTTTCCCTTTCGTTTTCACTTCCTTCTGAAAGCATTCGTTCTGCTTGTCGTAACCTATTGATATAACTATCTACAATTTCAATCTTTTCTCTAATGTTGCCACTTAAATACTCATCTTTTGTTACATAGGCATACTTGAAAGAATTGCTTTCATCACTGCAAGCAAATGGCAAATCACCATCTTCCAAGTCAAAAGAAAGCTTCTGATTAAAACTAACATTCTCTTCCCTAATATTTAGAAAGATTTCTCCTCTAAGTTCTTCTATAAGAGTATTTCTATCCTTTTCCGTTAGATTTGTCATGTAATCAAAATCTACATAACCTTTTTGTGAAATAGATAGTACCAATGCTTCAAGTGAAGTATCTACATGGTCAATAACTTTCGCTTTTGTGATAGTTCGCTTAGAAAAAATATCGCCTTTTGCCTTAAAGTTTTCTTCTTCATCCAGTATCTCAATAGAAGATACCAAAGGGAAATTACTATCTTCTCTTAAGGCTCTTGTGTTACTTAAATTATTTACAAAACCATGCTTCTTAGAAAAACTATCATAAACTGCGTTTAATTTATCCTGAGATTCTTTGATTTCAGCTTCACTAAAGTCTTCTTTTTGCTTGTATATTACATCCTTTAGTGCGTCATTTAATTCGAGATAATCCTTAATCTTTTCCTTGTTTTTGTCTGATACTTCTCTCTTAACAAAAAGTGAATTTTCTCTGTAATATACCTCATCATCAATCAAGGTATAAGAGAAGTTTTTTACATCATCGGTTGCGGGTATTGAGGTTACTTCATCATCTAGTAGCTCTATCTCTTCATACTTCGCATCTTTTGATATTCTTTCACCTGCAGCTTCAATACGATCTTTTAAAGAAGACATATTTATTTCATAAGATAAAAATGCTATTGGCTCACAAGTAAGAGTTTTTCCAAATCTTCCACTTACCTCTTTCATGTTTCCAAGAACTTGTTCTGGATGGTCTGCAAAATATTTATTATATACAAGACCATTTTCATCTTCTGCTAAATGAACCCAGTCATCGTCACGCTCAAGTACACTATCTCTTTTCTTCAGGAAAATAATATCGCTTGTCACCTCAGTTCCGGCAATACCCTTAAAGGTATCGTTAGGAAGTCTTATTGCACCTAAAAACTCTGCTCTTGCATTTATATATTTACGGATACTTTCGTCTTTTTTATCCATAGTTCCAGATGATGTGATGAAGGCTATAACACCACCATTTCTAACCTTATCAATGGATTTGGCAAAGAAATAGTCATGGATAAGGAAGTTATTACGATTGTATTCCCTATCATTAACCTTAAATTCACCAAACGGAACATTACCGATTGCCACATCAAAGAAGTTGTTTGAAAAACTGGTCTCTTCAAAGCCTTTAACTTGCACATCACTTTCAGGATAAAGAAGTTTTGCAATTCTACCACTAACAGAATCAAGCTCAACCCCATAAAACTTTGATTTATTCATTTCATCTGGAAGATTACCGATAAAGTTCCCGATACCCATTGAAGGTTCAAGGATGTTTCCTTGTTTAAACCCCATACCTGAAAATGTCTTATATATTCCGTCAATGACTGCTTTCGGTGTGTAAAAGCTCGTTAAGGTAGATTCTCTTGCAGCTTCATATTCTGATAGTGATAAATTTTCTTTTAAGAAGGCTCTTGCCTCTTTCCACTGTCCTTCCTTACTTTCATAAAATACATCCGCAAGTCCACCCCAGCCTACATATTTTGCTAAAACTTCCTGTGCTGTAATATCAAGCTCTCGTTCTCCACTTTCCACTCTGTTAAGCATTGAAATGGCTTCAAGATTATTATTTAACCTTTCATTTGGAGTAAGTTTATCAGGGAAAATATCTTCTATAATTCTAAAGTTTGATACTTTCTCTTGTTTATTTTCCTCAAGTCCAAAAAGTTTTACTAAATCACTTTCTAATCTATAAGGAATAACTTCTGAACCCGTAATCATTCCCCCAAGATACTCAACATTATCTTTTATTGTAGCAGTCTTAAGACCACCACCCATCTTGTCAAAGCGAGTTATAGTGTAGTCTTTATCTTTATAGTGAACTTCGTCTCCGACAAGTAGTTTAGGTCTATCAAAGCTAATCTTTTCTAATAACTCTTTATCATCTGCAAAACTTACTATAGGCATCATATGATTGCCATTTCTTAGAGGAGCAAGTCTTAAGTCATTCTTTTTTAGAATCTCATTAAAGCTCACTTCATCATCAATTTTATATGCCTCATGATCCATGTAGACAGTTTTTCCAATAGATAAATCTAACGATTTTTCTTTATCTTCTTCTGGATTAAGGTAATCAAAAAGTGTCTCTTGTTTTACTTCAACTTGAGTAGCTTCCACAACATAATCAGCAATCTTATATGCTTCATATTTTCCGCTATCAAGCAAAGTATCAACCTTTGTGCTTTCCTTAAAATCTACTCCTCGATTAAGTGAATATTCTACTCCATCAACTTCTACTTTTCTTCCAGTATCTTCAAGGCTAATATCTAAGCTATCTTTTTTACTTGCAAGTATAAATTCATTACCGACTTTAACTGCTACTTTCTCATTCTGATTGTTATATGCGTAGTATTTAAGGCTATCAACAAACTCGCTCATCGTAACAAAGTCAATGTTATCCTTAAATTCTTCAATCTGACTTATGCTTACTTCATCATTCATTAGATAACCTTTAAGCACATTAAACTTAGCAAGTTCAATGTCTAACTCTTTCAGATACTTTATCTTTTCTGATGTAACACCGTCCAAGCCTTTGTTCCAATCATCAATCAGCCATTTTAAATGTTCCATCTTCCATACAGGAAGTTTAGGATCTGCAATCTCAGTAATTTCATTTCCATAAAAATCGTACTCCTTTATGGCACTCATAATCTGTTCTAATTGTTCAAAATTAAAATCATCAATCCCAATGTTTGTTCCTTGAAGAGCTTCTTCTAATTTACTAGTGGCAAGTCTGCTAATTGCAACATCTCTTGGGACTTCGTATTCTTCCATAATAGAGGCAACTTCTTCAGCAAAATTAGGGCTTAATTCTTCTTCAAATTTATCTATTACTTGATTGCTAGCTTCTTTAGGAATTACTTGATCTTCAAAACTGAGTTCCCCATTAAAGACCATCTGAAGCTCATGTTCATCCATCTGCTTTTTTAATTCTCTGTCTTTAAGCTCTCTAAAAGTCTTTGGAAAATCTTCTAAAATAAGTCTTTGAGCATTAAGTTCTTCAAGCTCATGAATATTAAAATATCCCCACTCTGGTTCAATTCCTAAAACAAGACCAAATGCATCGCCTGTTTCCCTATCGTATTCCGTCATATACCATGTCCAATTGCTTCTAAATGGAATGATATATGCTGCATGAACCTGAGTATCTGCCAGATCAGTATGTTCTTGATCATAAAGTTTTGGAACACGCTCAAGCATTTCATCAGTCATTAAATTGTATGGATCTTCTTTAGAATAGAAAAAGGAAGCATTTTCTGCTCCCTCGTTCGTTTTCTCAATTATTTTTTCTAAGCTTCCACTATTTCCTTGATTGCCATTTCTTTCAAGGCTGAAATCATTACCTTGTATTCTGGATTCGTTTCGCTCTCTATTTTCCATGCTTCCATCATCTTCGGCTTTTCCTTCCTCATAAAGTCGATGGCTCTCTTTTGAACTTCCATCAAGTGTTTCACTAGGCTCTTCTCTTTGTAAAGGTCTATTAGCATTTGATAGTGTTTCTCCTCGTTGCTCTCTGTTAGAAAGTCCAATCTCATCACTGCGTAAATTGGATTCGGAAATTCTTCCATGAATTTCTTCTCTTCCTCCAGTTTGTTCAAAGTCTTCTCCTTGATTATCAAAATTATCTCGTCTGTATTCTCCAGCTCTGAAAATTCGGTTTCCGTCATTATCATCTCTTTCGTCATTTGATCGAATAGCATTCGCCATACCTCCTAATTCTTTATTATTTTCATTAAGCTTATTATAATCGGCACCTATACTCTTTGTCAGGTCGTAATTGACAGATAAATTTCTTGTTCTAACCATCGTAGCTTCAATAATATTGCTACAAGCATTGGAAATACAGTTACCAACACTCATTAAAGAAATTCTATCTAAGTACTTGAAATTTTCTTGTACGTTATTCATTGGAATAGGATAATCCAAGTTAAATCTATTTGAAATTGCAAAGCTAATAGAATTTCTCATAAAATTTACAAATGAGTTTCTATCTTCATCAGCAATCCTCAGATTATTCGCAAGCTCATATATGCTTTCATCCGCGTATATTCTGCTAAGGGAATATAGGTTCTCCAATAGGCTTTCACTTGAGTCATATCCTTGTAGTTCAATCATATCCTTTAATGTATTTTCATGCTTTTCTCTATCAAAAGACCATAGTTCCACTTCATTAACATTTTTATCCATTGATACAGTCTGACTAATATCAAAGATATATCCTACTTTTTGGAAAGCATTACTGTCATTTAGAATAGGTATCCCTTTTTGCCCTCTCATGACAGTTCGATTAAATCTTTCCCTCCACATATCAAAGCTTGCACAAGCAGTTGCATTGGGATTTTTATCATAGATACTAAGTTGACTTAAAAAGTCGTATCTTTGGTTATTTCCAATGACTTTTAAAAGCTTTAGATATTCTCTTTCACTATCTAAAACATCTCTTTTTACAAGCTCAATTATGTTGTAAAAATCATTCGTTCTCATCTTTACCTCCTAGTTCTTCAAAATTTCTTTTAATATTGCTTCTAACACATTTACGATAATGCTATTTCCAGCTTGTTTATACAGTATTGACGATAATTTTCCTTTTCTTCCTGGATAAATAGCTTTTAGCTTATTAAAGTCTTCATCATTAAAACCCATAAGTCTAAAGCATTCTCGCTCAGTTAAATATCTATATTTGCCATTACCTAAATCAATAATTCCTGAATTAGGAATACGCACTTGCTTGGTGGAAATTGTGTAGGCAAACTTATCAATAACTTTTAATCTGCCCTTGAAATGATTATTTTTAGGATCTCCTCTAATATGAGAAAGCATTGATTCTTGCTTTACTTCATAAAGATTAGAGACATCTTTTTCTAAAAACTTAGATATATCCTTTGCCTCTATCTTTTCTAAAGAAGAAAAATTAAAGTAGTTTTCACCTAAGATACTTACAACAAAGATACGCTCTCTTTTTTGTGGTATTCCAAAGTCCATAGCATTTAAAATTTCATACTTATTCTCATAACCAAGCCTTTCCATTTCTTTTAGGTAATGAAAAAAGGAAGCTCTCATATTCTTATCGAGAACTCCCTTTACATTTTCCCAAAGCACAACCTTGGGCTTGATATTCATTTCTTCTATTATTCGTATTGTTTCAAAAAGAAGACTACTTCTTGTACCACTACCCTTTGTGCCACCTTTCTTTAAGCCACTTCTACTGAAATCTTGACAGGGACTGCCATGCATTAATAAATCTATTCTTTCATCTGGCGGATGATAATCTACTATACTCTTAGGCTCAAATTCTTCGCCATAAAGTGCATTATAACTTTTAACACAATTCTTATCTATCTCTACATAATCCACCGTCTTATGAGATATTTTTTGCCTTATTAAAGCTTTTCTAATGGCACCTATACCACCAAACAGTTCCAATACATTTAGCTCATCTATTTTAATCACCTCCAATAAACTAAGGGAACAAGATTAGCTCTCATTCCCCTAAAAATTATTTACGATATATCCCTACTGTTTCTCTTATTTCATTCTCAATACATTTTAAGAAATCATCCTTATTCGCCTTTCCATTAGCAATATCAGATAGTTTCATTTCCCATTCAGCAGTAGTTTCTGCCGATTTAAAAGTATCTGAAACAATAGTCACCAAACTAATTCCTTTATTGGTTGCAATTAGATTCTTTTTATCTCTTTCGATAAAACCTTTGAAAATCAAGTTTTCAATAATACCTGCACGAGTTGCCGGTGTGCCAAGTCCTTTTCTTTCTACCTCAATGCCTTTTTCTAAGGCGTCATTACCCGCTACTTCCATAGCCTTTAAAAGTGTATCTTCCGTAAAATACTTAGGTGGTGATGTATATTTCTCTTTTACTTCTTTATTTCTTATCTCAAATACTTCGCCTACCTTTACACCTGGTAGTAATGTATCTTCAGTTTTCTTAGTTTTATATTCTTTTAAATACTTAGTGAATCCCTCATCAATAATCACTTTGCCACTACTACTAAATTCAAAACCATCAAACTCAGCAACAATTTTTGTAGTATTTTCTACTAAAGGGTATCCAACACTTGCGTGGAGTTTATTTGTTATAAGTCTATATACCTTTGCTTCACTTTCTGGAAGAGTTGAAATATCTTCTTTTAATGAGCTGATTGTTGGTATAATCGCATGGTGATCCGTAACTTTTTTAGAATTAAACACTATCTTAATTCTTTCAGTATCAAAGTCATTCTTGCCTAAGATATTATTAATGACGCTTGTAATCATATCTTCAGTCAGGCATCTACTATCAGTTCTTGGATATGTTATAAACTTCTTCTCATAAAGACTTTGAGCATAATCAAGTGTCTGTTTCGCACTATATCCAAAATACTTGTTGCATTCTCTTTGAAGTGTTGTAAGGTCAAAAGGTAACTCAGGCTTTGTTATCTTTTCTTTTTGAAAGACATCAGTAATTTCTATGGAATTACCTACTAAATTGATAAGCTGCTCTGTGGTAGTCTTGTCATCAATTCTGTCTGTAGAAAGTGAAAATTTATCTAAAGAAAGCTCAACTGTATAATATTTTTCTTTCTTGAAATTACTGATTTCATCATCCCTATTTACAATCATTGCAAGTGTAGGTGTTTGTACTCTTCCCACACTATAATTTTGCTTATACAGGCAAGAATAAAGCCTACTAATATTCATCCCGACTAGCCAATCTGCAATCGCTCTTGCCTTGGCGGATTCAAATAAATCATCGTAGTAACTTCCATCTTTTAAGTTATTGAAACCATCTTTAATTGCACTATCTTCCATTGATGAAATCCAAAGTCGTTTCATCTTCTTTTTACAATTTGCTTGATTATAGACAAGTCTAAAAATGCTTTCTCCTTCACGACCAGCATCACAAGCATTTATTACATTCTCTATTTCTTTATCATTCAATAGTTTCTTCAAGACACTAAATTGTTTCTTAGTAGATTTTGAAACCTCATACTTATACTCACTTGGAACAATCGGTAAATCTTCCATATTCCACTTAGCATACTTTTCATCATAGCTATCGGGATTTGCCATCTGAATCAGATGACCTACGCACCATGATACCCTATATCCACTTCCCTCATAGTATCCATCTTTCTTTTTTGTAGCTCCTATCACCTTTGCAATTGATATAGCTACACTCGGTTTTTCTGCAATAACTAAATCCATATTATCTCCAATCTTTCAAATAAAATAAGGCGAAAGATAATACTCCCTCGCCTTTAACTTGCACCCAAAATCATATAATTTATGGTGCATTTTATTCTTCATCTTCTTCGATTTCTTCAACCTCTATTTCTGATGTTTCTTCACTTTCATCAGCTTCTGAGAAAAAATCATCGTCATCATCTTCTAATGCTTCAAGTTCTTCATTCTCTTTCTTTTTAACAACCTTAAAGTAATAACCTGCACCTAATGCTCCAGCTACTACAAGAATCAGAATTAAGTATGTTCCCATATTACTACTTTCTTCTTTTTTCACTGGTTTAGGCTCTTCTTTTATTGGATCTTCCTTTACAATCTCCTTTTGTGTTTCTTTCTTTTCAACCATATTTAACAAATCATCTTCTGAAACTTCTGTTAAAAGCATTACATTCTCGCTATCTTCATCATGATTAATGATTAGATGAAAAGTCTTTCCATTTTTAGTTGTAAAAGTTACAAACTGTCTTGCGTCTGCTGAATACATATCCGTAGACTTATTATCTTTACCATCGTTGTGGTGAATTGGATAATCTTTGTTTGCATTATCCTTATTCTCTATAACAGATCCTCTTGCCTTTGATGGTTCTGACTCTACTCCTTTATTGGTATTTACAGGCTTACTTGTTCCATCCATAGAAGACGTATCTCCATTACTTGAAGTCTGTTTAGGTGTTAGCTTATTCGGATAACGGATTTCCTGTTTCTCCTCTTTTTTATCTGACTTAGTTTCTACCTTGTTTTCAGTCTTAGATGTCGGTGTTGAAGTATTACCAGAAGCATCGCTACCTTTTCCTGTATTTATAGGTGTGCTTGGAATAAATTTGCTAAAAGATTCGTTATTTTTCGGTACTGGATTTGAGATAGTTGAATTAGAATTAGTCCCTATCTTATTCATGGAATTGAGCTTTTCCTGTAGTTCCTTAGTCTTCTTTTCTAACTCTTCAATAGATTTTTTAAGCTCAATATTTTCTTTTGATGAATCAACAGAGTCCTTGTCCTTTTTGATTTTCTTTTCCAAAGACTCAATTTCATCTTCTAAATTTTTGATTTTATCTTTTTGCTTATCACTTAACTTATCTTTATCCTTAAGTTCCTTACTAAGATTATCTACCTTTTCTTTTAATTCTTTAGACTCCTTATCCATCTTATCTAAATCATTTTTGGCAATATCAGTCTGTGTTGATGAATCTTTCTTAGTTTCTTCTGTTTGAGTGGCTTTATCCTGTTTTACTTCCTCAAGCTTCTTTTCTTTATCTTTCTCATTTTCAGTCTGAGTTGCTTTATCTTTTACAATCTTTTCAATCCTACGGATAATCTCATCTTTTCCATCACCTTTGACTTCATAATAAAGAAAATCATCAATGAATTTCATATCGTCAGGTAACATTGGCAAATCACCACTATCAAGGATTTGTCCTTTATCCGCTTTTATAATTTCCTCTTTAAATACTTTCTCGTCTGAAAATACATATTTAATCTTTACTTCAAATTTCTCTTCCGTTTCTGCAAGAGCTTCAATCGGATTAAGCATTGAAAGTACAGTTCCATCTTTTGCAAATACAATCTGCTTATTTACAGTCATCACACCTATAATTGAAACCAAAAGTAACGCTGCTCCAATAAGTGCGGCCAATACTTTCTTATTCTTTAATTTGCTTTTCATTACTATATTTCTCCTTTTCTTTTTTCTCTTTGAACATCTTCACTAATTCCTCAAGAGTGATATTGTTCTCTCTACAAATCACTACATATTCTTGGTCTAATAGTTCTTCTTTACGAATAAATAAAGGCTCTAAATCTTTATCGATCTGAGCCTTCTTATCTAATAATTTTTGAATTTTTTTATTAACAGTATTCAGTTCCCTATTCACATTTTCCACTCCCTTCTATCTTTGTACGTTTGGTGGAAATCCAAATCCTACTGGATGGTGTTTACAGAATGTTGCAATCCAATCATCTAAGGTTGTTACCCTAACTACTCCGATATTATCCATTACCTTACCATCGCCAATATAAATTCCGACATGACCATAAGTCAGTCCAGCTTGTCCACCGCTACTGCTACTTTCAACTGCTACAAGCATTCCTACTTTTAACTTTGATCTATCAGAAGTAAATGTATGGTTTCGGTACATATCATTAGCATTACCTCCGATATATCCAAGACCTGCATTTTGATAAACCTGAGAAACCCACATTGCACACCAACCTGCTCCAGGTGATGGAGTAATATATGCTGCATTTACAATTTTCTTTTGAACATCAGACGATGCTTCGTATTCTTTTCCTCCACCTATGCCACCATTTGCAGTAATGAGATTCGTGTTGCCAAACATTTCACCCATATTCCCCTGTGCAAGGAATAGTGTTTCATAATGCTTTAAATTATCTGGATACTTTGCGAAGACTTCTCGAACCACACTATCCATTTCCCTTTTACTTAAAGTAACAATGAGTTTTCTATACTCATAAGGTTCTTCGTGGCTCTCAGTATATTCATTCCCATCTTCATCAGTGTAAGTTTCAGTTACAGACTTATATCTTATCTCTATTTCCTCTTTATAATCGACATTGTACATAGTCTTAAATAAGTCATCTAAAATATTACTAACTTCAGATAAACTCTTTACTTCACCACATCTTGAAGTGATATAGGATAAAAGTTCATGAACATTATGACCAATATCTCCATTTTTTCTTACGATATATTCATCGTATCCGGGATTATTCTTTTCTACATTTTCAAGCTTGCTATATAAGTCATTTTCCTTGTTTGAAAAACTTTGATTAATCTCAGTTAAAACATTTGGTCTTGATAAATATGATGTTGTTAAAACACTGCTCGTAGAATTAGCAAATCCACCCATTGTCATGCTTGCAAAGTTAAATACAAAAGTTCCAAAAATAATTATGGCAGCTACTACTATTGCTGCCACTTTTGCTTTTCTTATGATGAAGTCTTTAGATACCTTAAATGTATCCATCAGTGTCTTTTTAACTCTATCTCTAATTCTTGTCTTATTTTGTTTATAGATAGCTAACTTCATCTGTTTCTTCTTTTGAAACTTTTTATAAGCATTTGCTTTTTTATATTGGTCGGTCTTCTTAACCTCGTCCATGCTCTTTCTAAACTGAAGCTTAGATTTTCTACTTTGGATTTTCCTATCGCTCTTTTCTAAATCATATAGCTTCTTACTTTTTCTCTTGTTCGAATAATTCTTTACACCATGAATAAGTTTAGAGGAACTTCCTAAGCCTTTTTCAGCAGCTTCAACCGATGCATTTTCATCACTACCAGATGATAGAAAATTACTTGTAACCTCACCAAGTTTTGCAGCTCCAATCACACTTCCACCGACTAAGGTTTCCTTGTTATACCTTTTATAAAGCTGATTTTTCTTTTCCCTATCTTTGATGAATTCTTTACCAGTGTTAGAAACGTTAATATTATCTTCCTTTTTCTTATCTGCCCCTTTTCTTGTAAAGAGCTTATCCGAATAGTTCTTTCTTTTAAGTGATTTCTTCTGCTTTTCATGAAGTTTGGATTTTTTATTACCTAAAGGCTCATAAGATACATCGCTATCTCTAAAGTCATTATCATATCTATCAATAACACCATCACCATCTTGGTCTTTTGCTAAAGGATCATAGATACGATTTTCTTTAACCTCTGTTTGATAATCTGACTTGGCTACTTCGGCTTGAAAACTGTTACTTCGAATATTTCTTTTTATAGCATTTTTGCTCTTGTTACTTGTTTCTATTTCACTAGTAATATCCGTTCTTTTACTTATCTTCTCGTGAATTTTATCTTGAAACCTTTTTTCTTCTTTAACTACCTTATCCCTGTAATCATCTCCAGTTTTCCTTTTGTAATCTAGGACATCATCTGTTTCAGCCTTTGTGATTATTTTTTCTTCTCTTGCCCTTAACTTTTCATTCAAATCTCGCTTTCTTTTTTTACTCATAAGATGCTACCTCACTTCTTCAGGTTTTGTAGTCATCTTTTGATATAGAATTGTGTCTTTAGGGAAGTTATCTACAAATGGAACAATGGTATTTCCAAAGAAAATTAAGCCTTCTCCTGCCCTTGAATTGGTAACGAATTTTTCCTGATCTTTTGAAATTTTAAGCTTTACAACAAGCCAATCTCTATCACCTGTTGCTTGATTTAGCATTAAGATAAAATCCGTATTATCAAAAATATTTTCAATTTCTTTACTTGCAAGTAGGTCTTTTACATTTTGGGTAATACCTGTTGGAATACCGCCCCATTTTCTAAATCTCTTCCAAATTTCAACAGAATACTGAGAAGTTTGCTCGTCTTTTAAAAGCAAGTGAAACTCGTCAATGTAGTATCTTGTGCTTTTTCCTGTGTTTCTATTTTGCGACACCTTATTCCACACCTGATCTTGAATAACAAGCATTCCTATCTTTTTAAGCTGTGTTCCAAGTTCTTTAATATCAAAGCAAATGAGCTGCTTGTTTAAGTCAACATTTGACCTGTGATTAAAGACATTAAGAGAGCCTGTTACATAAATCTCCATTTCCGTTGCAAGTTTCTTTCCTACTTTTTCTTCCTGATTTCTTAACATATCATATAGGTTTTGAAGTATTGGCATATTCTCTGGAACTGGATTTTCAAAATATTTCTCGTAAATCTTAGGTAAGCACCTATCTATAACAGACTTTTCTTCTGCTGTAAGTCCACTACCACCAACTACAAGTTCAAGCATAGACATAATAAAGTTTGCCTTATCCTTAAGTGGTGCGTCTCCATCTCCATAGTTCATATTTATATCTAGGGGATTGAGATAGTCTTTACTCTTTGCACTAACCTTTATGACTTCTCCCTTAAACTGTTTAACAAGATTGCCATATTCGCCCTCTGGATCACAAATAATGACATCATCATCTGTTGTAAGAATAGCATTTGCCATTTCACGCTTTGCGGAAAAGGACTTGCCAGAACCAGGCGTACCTAAAATTAAGCCATTTGGATTTTTAAGCATTTTTCTATCCGCCATAATGAGATTATGGCTTAAGGCATTTAATCCATAGTACAAGCTATTTGATGAGTTTATGAAAAGCTCCTCTGTTGTAAATGGTAAAAAGACTGCTGTAGATGATGATGTTAGTCCCCTATCTATTTCAATCTTATTTACGCCAAGAGGTAATACACTGATAAAGCCTTGTTCTTGGCTATGATCTAAGCGTTTAATCTTACAATTATGTTTACTTGCAATAGATGAAATTTGAGAAATAGTCGTATCAAGTTTTTGTACTGTCCTTGCAAAATTCATAAAGACAATCGTTACGATAAACATACGCTCATCCCTTGTCTGAAGGTCTTTTAAAAGCATCTTGATATTATCTCCATAGGTAATTAAATCACTTGGCAATATGTCCATATCATAGCCACTTCTAACTGCCTTTTTATTTTCCTCAATCTTCATCTTATCAATATCTGTATTTTTTCTTTTCACCATTTTAATAGCTTCTGTCTGCTCAACTGCCTTGATATGAAAAGAAATATTGATATTATCATCTATATCTAAAAATTCTGCAAGCATTCTATCCGATAGCTCACTTGCAAGTATTTGAAGATGACTAACAGCTCCAATATATTTTCCAAACTTAAAATACTTACTTGGTACAAAATTAAAAGAATCTGGTGTAATCACCGTCTTTGTACTTTCTCTTGGTTTTAAGTCTTTATAGGAAAAAGAAAAGAGCTTATCTGGATTTAAAATATCATGCAATACCTTCAGTCTTTCTGCTCCAGTTAAGCCCTCAGCACGAACTCCCATACTCTTTAGATTTGATAATATATCAATCTCAAGTCGCTCAAGTTTTGCAGTCGCTTGCTCCAAACTATCCGCTTCAACTCCAAAGGTGATATACTTCGATTTCTTTAAACCATTATTTCCCTTTGCAAGCTGACTTTTTAACATCTCACGAAACTCTAATCGAATATCATCATAACCATCATTTTTATCCGGTATCTGAATAGCTGCTTTTAATTCATTATTTCTTCCAAGCTGATTGATATATGAAAACTCAATATCTACACTTGGATCAAAAGAGTTTAAAACATTCGCAAATTGATTGAAAATCAAATCCTTATCTTCTTCTAAGGCAAGCTGATAGTTTATATCCTGAAATGCAATACACTTATTATAGTGCTTTTCATCAAGCTGGCATATTCCACTTTTTAGCATTCTCAGATAAGGTATTGTGTCTTCAACAGTATATCTCTTAGGCTCTTTCTTAAATATTAAGTCGATTAGAGAAGCTTTTTTCTTCTGCTTAGTCAGCTTTTCTTTTTTCAGGTTTCTTTTGTTTTCCTTTAATACCTTTTGATTTTTTTCTAATTGAATTTGCTGTAATTTTCTTTTCTTGTTCAAGGTAAACCTCCTTTCTCACTCGCTTCTGTGGTTGATAAAACTTGTGTAGATATATGTGCTTAAAATATTTCTCAAAGGTAAGTCCATCTTTTTCAAATAGTGTTACAAAGAAGATTGGAAGCGTTGATACAATTAAAAACAGTATCGCTATATCATTTGGCATAAACTTTCTCATAAATAAATAGACTGGTATACCAACCAGTCCAGCAAGTGTAAATCCAATTAATTGTCTTCTTGTAAGGTTAAAGGCTACCTTTGTTTTTACCTTTTTTAAATCTTTGGGAATTGGTACATAGCCCATAGCTTACCTCCCATCTTCTTTTTCCTTTGAAAATGCTTCAAAATGTTCATAGCATGAAGCAACCTCATTTCTCATCTCTTCTAATTCTGACTCAATGAATGCATTTTTCTGCTCTTGATAACAAAGAATAGATTTCACATCATCTCTTGTACTTTTTACTTCATCTTCTAAATTCTTTAATTTGTTCCTGTTAAAAATCGAGATAGCAAATGCTCCAATTCCTACTGCAATAATTGAAACAGGAAACAACTTTTTCTTTACTTCTATCATTAAAAATCCTCCTTAATGTGCGTTTAATACACTCTTTGCAAGCGTTCCACTCTTTAGCATCATTAGACCAAGAAGTAATGCATAGCCTAATATCATAAAGGTGCTTGCATGAATGTCCGTTATCTTTATCGTCTTTACTAAAACTGCGTAAATACCCAAGCATATAATCAAGAATAAGCCTTGAAGCCCAATAGCAAATAGACCTTTGATATAGTTTGTTCCAATTTGTCCCCACTCCTTATTTCCCATAGTGGCAAATGGAATTGCTGAAACTGAACAGTAAACATATATCTCAAACATTCTGCCATAGACAACTAGCATTATGACTACCGACATAACCTGTATTGCAACTTTAACAAGCGAGGTTTCAAAGAGTATCATCACCAGTTCTCCAAGTCCTTTGTCTTTTAATCCCTCAACCATCTGAACAATTTGATCACCTGAAACGGTAGCAGAAGTATTGATTACTCCTGCCGCCTGATTTACAAGGTGTTGTGCAACATCAAATACTGCCATTGAGAATGTAAAGGCATGAGATACTAGCCATACCGCTATCCACATCTTTATCATGTATTTAAAAAACTCAAAGGTATCTGTATCGTGCATATTATTCTTTTGCATAACCATATTATCAGTTCAATACATAAAACTGCTGTAATGATTAAACCTGCAATTGGAATAATGACACTATCATTGATACTCTTAATAAAGTTAAATACCTCTGAGTTCCATCCCATTGGTGTCTTGCCTATATCGGTTGCTACTGCTCCGACTTTATCATTAATGTCGATAAACATTGACTCAAGATTTGCTTGGATACCTCCGAGAAGAAGCTCTTTAAAAAATTCCTCTATCTTATCGAAAATACCAAACATAAGCTACTCTCCTTACTTCAATACATTTGAAAGTAATGGGATTAGTTTTAAGCCGATTAGAACGATGCCTCCACCAGCCATTAGCTGCTTAATGCCCTGAGATTTTGTTTGTGTGTGATAAAGAAGCAATAGAAGTGTAAAATTTTTTTGCCGTTCCCATCCGGCACTTAGCTACTGTGTCGGATAGGTCGGGCATTATTCGTCGGGAAGTTCTACCTTGCCGACAAAGCTGTAATAAATATCAATGTCCTGTCTGCGTGTGCCGTTCTCGTCATAGCTGCACTCATGGACAACGATTTTTTCAATAAACTCCCGCAGCAGGGTATGGGTCAATTTCTCAAAGCTGGTGTACTTGCGGACAACTTTCATAAACTTTTCCGCATTAACCGTGGCTTCCTGTGCCTTTGCCAGTTCCGCTTGCAGTTCGGCGGCACGGCTCTTGACCTGTTTCTGTTCGGCTTCATAGTCTGCGGAAAGTTCCGCAAAGCGTTCATCAGAAATACGCCCAGTCACACTGTCCTCATAAAGCCGCTTGAAGATAGCGGACAGCTCCGCAATCCGCTTTTCGGCTGCGTCCAGTTCCTTTCGCTTGGCGGCGTTCCGGCGTTTGCCGCCGTCCTCGTTCTGCTCGATCAGCAGCTTCATAAACCGGGCTTCATGCTTTGCCGCATAGCTCGTCACTTTCCGTAGATTGGAGAGAACGCCCGCAGTCAAAAGGTCGGTGCGGATAAAATGTGCGGTGCAATCGTGGGTACGCTTCTTGTAGTTGCCGCAGATGTAGCAATCCTGCTTTCGGGTTTTGTTCTCGTATCTCTGCTGATAGAGGACGCTTCCACAATCGGCGCAGAACAGTAAGCCGGAGAACAGACCGACTTCATCATAGCGGTTTGGACGCTTGCGCTGCTTGCGTAATTCCTGCACACGCTCCCATGTAGCAAGGTCAATGATTGGCTCATGGGTATTCTCGAAAATGACCTGTTTTTCTTCGGGATTTTCCACGCTTGATTTGACCTTGTAGGACACTTTCTCGGTCTTGAAGTTTACCGTATGCCCCAGATATTCCTTGCGTTCAAGGATATGGACAATCGTGTTGGTCGCCCACTTGTAGGGATAATCGGGGTAGTAACGGCGTGTGCTGCCTGTCCTGCGGTATTCCAATGTACCCGGTGTTGGGATTTGCTGCTCGGTCAATACACGGGCGATTTTGGTCGGACCGTTCCCAGCAAGGCACAAGCTGAAAATCTGCTTGACGACCGGGGCAGCTTCTTCGTCCACGATAAAGCGTCCGTCCTCGCCTTTGAGATAGCCATAGACCGGCTGACTTGTGATAGGCTTGCCACTCATGCCTTTGCTGCGGAAAACAGCCTTGATTTTCTTGCTCGTATCTCTCACCATCCATTCGTTGAAGATATTACGCAGAGGGGCAAAATCATTGTCGCCCTGTGCACTGTCCACTCCATCGTTGATAGCGATAAAGCGAACGCCCCTTTGTGGGAAAATCATGTCCGTATACATTCCCACTTGCAGGTAGTTTCGCCCTAACCTCGACATATCCTTTACGATAACTGTCCCGACTTTTCTGGCTTCAATGTCCGCAAGCATGGCTTGGAAACCAGGTCTTTGAAAGTTCGCACCAGAATAACCGTCGTCCGTGTACCAGCGCAGATTGGAAAAGCCGTTCTGCTTTGCATAGGTTTCAAGGATACGCTTCTGGTTGGAAATGGAATTGCTCTCGCCTTGCAGCTCGTCCTCATGGGAAAGTCTTGGGTAAAGGGCGGTAATTGGTTGTTGGTTGGTCTGTCTTAACATAAAATCCTCCGTTTCCGACAGCCAGCCCCACTATTCCGTACCTTGATTGTACCACATGGGGCGGCTGTCTGTATAGCTGGTAAATGTGAATTTGCTTCTTTATCGCCCGTCATTATGACGATTTTTTACAATTAGGCTTATCATACAGTATAACTTGGCTTGTGTGTAGCTGCGGTTTCCGCTTCAAGCACTTTCATCATCTTGTCGGCTGCGGTGGCTGTGGTATCTTTCTTGAAAAAGCCGGACACAACAAGCACGGTGTTACCCATGCGGATCTCCGTCACGCAGTCCGGGCGGCGGTCGGTGCGGTCATTGTTATTCTGTTTGTTTTCTGTCATAGGCAACTCCTTTCACTTCAACAGTTCTTTTAGTCCATTGAGCTTGGCTTGTGCCGTTTCCTTTCGGAAGTTCTCGCCTGTAAAGAGGATAGGCAGACACATTTCAAGCACTCGGTCATAGATACGGGCGTGGGCGGTGTCCTGTGGATTTTGCAGTTCCGTAAGGCTTAGATTGGTGGTGACAATCAGCGGCTTTCGGCTGCGGTATCGGCTGTCAATTACATTGTAGACCTGTTCCAAACCGTACTCTGTGCCACGCTCCATACCAAAATCATCAAGTATCAGCAGAGGGAAACGGCAAAGACGCTCGATATATTCGTTTCGCCCCTCAAAGCTGGTAGTTAAATCATTCAGTATCGCAGAAAAGTTTGTCATGCGGACGGAGATTTCCTGTTCCATAAGGGCATTGGCAATGCACCCGGCAAAATAGCTTTTTCCTGTGCCTACCTTGCCCCACAAGAGCAGACCATAGTTGTTTTCTCTCATCTGCTCCCAATGCTCCACATATAAATGTGCCTTGCTCATCTGCGGGCATTTGCCGTTGTCATGTGCAAAAGTCCATTCCTGCATGGTGAGGTCGGTAAAGCCCCGGCGTTTCAGTTCCATAACGGTGTCAAGGTGTCGTCTGCGTTCCTCGGCGGATTCACATTCCAAACGCTTCTCCCGTTGGCAGTCACATTCTGTCGGGTGCTTGTCATGCCCCAACCATGCGGCGGTTTCTTTGGGAAAGTAGGCTTCTTTCGCCGTGCGGCACTTGCCGCAGTAAAGCAGACCGTCCTCGCCCGTGTAGTCCTCCGGCTCTGCGGTAGTAGTCATCATATTCAAAACGGTATCGGTAAAAAGTTCAGTCATAAACTCTCGCCCTCCTTAAAGGTGTAATCGGGTATGCCTTTTTTCGGCGGTTTCTTGGCTTCGTCCTCCTGCGCCCACTTGTATATCGTGGCTGCATGGCTGCGGTATTTCGTTCCTTTGGACGCTATATGAGTAGATAAGCGGTCAATATAATACTCCCATTTGTCGGGCAGTTCCGCTTTCAGCTCGTCCAGTTCCGTATCGGAAAGAAAAACATTGTTGTATCTGCCATAGCTGCGGGCAGGGGCTTGTCCCGTTTCTAACTCTCTCTCTTTTTCTATCTCTATATCTATCTCTTTCTTTATCTCTATCTCTGGTGGACGAATGTCGGACAAATGTCCGCCGTTTGTCCGGGGTGGTGGCAAAGCCTTGTTTGCAAGCCTTGCCGCCCGTTTTCGTTCCGCTTCGGTAGAGGATTGCCCTATCATCAGTTCAATATCGGTCATGTAGAGTAAGCCGCCGTGTAGCTGCTCCACAAGCCCCAACTGCTGAAAAATCCCTAACGCCCGTTCCACCGTGCCTACCTGCTGACGGGTAAGAGTGGCGATCATCTGTGCTGTGTAAGGGATATTCTCGTCAAGCTGCAACTTGCCGCCGTTTTTCAGCGATTTTAAGTACAGCTTCAAGAGAATGTTGGAATAGAGAATACCGTCCGGCATACTCTCCAACAGCACGATAGCGTCATCATCAAAATAGCTTTCTTTCAGTTTGAGGTAGTAATATTTGCGGTTATCTGCCATAGGCGGTGTCCTCCTTTGGTTTCCAACGCTTGGAGTAATACCGGTGGCAGAGGATAATCACGGTTCGGAAACTCTGCTTGCAATCGTGGGTGCAGCCCCGGCAAAGGTCGTTATAGGTAATTCGGTTTCGGTGGTTGAGGAAAAAGCTCCATTCAAACCGCCGTTTGTTGCTCATGCGTGGCATTGGTACGCTCCTTTCTGCCGTTTCCGTGGGTATCACGGATAGGGCGGGAAAACTGTATCTTCTCGGTATCATTTTCGGGGATTTTTTGCCCTGTACGCCCTGCTTTGAGGTCGGGGAGTATTGCGGATAGGGGGTAAGGGCATATCCCTGTTTTTGTTTGGTTTCGGTATCATTTCGGGGCGGTTTTTAACGCTCCTGTTCATGCTTTTTCTGTCGGCTCGGCTCGCCGTGGTGCATTTGGGAAAGATTGCTTTTCATGGTCTGCAACTCCCGGACACGCTCTTTATTTGCCCGGTACTCGTTGTAAAGGGCGTTCTTCTCGGCGGTAAACTGCTCGATTTCAGCCTGCAACGATTTATAGGTGGGCAGCTTGGTAATGCCTTTTTGCCGAAAATATCTTACGGCTGCGTCTGCTATGATAAAGTCGCTTTCATGCTTTTCCCGGTAGGCTTTGCGTGCCTTATCGGTTTTCTGCTTTTTCAATCCGTCACGCACATCTCTTGTCTTGGCATAGGCAAGCACCTGTTTCTGCAAGTCCTTTTTCTCACGGATAGCCGTTTCAATGGGCTTCAGCTTGGCGGTGCTGCTGTGTAAATCCGCATTGGCAGACACAAGGGCTGCGTCCAGTTCATCCGGGGTAAAGCCGTATTGCTCCATAGCGGCAACAGTAGCCGCCATCTGTTTGAGATTGTGGACAGCCGCCCAACGGTCATAGCCGATACCTTTTCCCTCGGCTCGCTTCGCCGCACGGTCAACCATTCTCTGAATGTTGCCTGTCGGGGCGATTTTCTGCGTTTTTCCTCGCTCTGTGCGGTTTGTTTCAGCGGTATGGTATTCGGGTATGGGTACGGTCTTTTCGGCGGCTCTGTGGGCGTTCTGCTCCAAAAGAGTAAGAACAGCAGCACGGTCAAAATCATCTCCCAGTTTTCGGGCGGTAATGGGTTTCGTTCTGTCCGGGGTAAGGTAGGACAATCGCCCTCGGCTCTCTTTGACGGTCACGCCCTGTTGCAGAAGTAAAGCGGAAAACTCGTCAAAGGTGGTCGCTTCGCTCATGGCATTCCGTATGGTCTGTCGCAACTTCGCCTTGTCGGTTTCAAACTTGGTCTGCTTTACAGGCTTCCCCTCGGCTGCAAGGGCGGCATTTTCCTTGTCAAGTTTGGCTTGTCCTTTTTTATGCGCCCAATACTCACGCTCGGTAATGCGGTTTTTGCTGCCATGCAATAGGTCAATCTGATAGAGATTTTCCCGGTGGCACATCTCCATGACCTCGGCTTTGAAGTATTCCATAGCAGCGTCCGTACAGCGGTGCTTGCACCCGGCACGGGTATCTGCCGGTCTGTCCATGTAGGGCAGTAAGGGTACTTCCTCAATACGCAGAGAATTGATAACAATGTGAACATGGATATTGCCGCTGTGGTTGTGTCCGTCCGGGTGGGTACAGACAATGGCTTGGTGTCCTGGGAAATGCTCGGCACAAAATTCCTCGCCCAATGCTTGCGCCCGGTCTACGGTCAAGCCGTTGTCCGCTGCGTCCCGTGGGTCAAAGGAAATGATATAGTGGTGGCTTTTCACATCTTCCCGTTTTTGGTTCTTGCCGTATCGGAGATTTGCCCGCATACAGGCAACGGCAAAATCTTCCTCGCCGCAGTTCAGCGTGGCTATTCGGTAATCCTCCCGGAGTATGAGCCGCCCGGCTTCGTCAAGGGTGGGCTTCATGGTAAACTCGTCATGCTCAAAGGTTAGATACTGCTCGGCTGCACCGTAGTCCGCATTTTTAGAGCTGATATGCTTGAATGTTGCCAACAGCGTCACCTACCTTTCGCAAGACTTCAAACTTCAAGGCGGCAAGGTCGGAAATGGCGGCTCGCACTTCAACGGACAGCGTATTGTAGGGCGTTCCGTATTCGTTGAGGGCACGGGCGATCTGATTAAGGTTGCCGCCGATTTTTCCGTATTCGGCTATCAACTTTCCAATAGCGGACAGCAGTTCATCATTGACCGGGGAAACGGTAACAACGGGGCGAATGGTCGCCCTTGTAATGGCTTGTCGGATAAACTCGGCTTGGCTCATGTCATAATTCTTTAGCCGTTCCGTGAAGTCGGCATATTCTTCTTCGGTAATGCGTGTCTTGACTACATGGCTTCGGTGGGGCGTATTGTATCGCTTTCCTATGGGTATCAACTCCTTTCACTTACCGCCGTTTTGTGGGCGATTTTTTAAGTATTTTTTGGTGGGATTTTCAAGCGGCACAAGCCGCATAGCAGGGTTTGGGGAAGGCACTCCCCAACAAGATTCCCGTAGGGGCAAAATGAGCGATAAGCGAATTTTGGTACTGCGGTAGAATCTTGCTCTAAGTAAGCCGTAGATTTCCCCTTGCACTTACTACTCGTATAGCTGCCGCCTGTTTTGGCCGGATTTCTGCAAAAATCTTACGGCGTGGGGCGATTTTTACCCGCAGTTCTTTCTTTCCGCTAAAGATACATTTCAAAGGCCGCCAGCTACCCGCTTGCCGGGAATTTTCTCAAATTTTCCTTTGCCTTAGAAATACAGAAAATGCAGATTTGGCTACCGCCGCAGAAAATTTTTTGTTTCCGGCTTCACCTACCTACTACGGATGACTTTGCGATTTTGCCAAACGGATAAAGAAAAAAGCAGCAAATCTTTTTCAGACTTACTGCTTTCGCTGGCCGCCGATGGGCGGTGGATATTCAGTTTTGAAAGTTCAGGTCAGGTTGGCCCGATGATGGATAGCACAATAAATTCCTGTTTTCCCTTTAAGGCATTGTGCATTTTTTCTATTTCTCTTGATGATTATTTTTTTCATAATCAATCAATGTACCTATAACAATTCCAATCAACATTCCGATACCTGCACAAATAGAAATAGCAAAAAGATTTTGCAAAAACGCCCATGCCAACACACCTATGCAACCACCGACAATAAATCCTGTTAATAAGCCAATAGTTAAGTATTTATTACTTTTCATATTGCTATATCTCCCCTAAAAGTATATTTGTCGTTGGTTCTATTATACTATGACCTGCTTCCTTTAGGAATAGATGAATTGTAAACTGGCTGGAGTGAAACCGCTAATGACAGCCAGTGTTTGTTCTTTGTTTATCGGTCAAAGCGAAATTTGAACAGGGCGGCAATGAGCTGTTGCTTTATATGTTCCTCAACTTCGGCGTTGACTTTCCCGTGTACTTTGGAACAGTAGCGGATATATCCGGCATAGTGGGAAAGAATGGTGTCGATTGCGTCCGGGTCGCCCTCATGGGCTTTGACGATTGTTTCATAGGGGAGAAGTTTACTCATAGTCATTTCCCTCCATGAGCCGCCTTAACCGCTGCAAGGCAAGCCGGATATGCCGCCCCGCTGTGCTGCGTGTCCGGCCAATATGTACGCCGATCACTCGCTGCGGCTGGCGCAGGAAATAGTAACGAAAAATTTCTTCCTGCGTCTGCTCCGGCAAAAGGGCAAGGGCGGCGGCAAGCTCCGCATGATACAGAACGGCGGTCTGGCCGCAGGCGGTAAAAAGATATTCTTCAAGCTACTCCGGCTCGGCAAGCTGGACAAACTTTTCACTCATCAGATAATCAAGGGAAACTTCCCGTTCCCACCTCCGGCGCAGCTTCAAGATTTTATCTATGGCTGCGTGACGAATGACTACCTTGCAAAAGGCATTGAATGTGTACTGGATATGCACCTTGTAGGCTTCATCTTCGGTCATGGAAATTCCCCCTCTCTGAATAATAGTGCGGGGCGGCAGTACTCCTTGCTGTCGCCCCTTGATTGCCTACCAGCAAAGACGGGCGGGGCTGTCAACGACGGCGCGAAGCGGCGTTCATTTTATCGTTGACTGGCTCGGCTGGGTTTGCTATTTACCCGACAAACTTGAATTTATTTTAAGCTATCACGTTTTACCTTCTTAAGCCTTACTATCATTACCATAGGAATTTCTTTGTTGGTTTTGAAACATTCTTCATAAAATCCATCAATGACAAATCCAGCTCTAAAACAAAGGTTAAAAATATCTTGTATGGAACGATGATAATAAATCTGCTCTTTCGGTTGCCCTTCAATCGCTATATCATAGTAACTGTGCGGTGTCATATATTTTTCAGTCAACGTGACAAAACAAGGGTGTTGCGTTGCAAAGACAAAAATTCCGCTTTCCTGCAACAGTTCATAAACAGCCATAAGAAGTGGTTCAATGTCCGTAATATCCATAATTGCCATATTAGAAACTGCTTTCGTAAAGGCTCGATTTCTTTTTAATTCTAATATACTTTTTCTATCGGTCGCATCCGCCACACAAAATTCAATTTGTTTTGCATATTGTGATTGCCGTCTTTTAGCCAATTCTATCATTTTTTTGCTGTAATCAAAAGCGACAACCGAAGCACCTCTTTGTGCAAGATACGAAGAATAATTTCCATTGCCACACGCAATATCCAAAATGTAATCCGCAGGATTAGGAGATAGAAGTTCCGTTACTTTGGGGCGCACTACCTCTCTGTGAAATTCATTAGATTCGTCACCCATTGCATTATCCCAAAATTGTGCGTTCTCCTCCCAGATTTTTTTACTTTCCTCTGTTCCCATGTTCTCTCCCACTCCCAAAATTTGCTTTTTTGCTTCCATTAAATCTTCCTTACTATATTCCATTGTTACCCTCCATAACTTCTGATTGTTGTCGTCTTGACTATTATGTATCTTTTCTTTCCAAAATGGTATAGGCTTTTATTTTTGTAATGCTGCAAAACTTTTCTTCTGTAAGGTATTCAAAGGATATTTCCCTTTGCCGCCGCTTGCATTAAGCCGCCGCTATTGGAAAGCCAAAAGCAGCGGCTTTTTTTACTCGGTATTACCGAAAAGTATAGAAAGCAGGATATGTCATCATTTGTCATTTCTTCTCAATGTAATAACTGCATGGCATATCAAGCCAAATACAAGAGAAAAACAGCCACCGCCAAATAGTGATGCTCCCCACCCTGCACCTGACATTGTCATAAAACCGCCAACAAAGAAAATACCAATGCCAAGAAATATACCAACACCATAAAAAAGTCCAATTGCCATATCGTACTTATTAAATTGTCGTTTCTCCTTTTTTTCATATGTTTCCATCTTTGTTATTACCTCCTTCGCAAAATCGTCCATGTTGACTCCAAAAAGAAAGCAAATTTTTTTCAA
Organism: Streptococcus mitis; assembly: GCF_005844455.1. Classification (GTDB taxonomy): domain Bacteria; phylum Bacillota; class Bacilli; order Lactobacillales; family Streptococcaceae; genus Streptococcus; species Streptococcus mitis_BF. Next base: position 46,804 of record NZ_SPGF01000001.1, on the reverse strand, counting down.
CATATTTAAATCGGGTTCATTAACATCTCTCTCCCAATTCGATAGTGCCTGCCGGGTAACATTCAATTCCCCGGCTAGTTCTTCCTGTGTCATTCCCAATTGTGTTCGCAGATGACGTATTTGCTTTCCTGTTGTAATATTCGTCTGTTCCTGGTTCAAAATAGTTTCTCCTCTCTGATACTGATTTTATCAATGATATTTCGCAATAGCCAGCAATGAACGCTTGCATTGCGCAAGACGTTACATTATCTTCTGAAACATATAGCGCACCTTGTCCAGGCGGCTGTTTGGACGGCGGGGCTGGATGACTGGCTTGCCGACAGCGGCCTGATACCCTTTCAGTTCTGTAAGGCATACGCTCTGCCCGTTGGTGTAAAAGGCCAGATCAGTACGGTATGCCTGTATACAGCGGGCGGGAATCTCGCCAGTAAAGACAACTTCATCCTTTTTTACCTGGACCGTTTCGATGGTGGCACAGTATTTCGGTGCATCATGATAAGCCCTGGAAAGATATTCCCGGGGCGCATAGAGGGTGAAGGAGAGATAAGGTTCCAGCAGTTGCGTCCCTGATTCCTTCAATGCCTGTTCCAATACAATCGGGGCCAATGAGCGGAAGTCCGCCGGCGTGCTGACCGGACTGTAATAAAGCCCGTATTCAAAGCAAATCTTACAGTCCGTTACGTTCCAGCCGAACAAGCCCTGCTCCAGCCCGTAACGGATACCATCCCTGACAGCGTTTTGAAAACTCTGGTTCAAGTATCCCAGCGAAACCCGGCTCTCGTATTGTACACCGGAGCCAAGCGGGAGTGGTGTAACAGACAGTCCGATGGATGCCCAAAACGGGTTGGGCGGCACCTCGATATGGATGGTGTGGCTGGCTGCTTTGAGCGGCCGCTCCATATAAATGACGGTGGGTTCCTTTACCACTGTTTCAAGCTTGTATTTTTCCGACAGCAAAGCGGAAACAACCTCCAACTGCACCCGGCCCAAAAAAGAAAGAATGATCTCATGGGTGATGGAATCCACCTCGCAGCGCAAAAGCGGGTCAGTATCCGCAAGTTGCGTAAGAGCGTCCAGCAGCCGTTCTCTTTGCGCTGCCGTTTTCGGCGCAATCGACGTCCGCAGCATGGGGAGGGGGTCCTCACGCCACCTTTTACGAGGGAGCCGGGTTGGGTCCCCTAATACATCGTTTAACCTCACGCTGTCGCTGGGAAGGATAACAATTTCACCCGGATAAGCGGTGTCTGTCCGAACAATTTCCCCTTTGGATGGAATACGCATCTCTGTGATTTTCAGCTTTTCTCTCCCGGCCAGGGCCACCGTATCCCGCAGGCGCAGCGTTCCGCTGTATAGCCGTAGATAGACACGCCGCTGGCCGCAATCTGTATACTCCACCTTGAAAACGCTGCCGCATAGGGCGGCGCTCCCCTGTTCCCCAATCGGTTGGAACAGCCCTGTCACCGCATCCATCAACGGTTGAATGCCAAGGCCCTTTTTGGCGCTGCCATAATAGACCGGGAACAGGGAGGCGTCTTGAACCCGCCGCTGTTCCTCCCGCACAAGTTTTTCCCGGCTGATTGGTTCTCCTGCGATATACTTTTCCAATAATTTATCGTTATTTTCGATGACCGCATCCCATGCTTCTATGTCGGTATTTTCCTCCAGGACTATTTCCGGGGACAGCGACACCGTCTGCTTGATGATAATATCGGCGGAGAGCTTATCCCGAACAGACTGAACCACGCTCTGCAAATCAACGCCAGCCTGGTCGATCTTGTTGATAAAGATAACGGTGGGAATGTTCATTTTCCGCAGGGCATGGAACAGAATACGGGTCTGGGCCTGCACGCCATCTTTAGCGGAGATCACCAAGATGGCCCCATCTAAAACAGCCAAAGAGCGGTACACCTCCGCCAAAAAATCCATGTGGCCGGGCGTATCCACAATGTTGACTTTACATCTGTGCCACTGGAAGGAAGTGACTGCCGCTTGAATGGTAATCCCACGCTGCCGCTCCAAAAACATGGTGTCCGTCCTCGTTGTCCCTTTTTCGACGCTCCCCGGTTCTGAAATGGCTCCGCTGGCATATAGCAGGCTCTCCGTCAAGGTCGTCTTTCCAGCGTCTACATGGGCAAGAATTCCAATATTGATTATTTTCATGTGATTGTCCTCCCTTTACTGCCCCGAAGGGCATAAAAATCCCCAGCAGTAAAATACTTTTACCACTGGGGATGATAATTTGCGGACATACACATATACAGCATACACCTGTTTGTGAGTGCTGTTTTTGGGGATATGTCAAAATTGATAAGGCAAAAGTATTCTTAAATTGGGTACAAAAAACTAAGCCCCTACAAAAGGGACTATCATAATCCTTTGTTCCCACTATTTGATTATAGTTTTATTTAAGAATACCTTGCCGCATATTTTTTACTCCTTTTCTGGAATTGAATTATTATATCACATTATATCACATCAGTTTTAGGAAAACAAGTATCTAAAAGAAATTTTTCTTCCCCTTATATGTAACAATCATACCGGCTTCCTAACGTTCAGAATGGTTTCTACTGTCTGCTGCGGTGTTTGGTTGGAATTGTCCAGCCAAAAGCCGATCCGTGGTGTTGTCTGCATTTTACTAAATACAAATTCAATGTATACAGAAAGAAATATATAAGGAGTGGGAGGGATTCCGCCGTAGTCGGCATTGTAGGAAAATCCAAAAGTTTAGATTTTCTCAAAATGCTTATCTTTTGGTCTTTGGTTCGGAATAGTGTAGTGCTGGCGGTCTATCTATTGTTTTCGGTTGCTTGCTTCTTTACCGTACATGAGCATTTGCTCCAGGGTTATCATTACCATATCCCTCCATAAGGTTAATAACACCCCATGCTCCAAGACCAGCACCTACTGCCATTACCAAAATCTTTAATACATTAACTGCTTGTACGAAAAAATCCATTATTTATTCCTCCTCGTTTTCTTCTTTCTTTTCAATTTTGTTCATAGACATAACTACAAAATTCTTATATGTCTTTCCATTTTTAGTTCGTTTGTTGAAGTAACCATACACATGAATGAAATCACCTTCTGAAAATTCCTTAGCCACGTCAGATTTATTGCCATAGGCTGCACAGTTGATATACTCTCTACCTTTTCCATATCCTTTCGAAAGAGCAAAATTTACAACTTGAACCTCTTCATCACCTCTTGTAAAAGTTCCAAAAGTAGGTTCTTTTAACAGGTTGGCATTGATATTAATCATTTCTTTATCCATTTTTTCCTCCAATTAAAAAAGCGACTGAAAAGTTAATTTCAATCGCCAAGTATTTGTATATTTAGTTATCTATTAGGTAGGGCTTCTTATCCTTATCATCTTTTCTCCTTTACTTTCTGTAACATATTTAGTGGAACTAGCATTTTGTCGTGTATATATTAGTGAGAGGCATTTGAAATACTAGTTAGCTCATCTGCGAGTTTTTCCTATTTATTGATCGCAATATAAATTGAAAATAGGCATGAAAAAAGACGATAGATGTTGCTTTTCTATCGTCTTTAATATCTTATATTCAGTTCGACAAATTGGCATTTTTTAAATATCTTTACCTGATTTCAGTTCACCATTTTTCAAAAATGGACTAACCAGTTCCATCCACTCTAAAGGTAAATAAGCTGATAAATATCCATGATTGTAACCTTTAGCTTCATAAAGAGTACAATCCGGATGCATTTTTTGAAACAATTTTGCTGATTGCTTGACACAGTCCATTTCTTTTTCACCGTAAATATATAAAACCTGTGCTTTGCTCTTTGCAATAGAATCTTTCAATCTATATTTCGCCATATATGTTCTATACATTGTCACTAGTGTCTTCATAGGAAGTCTTGGCATATCTTCCATATAATAGTTTTCTATTTCTTTTGGATATGCCATTTTAGGGTATATTTTTTTCATTAGATTAAGCTGCATTTTACTTACCGATTTGCTAAACATAAGTTTTCCAAAGAGTTTTACAATTATTATGCAAATTTTTGCCAATCTAGGCTGAGGTATACAAATACTGCCATCTATTATTGCTTTCTGAGCTATATGATCATCTAATGATAATAACTCCATCGCAATTTGTCCTCCTAGAGAAACACCACCTAATGCAAACAACTTCCCACCACAATTATCTTTTATATAATCCATTATTATCTGTGCTGAATATTCAGTTGAGATATAATCTTTTTGGTATTCTTCTCCATGTCCATCAAGAGTTGGTAAAATCACATGGTACTCGTCTGATAGCATACAAGCTTGCCTAAGATAATTCCACCAAGAATTACCCCACCATGTATCAATAATATATGCGGAAAATTTTTATCTCCAAACTCATGAAATTTCATAACTCATACCCCGATAAATTCAAATTTGTTTTATTATACCAAATATACCCATGCCACATAAAGCTATAACAGAAAATATTACAATCTTGTAATTACTGTATTTCTATTAAGCTTAACTTTCCCTTTTCGCTTCATATAGCTTTCAATATCAAACACATTCTTTTTATCATAGTCCTCCAAAAGTTTGTAATTCTTGTGCTTTGTAATATCGAATTTATCTGATAAAAATGGTCTTACACCTCGAAGCTGAAAAATACATTTACTGCCATCCATAACTGTTATCTCGTCTTGGCTCATCAGTTCCTTACCTGTCTTTTGGTAATTCAGTCCATAGCTATTGGCATTGGATCTGGTTTCAGAAGTGTTATATAGATCTATGGTTTCCTTACCCAGTGTTTCAGATAGTTCTTTAAGTGTGGTCTTTTCCTTTCCACCAAGAAACAGGGTACTATCACAGTTACCTACAATGGTATCTGCATTATCCTTGTAAATTGCCTTTAGCTGAGATTGTGCCTGTAAGATAATACTTGCTGAAATCTCTCTTGAACGGATTGTCGCTATTAGCTTCTCAAACTTTGGAATTAAGCCGATATTGGCAAACTCGTCAAGCAAGCATCTTACATGAACAGGTAATCTTCCCCCATACTCATCATCCGCCTTATCACAAAGCAGGTTAAATAGCTGTGAGTACATAATAGACACCACAAAGTTAAAAGTATCATCTGTATCAGAGATAATAACAAACAATGCTGTCTTTCTATCTCCAAGTGTATCAAGTTCAAGTTCATCTTCTTTCATCAAGTCCCTAAGCTCTTGAATATCAAAAGGTGCAAGTCTTGCACCACATGAAATAAGAATAGACTTTGCTGTTTTTCCTGTAACAACTTGTCAAGGACTTTCTAATCATTTTTATGAGGTTTTTTATCTTTTTCTCGCTCCATTTCTCTAAGCATTATCCTTTTCAATTTATCTTGCATAGTTTCAGTCGCATTTTCATTAAAATGGACAATAACCTCATAAGTTACTTTTCCAATCTTTTTTATAGTCTTTGTTCCTGTATTATGTTCATTTTTATTTTCGTGCATATTATTTTCCCTCCTGTTAGTTGCAATCAAAAAAAGACGATAGAGTTTTATTTCTACCGCCTTTCACAAGTCTTATAGCTATTCATTTAATAACGCTTTACCATTTACATATTAAATTTTCAAATCCTTATTGTTCAGCATTCCGCCAAACATCGTATGATACATATCCTTGGAAGATTCCTCTATCTTTGTAATACTTGATATTTTATTTCCTGCATCTTTTGATGAAGCTCCGCAAAGATAAAAGGCTTCACTGTCTGTTCCATAGTCAATGGCAATATATCTATCGTGATACTTTTTACCTGCAATTTTCATCTTCAGATTGATATTAGGGTAATCTTTTCTAAAATCGTTTAGGATATTTTTTGTCAGCATATCCTTGTTTTTCACATTGTCGCTAAAGACTATAATTTCAACATTGTCTTTTGCAGCCCTTAATAATTCTAAGGTTTTCAAGCCTATATAGTTGTCTATCACATAAATACTTTTCTTTGCAGACTTATATATTTTGGTATAGGCAACATCAGCTTCAATCTTATCTCCGTTCATTAAAAGGAAATGCTTGTATGTGTCCGGATCTATAAAATTATCCATAACCTTTTTCAAATCTTCTTTTGTAGCCATTTGCGACTTTATTTCAGCTATATCCTTTGTGTTTTGATTTGTCTGTACTGCTATTTGTACCAATTCTTTTGAGCTAATAAAATCTTGATTTTCGATTATAAAGTCTTTCATTTGCTTAAATGTTCTAACTAAGGCTCTGCTTTGCTTAACAGCAAGTTCACCCCTTAATACCGTCATAAGCATATAAATACCTTGTTCTGTAAAGGCATTTGGTAAGTATCTTGAACCGCCCCAACTTGAGGTGAAATTTTTGCACCTCAAGTTTTCAAATTCATTCTCGGTCAGTTGAAACATAAAATCTTCGCCTTCAAACTTCTCAATATTGTTTTTTACCTGTCTATTAAAGTTTTTTGTTTCATAACCATATATTTCAGCTAAATCTGCATCAAGCATTACTTTTTGCCCACGAATAAGATATATTTTTTCTTGTATAGTTTTATCATCTACAATAACTATCTCTTTATTTTCTTCTGCCATGAAATGCACCTCCAACATTATCTAAATTCTTTTATATTTTTCTACTCCGCCTTCAGCTTTTCCGATGTGTTCCACATTTTTTACAAGTCTCTTATTTACATTTTCATAAAACCATCTGCCAATCAATGCTGGCGGTGTTGCGATTAACTCTCTCAAAACAAATTCTTTGCCCTTCGGTAAAGAGCTAATTTTGTTTAATAAGGTAGTATATAGGTCAGCATAGCTTGTATTTTCTTGTAAACTGCTACACTTACAATATTCAGTAACGCTTGGGAAACCTCCCTCTATTGCTTTTTTAGTTAAAATTTCAAGTTCTTCATCGGTTACAGTAAATTGAATTCGCATTTATATATCCTCTCCTTATAACTGAGTTTATTACCATATCATTATCATTTTATCATAAATACGATATTTTTTCCATACTGCAATTTTAAGCCCTATTTTACACTTAGCTATAGTCTGATACCTATTTTATTATTAACGCTCTAAAAACACCTTTCCACCGTCTTATACGAGGTCTACAAGTGTTCCCCCTTGTCATAATCTTCAAAGGTATATACTTTTGATTTATGGCTTTCTTTTAATTTCCCTTTATCTTGCTCATACCAATGAACTAAGGTCGCATAATGGTCTTTATAGTTTCTTCCTGTGCTTTGCATATAGGTTGACAGCTTCTCTATCATTTCTTCCCTATGACCTTGCATTTTATCCTTTAACTTCCCATATTCTTCATCGGTTAAGGAAACATTTTTATATTCTCCATAAAGGTTGGGGGATATTTTTTCTATCTCCCCCTCTTTTTCTAACTCTATATCTATCTCTTTATCTATCTCTATATCTCCGTTGCAGTTTTGTTGCAAAAGGTTACAAGATGTTGCACCAGTGTTGCATTGCAACGCTTTTTGTCCTCTCGATTTTCTTGAACGCCTTGTAGAAGCTGTTTCTGAACCTATAAGACTTGGGATTTCTGTTAAAAAATACTCGTCATTTTCTGTGATTATCTCCATCAAGCCTTGTGCTACAATATAATTTACTGTAACCATTACATCATCTTCCGTTTCATCAATCGTTAAGGCAAGCTCTTTGATAAAGTCTGTTTCTACTCCATCATAATACAGCTTCCCACTGTCTTTTAAGCTAAGCAAAAGCAATTTGAGGTAAATGATTGTATAGGTATCTCCTCCTGATATTTTTCTTAGCCTTTTGATTCTCTTATCTGTAAAAAAATCTTCTTTCAATTTTAACCAATAGTATCTTCTGTTGTCTGCCATTTTTATCTTTCCTCCCCTTTATTTTTATAATTTTCTTTAGCCTTTTCTTTTGCCTTTTGTTTGTACTTCTCCTTTCTTTCCTCTTGCTCTTGAAATTTTTTCAGTTGTGCAATTAAACTTGGTTTATCTCCTCTCTTAATAGCCTTGTCTATTTCTATGCTTAGGTCTATTCCATACTCTTCATTAACAATCTTTACTGCATATTTGATATGGTCTATCTGCTTAAATTCGTCTTGAACTTTAGCTTTATCTTTGGTTAGCTCTTGTATCTCTTTTTCAAGGCTTGATATTTCTTTTTGCCAATCATTTAATTTTATGGCTGATGTCCCGGTAAACTTTTCTATGGTCTTTCTTGCTCTTTGGTACTTATCTATTTCTTTTTTATGAGAATTGTAAAAGCTGTCTTTGAATATGGTTTTGCTTTTGTATTCCTGATAAACTTCTTTGTTTTCTTTGATAGAGTCTATGCAGCTTATACATTGGTTCAGGTCTTTTATTCTTTGTGTTTTATATTGAATATCACCACTTATCTTTTTATTTTGCTTTGCCAGTTCAAAGACTTTTCCTTGCAGGTCTGCTATGGTTTGAAGTTTATTATCTTTCAAATAGTAGATTGCTTTTACAAATCTCTTTAGGTCTGCATTCCCCTTTTTTATCTGTCCGTAGTAGGATAATTTTTTTGTTTTTTCTCCCTGTATCTCGTTGTAGATAGAAATATACTCATAGAGGTTAAAGAGTTCCGCTTTGTTCTCCAGTTCATCTTTTTTGGTCTGTTTATACTCATCGTATTTAGCTTGTAGATTTCCAAGTAAAGAGTCTATCCAAGAGGTGATTTCTTTTATCTTGTTCTTGATAGCTTTTACTAAGGAATTATGCTTTTTGATTTCTCGGTTGATGTTTCCTTTGTCGGTTTCGATTCCTTTTTTCTCTAAGGCACTGGCACTTGCTCCTAAATGAATGGTTGGGATTTCTTCTATCCCTTGTCTTTTGTAGGAACGATGATCCACTCTCTTTTCCTGATGATTTTTTTCTAAATACTGATTACAAATTTGGGCAAAACTTTCTCGCCATTTTTCTGCATTACCTCTATCATTCCAGTCTGTCAGCTCTACTTTTCTTGTTTTGTAATTACCACTTTTTAGTTTTATCTTTTCTCTCTTTTCATCAAGAACATATTCTTTTTTGCTTTTTGCCAGCCACTCTCCTTTTTTATTAATCGGTCTAAGAGTAGTCATAATATGTGCATGGATATTGTTATTTTCTTCATCACTTTCATCATGAATTGCAAGGTCTGCTATCATTCCTTTTGATACAAAATGTTCTTGTATGAAGTCGGTAATGAGTTTCTTGTTTTCTTCAAAGGATAATTCTTTTGGTAGAGCAATGATAAAATTTCTTGCAAGCTGTGCATTGCTTGCTTTCTCATTTAGTTCAACGCTGTTCCATAATGTAGTTCTATCTTTTAATGCTATGGGAACATTCTCCGGCAAGAAGATTTCTGAATGTAAAAGTCCCTTTTTATTATGGTAATCGTGAACTTCTCCGTCCCATTCATTTTTGATTTTCTCACAAGAGATATATGCTGCACTTGCAACTGCCGATTTACTTTTTCCTCTGCTTATCATGGAAATATTAAAGTGAAATGTTTCTGCCACTTTTAAGCTCCTTTCATTTTTTTGTTTGTTTTCAGGTAAAGGAAAAAGCAGACAGGTTATTTTTTGTATCTTTTCCTATCTACTTTATCCGTATGTTTTTATTAAGTTTTGGATTTTTAAAGACTTGCTAAAATCCCTTAGTTTTTCTAAGGGCGCAATTATACACCCTAAAGGGTGCTTTGCGTTCTGCGAAGCTTTTTGCCCTTGCAGGGAGCTTCTGAAAAAACTATGGTTTTTTATTTTATCTACTCTATCTCTGTTTCATCTTCCATATCTTTCCCATTTATCATTTCTTCATAGGCTTGTCTGTATTCTTTTGTGTGAGTAGCAACTTTAAGTAATTCTTCTATCTCATCGTTAGTAAACATGATAGGATTTTTAATGACTCTTTCTACTATCAAGCCTCTTTGTATGAGCCTATGATTTCTTCTTTTTCGTTCCTTTTCGTTTGCAAGTTTTTCTAATTTCTTGCCTTGATTTTGTAATTGTTTCAGCTTCACATCGCACTTTTCTCTTTCTTGCTGAAGTTCAGAAATTTGTTCCTGTACTTCCTGTAATGTGTTTTCTTTCTTCATTTTTCATTCCTCCGTTTTGGTATCTGCTTGTTTCCATAAAGAAAGGTTAAGCACCTTTTTTTGACACTTAACCTTTCCAAGTTTTTAGATTTTATCTTCTAAAATCTTTCTCAGTTTTTCTAAAATCCTATCCCTCCTCCCACTGATTGCTTGATGTGTAACTTTCTCTCTTCTGCTGATTGACCTTAGACTTTCTTCTTTGTAGAAGATGGCTTCCATCAACTCTCGTTCTTCTTTTGAAAGAGTATTTAATGCTCTATGAAGTTCTTCAATTCGCATTTTTACTTCTACAATTTTTTCTAAGTCTATCTTTTCATCTATGATGTTATCTACAAAGTGTCCATCATGATCCAGTGCCGAAAATGGTATTACATTATGCTTCCAATCTTTTCTTTGGAGATACTTTTCATGCTCTGTTATCTTCCAATAGGCTTTGTAGACTTCTTCACTTACAGGTACGGCTTTGCCTTTTACATAAAGGTAATATTCTTTCTTTGCCACTTAGTCATCCTCCTTTTTAAGTTCTCTGTTTTGGTTTTGAGAATAAAAAAGGAGGACTTCTACACTTTGACGTAAAAAGTCCTCTCGGCTTAAAAACTAATGTTTTATATAATTTTCTATTTTGTTGTTTCTGGTAAAGTATTATTGCTATGTGTAAGCAATTCCAAGAATAAAAAAGGATAATTATATCGTTCTGTGAAAACCGAAACTATAAGTTTTGACATAATTATCCCTCCATTATTTTCCCTCCTAAGTAAATTTATTATTAAATCACTCCTGCTTTTTCAAAATGCTTTTTGAGTATCTTTGTTGCAACGAATGCTCCTATGCAAGCAAGAACAAAAGTTATCAAGCCAAATCCTACTGCCCACGAAACTTTGAAATAAGATAATGCTTCATTTATTTGTGCTTCGCTCATTTTCCATTTTGATGCTCTTTCCACAAAAGAAGCTGTCCCGAATAAAATCACAGGAATTACTGTTCCTAAAAAATCTGCTAATGCAAATATCCCATATCCAATAATCATTCGTCCCTTGCTCTCATAATTTCCTATAATCAAATCACATATAATTCCACCGATTACAGCAAAGACTGCATGAGGCAAATGTCCTCCTGACAATGCAATTAAACCAAGAAGCGTTCCTGATATTGTAAATACGCCCTTCTTTTTAACTTTCAAAGCCATAAGTATATAAACGGTAGCAGCTACCATAAAGCTAACTCCTGAAGCAATAAATCCTCCAATCACTGTTGTTGCCATAGCAAATGCAACCACCATGTATATGACAATTCCAATTGCATTAAAGATTCCGATTGTAATAAAATCACGACCATTTAATTTGTTTTTCATAAAAGTCCTCCTAATAAATTTTCTGTATTACTATCACAAGAGCAATCATCAAAGCTCCTAATAGTCCAATCAACAAATCCGCCCATCTAAACCTCAATTTTGTCAATGTAACCCTGTTCTCATCACTATCAAGTCCTCTAATGAGTGCTGAAGCTGACAGTTCATCTGAAATCTTAATCATCCTCATTAAAAGTGGAACAAGCGTATATTCAATATATTTAAATGGATGTAGCAACGGGAAAAATCTACTTGTTACGATTCCTCGAATCTTCATATTCTCTTTTAATGCCTTGAGTTCTATTCTTATAGTTGGTACAAACCTAAGCAAAACACTAAAAGGTATACCAATGCTTCTTGGTACTTTCATTCTATTTAATGCTTCAAGCATTTCACTTACACTTGTAGTCTTTGTTATATATCCACCAAACATAGCAATTAAGGTCATCCTTGATGCAAAGTAAATAAACATATATATTGCAAATACGATACTTGCTTCACGAAACTTTCCAAGCCCTAACTCTATGCAGTATAAAAGCACAAAAAACAAAATAAAGCGTAATGCTCTTTTCCACATACTACTGTATACATACAGAAAAAAGGCAAAGACAATCAGTCCGAAAAGTAGGATTGTATCGCTTATAAAAAAGCTGGTAAAGGAGGCAATTGGAAGTAGAATAAGTTTTATTCTCGGATCGACTGTTTTTCTATCTATCAAGTTCTCTACCTCCTCTCATCTTGTCTAATATGAGAAATTTGTTACTTTCACTCATATCTAAAACAGTTTCTATTTTTCCATCTCCCATTACCCACAGATCGCTTACTGTGTTTGCTAAAAACTCAAAATCATGACTTATTACCAAGACTGTTGTCCCATTTTTTAATTGTTCTTCAATCAATTTTGCCACCGAAAGCATTGAGTCTTTATCACAACCTGATGTTGGTTCATCATAGATAAAAACTTTTGCCTGTTTCATCATTCCACAAGCTATTGTCAGTCTTTGTTTTTCTCCTCTTGATAAAGCAAACGGATGCTTATCAATGTATTTGTCTAAGCCAAGTACACTCAAAATAGACTTTGCCTTTTGAGTATTTTCTTTTTTATCTTTACTTGAAATACCAAGTAGCATTTCATCAAGTACACTTTCCGAAAACAACTGATAGTCTGAATCTTGAAAGACAAAATATGACATATCCATTAAATCTTTATGATTAAGCGACTTATCTTTTCCAGCCCATATTGTTCCCTCTTTTATCTTCTCAAGTCCTGAAATCACTCTTGCAAAGGTGGTTTTCCCGGTACCATTTAAGCCTATAAGACCAATGGCTTTTCCACACTCCATATTGAAATCAAGATGATTTAAGATGTACTTGTTTTGTTTCTTTCCATCCTTAGCTACATTCGGATAGCAAAATCTCAAGCCTTTTCCGTTGATACTTTCATCATTTAATTGATATGAATCTTTCTTCTCACTTATCCTGTATTCTTCTAATTCAAGAGTTCTTAGCCCATTTTCATCCCAAAACTCCCCTTCAAGACGGATAACTTCTTCCCGACTCAAGTCCTGTGCAATCTCTCCATCTTTCACCAAAAGAAAACGGTCAAATAAAGATTTTACATAGTACAAACGATGCTCAATTAGAACAACTGTTGTTCCTTTTTTCTTTAATTTCTCCAAAATTAAAAACAGGTCAAATGTTGCTTTCATATCCAAATTTGCTGAAGGTTCATCCAAAATTAAAACTTTCGGATTCATCGCATAGATGCTTGCAATAGCTATCTTTTGTTTCTGTCCGCTTGATAATTCAAAAACAGATTTTCCTTTCAGTTCCTCAATATCCAGTTCTGCATATACTTCTTCTACTCTCTGTTTGATTTCATATCTTGATTTGCAGATCGTTTGAAGCCCAAAAGCTATTTCTTCATCTGTAGTTGTTGTAAAAAACTGACTTCTTGGATCTTGAAATACAGTCCCTACAATATGCCCTATTTCATGAAGTAATAATTTGCTTATATCTTTTCCGGACACAAAGGCTTCTCCTTTCATTTTGCCTTTGTAATAATGTGGTATAAGACCATTCATTACACTTCCAAGAGTGCTTTTACCACTTCCACTTTTCCCTGAAATTAAAACAAATTCACCTTTTTTAATTTCAAGATTGATATTTTTTAAAGCAGTTCGCCCATCTTCCCATTCATAAGAAACATTTTTTAATAAAATCATGATTATACCTCGTACTGAGCTTTCCATAATTTTGTGTAGTAACCATCTTTCTCAAGAAGTTCCCAATGCTTTCCTTTTTCAAGTAAATTTCCTTTTTGAAATACGAGAATTTGGTCAGCTTTTTGAATGGTTTTTAAATGATGAGCCACTACAAGTACAGTTCTATTCTTTGCAAGTTCTGTAATAGCATCTTGTATCAAAGATTCATTTACAGGATCAACATTACTTGTCATTTCATCAAGAATTAAAATAGGTGCATCCTTTAGAAAAGCTCTTGCAATAGATATTCTTTGTCTCTGTCCACCTGATAAAATCCCACCATTTTCTCCAATATCAGTTTCATAACCTTTTGGTAAACTCATAATGAAATCATGTATCCTCGCTTTCTTTGCAGCTTCAATGATTTCTTCTTTCGTTGCTCCTTTTTTACCTACCTTGATGTTTTCTTCAATGGTATTATCAAACAACTGAACATTTTGCATGACAATACTAATACGATCTAAAAGCTCATCATAAGGAATATCCCTTATATCAGTTCCTCCGAGGGTAATTTTTCCTTTATGCACATCATAAAATCTTAAAAGCAAGTTGGTTATAGTAGTCTTTCCACTACCTGATTCTCCAACTAAGGCTGTCATAGTTTTTTCAGCAATAGAAAAGCTCAATTTTTCCATTTTAAATTCATCTTTTTCATAGGAAAAATCTATGTTTTCAAAAGCTATATCATTATCCATCGGAACAATTCCATTCACTTTATCCGGGATTACATCTGCATATAAAATTCTTGAAAGTCTTTCGTAACTATCTACCGCCGAAACATAGTTCATATAGTGTTGTTCCATAGAAGCGAACGGCTTATAAAACTCTTTTGAAATTACTGCAAAGATAATAAAATTAAGTACATCAAGACTTCCCTTTATAACAAGTATTGCTCCTGCAATTAAAAGAACTAAATATCCAATATCCAGTAAAAACCCAAATATAGATAGCTGTTTTGCCTTGAATCTTGAAGCTACTTTGCTTGTTTCTCCAAACTTTTTTGTCTTGTTCATAAGCTCATTATCCAAGCTTTTATTGTTTGAAAAACTCTTTAGTACAGGTATTCCTCTAACATATTCAACAAATAAGCTAACCATATCAAGAAGTGCTGAATTATTCTGATTCTCTATTCTTTCAGATTGCTTAATTGTCAGATATAGAAAGACAAGTGCAATCGGAACAGATACAGCCATTAGAATAGCAAGTTTGAAATCAATACTTGCAAGACCGATAAATACGACTGCACCTATCAAAAAATCGCCAAACATTCTCGACCACATGTGTCCTACAACAAGAGACATATTATCAACATCTTTGTGTAAAATTGTATTGATCTCTCCCAGTCTTTCATTGGTATAAAATCCCAAACTGAATTTTTTCAATTTAATAATCATGCGTTCTCTGATTTGCTGAACAATATCAAAACCTGCACTATGCTTTTTCATATCTGCAACCATATTACAAATGCCTTTGAATACTACAAGTAACCCAATTGCAATAAAACCTTTATATAAACTTGCTAAACTCGTCCCATCAAATATCTGAAACAGTATAGAAAATACGATAACAATCATGGCTATGGAGCTTAGTCCATAAAGGGCAAAGAATACACTTGATATAATCAAATCTCTCTTGCCGGTTTTTGTAAGCAGCTTTAACATTTCTCTAAACATTTTCTGTTACCACCTCTTTCAAATTCCATCTATCTACCTTGTTCTGTGCTTCAACCATATCCTTATAGAACTCACATCTTTTCATCAACTCTTCATGGCTTCCTGCATCAAGAACAACACCCTTATCCATAACTATAATTTGGTCTGAATCTCTAATTGTGTTTAGATGATGAGCAATTGTAATAATGGTTTTATCCTTGCTTAAATCGTCAATTGCTTCGCCGATTAGTCTTTCATTTTCACTATCAACAGCTGCCATTGCTTCATCTAATATTAAAATCGGTGCATTTTTCAGTATCATTCTTGCTATGGAGATTCTTTGTTTTTCTCCACCAGATAACTTAACTCCCATTTCACCTACTCGTGTTTCATATCCATTTGGCAATGCTGAAATAAAATCATGGCATCTTGCTTTTTTAGCAGCTTCTATGACTTCTTCTTTTGTTGCATTTAGTTTTCCAATTGCTATATTTTCAAAAATACTTAAATCAAAAAGGATAACTTCTTGTTGCACACTACCAATCAGCATTGAGATATTTTCTTGACTATATTCTTTTATATCTTTTCCATTTATCAGTATTTGTCCTTCATCTGCATCCCAAAATCCCATAAGCAAATTAGATACAGTACTTTTCCCACAACCACTTGCTCCTACAAAGGCGTTCAAACTATTTTTCTTAAAATTCAAATTGATATTTTTAAGCTCAAAGCTATCTTTTCCGTATGCAAAATTCACATCTTTAAATTCTATATTTCCAAATTCTAAACCTTGTTCTGTCTTTTTCTTTGGAAGCGGAACTGTTAAAACTTTTCCAATCGCCTTTAGTGCTTCCTTAAACACAATAGAAAAATGTTGCAATGTAGCCGTCTTACTTATAGATGCAGTAAAAGCAGACGATAAAATAATGGCAAGTATAAAATTAGGGGTTGTAATATTTCCATAGTAAAGAAATATACTTCCCAAAATCATGACAATAACTACTCCAATTTCCATAAATATGTCAATGAGTCCCATTGGAATTGTAATTGCTCCCATGCTCTTTTTAACCCAGTAAATATATTCTCTTGCCGTTTTTAATGTTCTTTCACTAATCTCCTCTTCTTTAGCAAAAGCCTTAATCACAGAAATATTTTTTACATATTCCATTAGCTCTTCTCTCATCTTATTTTCATGGTTAAAGTAAATAGCAAAGTTTTTATCCATTGTTTTCTGTGAAAGAACTTTTACCAAATACATGAGTGGAACTCCAGCAATCATTCCAAGAGCAAGACGCCAATCAACAAAAATCATAGCTACAAAAATAATGGTAGGCAGAAGTGTAACTGCCATTATTTCAGGAAGACCATGGGCAAGGTATACTTCCACTTGCTCTACATCATGTTGAACAATGTTGGTAAGCTCTCCTGTATTATGTTCTTTAAAGAATCCCAAACTTAGTTTTTTCAGATGACCGATAATATCTAACCTAAGTTCTGTTAATTTTTCGTATGCTTTCTCATGGGCAACCTTTGTTGCAAAATAATAAAACACTCCTTTTAATACAAACGATATAAAGATTCCCAAGAATATATACTTTAAATTACCTTCGTTAATATTGTTTGTGATTAAAGAACTAATCAAATATACAAGTAAGATTTGTGGTATCAAATCAAATACTATTTTTAAAGCAAGAAGTGAATTGGATAAACTATTTTTCCCAATCACTTTTTTCCTTAATTCTTTTTCCGGCATGAACAACTCTCCTTTCAAAATTGAATAATATTGAATTTTAATTCAGTATTAAGGTTTAAAGTAAGACTTTGCTGATTACGCAAAGTCTATTTTATCCGATCACTATATTTTTTTAAATTACTGTATCAGCAAATCAAAAATTATAGCACAATCTTTTTCCATTTTCTAATCTTAGTTCTAAACGTTCCAAAAGGGGCAACCGTATTAACATGAATAAACTTATAAACTTCCCATGTCGCTGTTTTAGTAGCTTCATCAGCCCATTTTCTCATATGCGGTTGAAATAATTCTTCTTCACTTAGTGTATCAATCATTGTATAGATAGATATAATATTTTCTTTCAATCGTTTCTTTAATTCTTCTATCGATAAATGAGCATAAGTATCAGTAAACCACTGATATAATTCTCCAAGTTGATTCCATTTAAACATATCCGACGGTGTCTTTACTTCAAAACCGTTTTTCTCATCTTTTTCCCATTTCAAAACTAATGTTGTCCATCCGAGTTGATAAGCAAGATTTTCTGCTGGTGTTCTGTCAACTTCAGGGACTCTCTTATCTTTGAGAGATTCAGGAATAATATCAAATTCAGAAATATACTTTTCAAAACTTTTATTTATCTCAGATTTCAGTTCTTCTTTATCTTTATATATCTTCAAAATATCTCCTCCAAAAATTTAAATTTATCGCATTTAAATATCAAATCAACTTACAATGATTCCACTCCCTTGTAATAACACTTTGCAATAAGTTTTAGCATATCTTTTGCCCACTTTTCACTTTGATAATGCCTTGCTATTTCAAGAAGTCCCTCTGTAAAGTTACTGGCTAAAATATGGGCAAGCATTGGATCATATTCCTGTTTCGATTGTCTTTTTAAACTTACTTCAATATGAACCTGCATTTGCGATATGAGTTTTTGTTTTGCTTCTGTATGCTTTGTACCTGAGCTTTTATCCATTAAAATAATTAACTTCTTACGATCTTTTAAAAGTTCATGAATATAATTTTCTCCAACTTCATCAAACCTTTCAGAAGCAGAACCTTTTTCCAAAGATTCTTCCTCATTAAAAGCTGACTCGAAGTTTATATAAACAGAACTTACTACTGCATCAAACAAAACTGCCTTATTTTTGAAATAGGTATAAATTAGTGCCACAGGAATATCTGCTTCTTTTGCAATTTCTGTTAATTTGGCACCTCTATAATCCTTTTTATAAAATACTTTTTCTGCTGCTTCGAGTATTCTATTTCTAACTTCTTCTTTTAATACTTGTGCCATAGCACACCTCTTTCTATTCCAATACTGAATCTATATTTAATAATAAATTAAAATTCAATATTTGTCAAGATAGATTTAAATATTTGTTTTTATATACTCACTCACCGGTATCCCCACTCTTTTCAAAACCTTTATTTTCTCCTGTTTCTTCTGTTCTCTTCTTGCCTTATATTTATCTTCATACTCTTTCTGTTTTCCACTCGCTTTACGCTTTAGGTAATTTTGATGTAGCTTGTCTTTTCTTTCTTCGATTTTTCTTTCTTCTTCCTCAAGTTTTTGTTTTTTTTCTTCGCTTAACTCCGCCTGTGGTAGTTCGTAATTACCTATGAAATTAAAGTAAATTTCTATCTTTTGCTTTGATGTCTGACTTCCTTTTCTATCTCTTTCATGTACGATAATCTTTTCTACAAACTCATTTATCATTGTAGTTGTAAGTTCATCAAAGTTTTCATAACGACTGATAAGAGATATAAATTTTCTTGCTCTGTCTGTTTCTTTTTCATATCTTGATACCTGCTGCTCTAAATCTTTGATCTCTTTGCTTAAAGTTATCTGCTCTGTTTCATATTGATTGTTTAGTATCTCATATCTGCTATTTGGTATTTTGTTAAGGATCATATCTTCGTAAATTCTGCACATAAGTCGTTCGAGTTCCCTAAGTCTGTTTTGGCTTTCCGTTAATCTTACCTTTTTCTTTTCTATCTCTATTTTTTCTTTTTCTTCCATTTCATTTTGAATGGAACAGATAAAGGCTTCATTATCTTCATCAAGGTATTTTTTAATATCTTTTAGTGTGTCTTGTATTAAATTTAAGACTACTTCCGCTTTTATTCTGTGTGCTGATGGACAAAGCATGCCACAAGGTGTTTTAGTATAGGCACTGCAAGTGTAATAGGGTATATTTTTGTAATTGCTTGTTCTATGAACATACATTTTACTTCCACAATCTGCACAATACATCAGTCCTGTGAGTGGGTGATATTCTCCCCAACCGTCAGGATACCTTTTTACATTTCCTCTTATCCTTTGCACATTGTCAAAGGTTTCTTGATCTATAATTGGCTCGTGTGTATTTTCAAAAATAAGCCAGTTATCCTCGGATACATATTTGCTTTTCTTGTCCTTGAAGTGTTTTCTTGTTTTGAAATTGACTGTATGTCCCAAGTATTCCTGTTTCTTTAAAATGCTTGCTATGGTTGAGCTGCACCAACGATAGGGATGTTCAAAGTTTTTGCTTTGATATAGTCCATAGCCTAATTTCTGTTGATGATAGGCTGGTATATCTACTTTTTCACTCTCCAATATCTTTGCTATTCGATACGGACCATTTCCTTGCATGGTCAGGTTAAATATTCGCCTTACTATCTCTGCTGCTTTTTCATCTACTATCCACTTGTTTTTATCTTTTTCATCTTTGATATAGCCATAAGGCGGTGTACTTGCAGTATGTTTCCCACTTTCGCCTTTTGACCTGAAAGTCGATTGGATTTTTCTTGATGTATCTCTTGCATACCATTCGTTCATGATATTTCTAAAAGGGGTAAAATCATCTTCTCTGTAAAAACTATCTACATTGTCATTGATAGCGATTAGTCTTACGCCCTTTTGTCTTAGTATCTCCATACATTGACCGACTTTGAGATAATCTCTGCCAAGTCTGCTCATATCTTTTACAATGATACAACCAATATTTCCTTGATTGACTCCGTTCATCATTGCCATAAATCCCGGTCTGTCAAACTGCGTTCCACTGATTCCATCATCTGTAAAGTGAATGATGTTTGACAAATTATTTTTGCTTGCGTATTCTTCCAATATTTTTTTCTGATTGATGATAGAGTTACTCTCTCCTTGCAGTTCATCATCACGACTTAATCTCTCATAGAGTGCTGTTATCTTTTCAAAATTCCTCATTTTTACCCCCTTTCTCTTAATTTTTCAATAAAAAAAGAATTAAGAAGTACATATTTCACTAAAATAGTGATTAAGTGTTCTCCTTAATTCTATTACTCCGGCAGCCAATTTGTACTTTTTATATTGCTTCACTGCAAAGTGTGTAGGCTCTTTCTTTTCCAGTGCTTCAAAGAGTCTGTCTATCGGATTCATATAGGTTTCATCATCTTCTCTAACTTCTGAAGCGTCTATCATATCGAGAAGTGTTGCAAAGTTCTTTTCTTCTCTTGGAGCTTCATAGAAGATGTATCCTATAAGTGCAGTGTAATAGAGCTTCTCAGCTTGTTTCGATAGGTAAGCCTTTGATATAATCTCCGGCTTTTCCCCCGACTAACACCGGACATGCGACTTTCACCGCATCCGGCGTCCCATCGATTGTTTTCACAAACATTTAATCAGTCACCAAATTTTTCATGTTATTCTATTGCTAACAGACCTGCCTGCTCTCGCAGACTATTGATTTTAATCATCATCTTTTTAGTGGTTTTAAGTTCTTTGGTTAAGGCTTTTAATTCAGATAGAGGCTGTTCATCTAATAATGATTGATACTTTTTGTGAATCAAAGTCATATTTTTGTAGCGTTCATATCCACCCAATTCTTTCGGTGTTTTTAGCCAAGTGGCTATATCTTCTACATTTACAAACTCATCTCCACTAACAGCACATTTTCCCTTTTGTGCAGAAAATAATGATATTCTGCAATCATAGTATTCTGTGCTGTGGCTTTTGGGTAGCTGTTCTCTTAAACCTTTCAAAATACTTCTGTTTATCTTAAGTTCAGTGTGAATCAACTCCCGACCATCGGAAGTATAACTACAAACTGCCGACTTTTTAGCCATCGGTATCTTATTTTTGATGTATGCAATCGGATAAATCATCTGGTCTATTCCTGCCACATATCGAATCATCTTGGAATTTCCAAATCTTTCTTTCTCCGCTTCTGTGACAGTGCCACCGTCACGCTTTAGTATACAACCCTTTTCCGTATTAAGCCTATTGGTTAAAACTGTCATGATTCGTCTGTGGATATTTCTGCAATCAATACTGATACAGGTGGCAAGTTGATAATAATTTTGAATCCCCAACACCGTAGAATTGAACAGCTGAATTTCTGAAAGACAACTTTTCGTTTCCCTTGGTTTGGCAATATTCTTTGCCTGTTCCACTAACTTATCCGTTTCAATTTCAACCTTTTTGTCACAGATTGCCGATTGCACCACATATTTATGGCTTTTCGACCTAACCCTAATCTTGAACCCTAAAAACTCAGACCATCTCTTACGAGTATTCACTATCCTTGTCTTTTCAGGTGATACTTCAAGTTTAAGCCTTTCTTCAATCCACTTTGTAACAGCTTCCTTTGTCTTTACGGCTTCTTTTTTGGTTCGACAGAATATCCTGAAATCATCTGCATATCTGATGATGTGCATTTCCTTTAGATTTGTATTTTTCATCAGCCTATACCCATGACTTTTGTCAAACACCTCTGTTTTTCCAATGATTCTGTATCTTCCACGACTTACCGCCATAGGATTTTCTTCCCATTGACTTGCTACCCACCAATCAAGCTCGTTTAGAACGATGTTTGCAAGTAACGGCGATATAATTCCACCTTGCGGTGTGCCTTTGTGCGGTTCTATAAGTGAACCGTCAGGCATTTTAATTGTCGCTTTCAGTATCCGCTTTATGACGAAAATCAGCCTTTTGTCTTGTATTCCAAGCGACCACATTTGTTTAATTAGCTTGCTGTGATTTACATTGTCAAAAAATCCTTTGATGTCAAACTCAATCACATAATGCAAGTTCATTCTCTGCAACATGGTATAAGTCCGATTGATAGCGTGTTCCACCGAACGATTCGGGCGGAAGCCATAGCTGTTGTTACTGAACTTTGCTTCGCATATAGGTTCTAATATTTGTTTGATACATTGCTGCACAAGTCTATCCCATATGCATGGAATACCTAACGGTCGTGTTTTTCCGTTTGGCTTCGGGATGTCTTTACGCCTTACAGATTTTGGTCTGTACCCGTGCTTACTCCCTGTGACAATAAACCTCACTTTCTCCACCACTTCATCAGGAGATTTGCTCCCAATATCGGTTATGTTTTTCTTGTCTGTTCCTGCCGTGTAGCTTCCTCCGTTTGCTTTGATGTTTCTGTAGGCAAGCAAGATGTTGTTTTGGCTAAGTATCAAGCCCATTAGGTTTTCGAATACTTCACCATCTTTGCTCTTTTGATAGAGTTCATCAAATGTTTCTTGCATGCCGTAGTATTCAGCATGTCTTAGGTCATCTACACATAGATTTTTATTTTTCTTTGGCATAAGGCATCACCTCCTTTTTGAAAGTGACCCTTTTGGTCTTACTCGAATCCTTATCTCGGACTGAATAATATTTGCTTATTACAACCGACTAGAGACCATTCCTACTTCTCCCATTACAGAAGCTATCAACGGTTCGGTCTCAACCTTTCAGCAACGGTTAATCCGCTTATTATTCTTCGTCAGAAAATCTTCTGTTGAAGACCCGTTACCTTTCCTTGTTCCGATAATTCTATCTGTGCATATATATCCTTAGGTTTCTTGCTATAGTCCTGTTGGCTTGAATGTGCCTGTAACACAGTATGGTCGTTCGTAGGGCAAATTTCTACTAAACCACACCAACTACGCTTTAACGTACCCATACATTTCTGTATGGTTTTCTTATAGAACCGTACATTCGCAGATTCGTCAGCTTGCCCGCCAAGGCAAACATTCTAACCATAGATATTTTATAGAGTCTTGGCTTATAGGTAGCACATCCCACCTCTGGGACGATTTCGTAGAACTTATGGCAGTTCCTTACGGCTACTCTCAGCCTTTGTCATGGAGCTTCACACCCCGACCTTTACAGTCGACACATGTCCATCAAGACTAGGCGTTTCAAGGCGTTACCCCATCATTCCACCTATCAAATTACCAGTTCATAAACCGCTAACAGTTTATGTGTAGGCTTTTTACTACCTACGAACAAGTCGCACTCACCCAAAAATCTTCTCCTGCTTTTTCTCCTTCTCCCTTGGTGTTTGCGATGATTGTCTGTACTAATTTGAGTATATCTTTTTCACTTCTGAGATAAGCGAATGGATTGTACTTCATGCTCTTTTTGAAGTTGATGGTATTTAAAATTTTTATCTCATAACCATTATCTTCAAGCATCTTCCCACATTCAACGACTATCGTTCCCTTAGGATCTGTTACGCAATATGACGAGTGCATTTGCATTAGGTTCGGTTTTACATAAAATCTTGTTTTACCTGAGCCAGAACCACCAATAACAAGTACATTTTTATTTCTTGCATACTTTGGATTGGCTGGTCTACCATTCATGGTTAATCGCTCGGTTTGAGTAAGCAAGATATTATTTTGGAACTTTTCATCCACATACGGCTCTATATCTTTTCTCGTTCCCCATCGTGCTGATCCATACTCTTTCCCCTGTCTGAACTTTTTTGCATTTTTGCCTTTGGTATAGACAATAAATTTAATTAGAGCTGCCACTCCCACGCCCATTAAAATGTCAGTCAGATGAATACTTGGAAAAAAGCTCATGGTATTAAGCTCTAATATTCCTTGAAATATTTTATCTATTACATCGCCACCATTATATGCTCTTACATGGTGAGAAAAGATATTGCCAACATAGAAAAATGCAAGATAGGGAATGTTCTGCTTTAGAAACTTTGCCTTATCTTGCACTTTAAATAAGCCTTTGATGTCCTTTAGTATCTTATCTATCATAGGCTCTGCTCCTTTTGTTTATTCTTGACTTTATCTTTAGAAATGGTGTTCTTTGCCATCTCCTTAAATTTCTCTATATTCTTGTGAATTGACTCCTTATTTTTCTCTTTCTTCTCAATATTTGAAAGCACATTTTGAAAAGCTTTATTCATAACTTTTGTATCTTTTGCTTGGAAGAATACTGAATGTGTACCTGTTTCCTTATCTTTCATCACTGAGAATTTAACGCCATATTTATTCAATTCTTTTTTTAATTCTTTTAATTCACCATCTTTAACATTGATTTCTTCAAGCTGCCCTTTCTTAACCATATCTTTAAGTTTGACTTCATTTCCCTCAGCCTTTATAAGTTTATCTAAGCCATCATGTTGTTTTGATCTCTGTTGTAACTTCTTTACATGGCTTAAGATTTCTTGATATGTTGCCTTTAAGACATTAATTTCAATATTAACTACTTTATTAGAAATTTCTTCATTTATCATTAGTAACCTCCTTCCCTCATATCATAACTAACAAGTGCTGTATAATAGGCATCCATATTGCTTGGTGCATTATATGCTGCCGTTAAAATAAATGCTCTTACATTTCTTATTTTTGATTCATTCTCTGATAAAGCATTTACAAGATACTCCATATGCGAAGAATCTATTTCTCTAAATCTCTCTTGAACAACATATGCTGGTAATTTCGTTTGATTTATTGTTACTGTATCTTCTGCATTTAATACCATAACATCAGCTAAAACTTTAATTATTTCATCAAAGGTTTTAGCAATAATCTTATTACCTAGCCTCATGTGTTCGTTATATCCTGTACTTTCTCTTAATTCTTCTAAACAAGATTTATATGATTTTATTTTTTTACATCCTTCCTCCATTCCGTCCCTTGAATAAAACAGATCTCTTTCACAGATGGGGAGGTGGGAGGAATTCTCTGTAGAAATATATGAAGTAATCTTTGATGAATTATTTGTAGTAATCTCTGGTAATGGTTCATGCAAGTTGCCATAATGCACTGGTAGATTTTCATCAAATGCATCGGTGCTAAATGCCTCATTGCATTGGTTGATTTTGCCCTCTTCCATTGGTGCATTTTGCCCTAATGCATTAGGCATATCTCTTTTACTTACTTGTTCTAATATTTCTCTTTCTTTCTCTTGTTTTCTTTGATTTAATTCGAGATAAAGTTCTTCTAATTTCTTGTCATTTATTGTGTACCACTTTGTTTTGTCTCTAGGATCTTTATTATAGTTTCCAACTAAAAGATAGCCCGCTTTTTCAAGCTTAGAAAAAGTTCGTTTCACTGTATCGACACTTAAATAGTCAAAATCTTTTTCTTGCCATGCTCTTATTGAGTTATATGTCCAATACTCACCATCATGATAATTATTGCCAGACTTCTTATTTATCTCAATCCAGTAATTTATTTGTTGAAGCACAAGAGCTTCATTTAAGCCTAATTCTCTGGCTAATGCTTTATTTGCCAGTATAGGTTGTTCATCAAATAAATACATATTCATTTCATCGCTTCCTTTCTCTTAAATTTAGGCATAGAAAAAGACGATAGATTTATATTCCATCGTCTTAGATCTCTTATATTTCCTTTAATGTATCTTTCACTACTTCAAGGTATGCTGTAATCCACAGTGCAATTTTAGGTAGTCCATAAGGACTGATTAAGAATGCTAGAAGTAATGCTACCATTCCAGTTGCCATATCTTTTTGTATGAAGCAAGCTACTGCTCCAATAAATACTAGAAAAGATATTATACCTAAAATCATTCCACTAACTTTTATAATAAATTTTAGAAAAGCAATTAGTATCGACAAGAGCAATATTATTGGAAATAAGATAATTTTCAATGCCCATTTCATAACAGACCTCTCTATTTCTTTGATTTATCCTCTAAACTCTTAATACCTGTATTGTTCAACTTTTCAATTGACATCAGCTGAGTTCTGGCAAGCTTTCTAAGTTCTATCATTCTTTCTTTTTGATCCATACCTTTACCAATAAGAATTGCATTATAGCTTTCCATATTTGCAAGAACAAGTAATTCATTCAGACTTGCATAGTCTCTCATATTGCCCTTTAACTCAGGATTTTCTTCACGCCACTGTTTAGCTCTCTTGTTAAACAAGGCTACATTGAGCATATCTGCTTCACTTGCATACTTGTAAGACAACTGTTCGTTGGTAAGATCTTTTAAGAGATATTCTTTGATTGCGTCTGTATGAATTTTGTAGTTAATCTTGGAAATTTCTCGATTAAGATTCCAACCTAATGATAGCTTAGAGTTTTCATCTGACTTAAGTCTTTTGTAATCCTGAATTACATACATCTTAAATTCAGCAGAAATCCATGAAGCAAATTCAAAGGCAATATCTGTATGTGCAAATGCACCACCGTATCTTCCGCCTTTTGAGATAATTCCGATTGCGTCTGTTTTTTCTACCCATTTCTTAGGGGACAGTGTAAAGGAATTATATCCAGCTTCCGATTTAATTCGGTCGAATTCGACCGAATTGAAATTCATGTTGTTTAAGCTTTCCCATAAACCAAGAAATTCAATTGTATCTTTTCTTCTCATCCAATTTTTAATTACATCACTTGGTTCATCGCTTTTATATCTAGCAATATCCGTTAGACTTATATAGTCGTTTTGAAAGTCTTCAGTATAAATTTGAATAGCAAATCCTTTTGCTTCAATCGTCTCTTTTTTTTCCTTGGACATATGAGTTCCTCCTTTATGCTGATGTACTGTTTACAACATTTATTTTCTTAATAACTGCTCTAAACAGCACACCAACGATTCATTTTTTTGATTTTAAACTTTGGTAGAAGCTCTAAAACCCTTGTATTTACTTGACTATTTGCCTGTGTCATTATTATGACACGAAACCCCATGAAGAAATCAAGAACGATATCATTTTCGATTGTAGAAATTTGTAAAATATCCTTTATCAGTCTTTCGGGTTTTGCATACGAAAAAGCATCACGATTAGACAAGTTAGTCATTTCATCGTTTCCATCTTTATTTTTTGTTTTAGCTAATAAATCCGTAATAAATTCTTTTAACAAGGTATCACTACTTGAATAAACTGGTTTTGACTTAGACATATCTTCATCTTTAAAAACACGTCTAAAAGGTCTATCGCCTTTCATAAAATCATAGTCGTCTGGAAATCCAATTCCTCCATTTTGATACCACTCATAGAATGTATCTTTTGTAACAGCCCACGAACGGTTAGGATTAACAGGGTATTCTTTACCTGTTTTGGGATTGATCATTGTAAAATTAGAATTTGGTCGTTCAATTACTGTTCTTTGACTTGTTAAATCAGCTGTACGCCAAGGACGATTAGGAAAATCTGGAGTTTCATAATATTTTCGTTCTACTTCACGACCAACGATTGCATCGCCTTCGTTTCCTTTTGTGTATACTAAAATCCAATCAAAATCCTGAGAAAAGTTAAAAGGAACATCCGATTTTCCATCACGAGTTTTTCTTGGTAGTGTCCCAATAAACTTATCTTGTCCAAAAATAGAATCACTTAATACTTTTAGATAGTGCATACCATCTTCACCCGTATGAATCCAAATAGAACCTTTATCACTAAGTAACTCTTTAGCTATTTCTAATCGATTTTTCAAAAATACCAACCACGTTGACATTTTAAAATTGGAATTGTATTGAAAAGCATCTCCAATATTTTTTCGAAAATAGTATGGAACGTCAATATAAATCAACTTGACCTTCCCAGCAAAGCGTTTCTTGAGGCTATGCAGTGCAAGAAGATTATTTCCCTTGATAATAAGGTTATCTGTATCCTTTAACTCCTCAACCTCGTGCTCACCGTCTTTATCATAACGCTTGAAATTGCTCAACACCTTCTCGTCTAGCAAGCGATTGATTTCCGCTGGAGCAAGCGTCTCGTTAAAGAAAATCTCTTGACGTTTCACATCGTCCTTGGTTTGCCCTCCCTCAAGCACACAATCTTTATAAGGAAAATTTAGCACAACTTCTTTATTTTCAGAAAGATAGTTTCTGTCTGGCGCCCCAAGACCTATTTTTGTTTTGTAGGCTGTAAAGCTGTCTGGCAAGAACTCCTTGTTATTTAGAAATTGCAAAAAGATATCTTTCTTAAAGACCAACACCCCATTTTGTAGCTTTGAAAAGAAATGATTGGTCATTTTTTCATTACTCATCAACTGATTGAGTAAGTCAGGACTGTACTGCCTTGCCAGCTCAGCCAGCTTATTTTTATTTAGCACACCGTCCACTAAAAACTTGGGATTTTTAGAGAGAACCTGCTCCAATTCGTGCTTCATATACGGAATCTCCTTCTCACTTAAAATTTGTGAAGAGCTGATAGTATTCCTTTATATGTATATATAAAGGAAGGGTATACCCTTCGGTTTTATTCAATTTTCTAGTTCTATTATAGCATATTTGAGCATGTTTAAAAGAAATGATAAAAAAGCTTGAGGACAACATTTCCTCAGGCTTTTCTTATCCTTTAAAGGTCACAATAGTCGCGCCACTGCCTCCAGCATTTTGTGGGGCATAGCCAAAACTCTTGACATGTTTGTTTCTTTGCAAGTATTTGGTAACTCCTTCACGGATGACTCCTGTTCCGATACCATGGATGATATCAACTTGAGCCATATTGTTAAGCAAAGCTTGGTCGATAAAGGCATCTAGCTCATTCATGGCTTCTTCATAGCGTTTGCCTCGAAGATCCAGTCTTGCTTGTGGACCTCGGCCAGAAGTTCGTTTCACAACATTGACCTGTTTCTTCTTGACTTGCTTTTCTTGCTGGGCTTGAACAAGATCAAATTCTTTTTCCTCCAAGGTCATCTTGATTAATCCGACTTGGGCTTCCCAGCGGCCATCCTTAAGCTGACTTGTCAAGGTACCACGCTGACCGTAACTGAGAACCACGATATCATCTCCCGCCTTTGGAGCTCGTTTTTTCTTGGCCTTTTGAAGGACCTTGTTTTTAGACAAGTCCACTTTTTCAGGAGCCAATTTTTTCAGCTTGGCCTTGGCTTCAATGATTTCATGGGGTTTGAGTTGAGATTTGCTATGGAGATTCTTGAGAATCTGGTCACTTTCACTGAGGGCCATATCCACAATCTCAGCAGCCTGTTCACGCGCCTTGTTGAGCTCCGTTTCCTTTTCACGATTGAGCTCGTTGTAGAGTTTTTTGAGAGCACGGTTCATCTTGAGATTTTCTTGCTCCACCTCACGGATATTGTCCAAGCGTTTGCGACTCTCTAGCGTCTGCTCTTCTAGTTGCTCAATGATACGATTGACATCATTATCCTGATCGACCTGCTGGCTAGCATCTCCTACGATGACATCTGACAAGCCCAGACGTTTGGCAATTTCAAAGGCATTGCTTCGACCAGGCACGCCCTGCATAAAGCGATAAGTCGGGCGAAGAGTCGCAGTATCAAACTCCATGCTGGCATTTTGCACAAAGGCTGTCTCGATACCATAAGCCTTGAGTTCGGGATAGTGGGTAGTCGCCATGGTCTTGACTTGACGTAAACGAAGATCCTCCAGAATAGCCATGGCAAGAGCAGCTCCTTCTTGAGGGTCTGTACCAGCCCCCAACTCATCCAAGAGTAAAAGGGAATGTTGATTGACCTTTCCAAGAATATCCACGATATTGGTCATGTGGCTAGAGAAGGTAGACAAGCTTTGCTCAATAGATTGCTCATCGCCAATATCAGCAAAGATTTCTTCAAAAATACCAACACGACTTCCCTTGTCTGCTAAAATCGGCAAACCAGACTGAGCCATAACCTGCGTCAAGCCCAGAGTTTTAAGCATGATAGTCTTCCCACCTGTATTGGGACCTGTAATGACAATGGCTGTTAAATCTTGGCCAAAATGGACATCATTTGCGACGGCCTTTTTGACCAAAGGATGGCAGACATGGAGCAGTTGAATCTCCTGATTTTCTGACAGCTGAGGTACAACTGCTTGTCTTTCTTGGATAAAACGAACCTTGGCACGAATCAAGTCCAGATGTCCGATAATCCAAGCATCATTGGCAATCTCAGTAGCATGAGGGCGGACACGTTCAGAAATTTCTTGGAGAATGCGAAGCATTTCATAGCGCTCATCTGCTCGTAAACTAGCAATTTCTTCGCTCAGTTTGACCACCTCACGGGGTTCGATATAGACGGTGTTTCCACTAGCAGAAATATCATGAACAACACCTGCAATCTTGTTGCGATAAGTATTTTTGACTGGTAAAACCTGACGGCCATTTCTGCTAGCAACAATTCCTTCCGTCAACATCTGCGCTTTTTGCTTAAGCAAGTCTTGTAAAACATCGCGTACCTGACTTTCGCTATCATGGATTTTTCGACGGATTCGCGCCAATTCTTCACTGGCGAAATTTTCAATGAAACCTGCATCATTAAAGGCTTGGAGATTTCCTTGTAATTGCGGAAAATCATGTAATTTCTCAAACCAAAGGGCTAATTCTGTCAAGCTGACATTTTCCAGATTGGCATAAAAACTTTGCAGTTCTCTGCTGGAAAGAAGTACGCGCTTCAAGAGTAGGAACTCCTCAATATTGAGGTCTGCTCCCATCTCCAATCGCTTGCAGACTCCTGCGATTTCCTTAGTTGCGAGAATGGTAAAATGCGGTTGCTCGACAAAGAGAGACTGCATTTCCTTCATCTCAGCAAAAGCCTGTTTGATTTTATCCGCTTTAGCAGTCGGAGCTAGCTGTCTCAATTGCTCCAAACCCTGCTCAGTCAACAAATGAGGTTCAAACAAGGCCTTGACCTTATTGAACTCTAATGTTTCTAATATTTTCTTGTTCATCTTTATTTCCTTGTCTTTGAATGTCTAGGTGTATTATGCTCAATGAAAATCAAAAAGCAAACTAGGAAGCTAGCCGCAGATTGCTCAAAACAGTGTTTTGAGGTTGAGATGGAAGCTGACGTGGTTTGAAGAGATTTTCGAAGAGTATTAGCTTTTTACATTCTGATAGATTCTAGTCAATCTGTAAACAAAGGGCTAGGAAAATTCCTGCCCTTTTTATCCGATTAAATTTGTCACCCAGATTTGTTTGAGCCAACTGGTTGTTACTGGTATGCTCTGGATGATGTATTTTGCAACGATACTCTTTTCAAGAGGATTTTGTATAGCTGCCAAGGGAATGGTCGCCAAGATAGTCAAGGCCATTTGCAAGACAAATAAGGTCACCAACATGGACAAGATACCTGCTGAAACTTGGAACAACTTGCCACCCAGTTTTTTACTAGGAAGTAAGTGTAACAGGAGACCAAGCAAACGACCGATGCTATAGACAATCCCAAATACAAGCAAGTAGCCAATCCCTGCGTAAAAGACCTTATCCAACTGAAAGAGTTGATCCGATGGGAAAAAGAAAGTTCCCTGACCCTCCTGCGGGTTTGCATAAGGGAGCAATAAATGGAATTGCTCACCAAGCCCCTTGTAAAACTGGCCAGCCACAAAAGCAGATGCCATGGCTGAAATCAGGTAGTAAAGCTGTAAGAGCAGGCCTCTCCGATAGCCGATATAAAATCCCCAAGCCAAAACCAATAGAAGAAGGAGTGAAATCATAAGGAATCCTCAATCTTGCTCTGTTCTTGCTTGCAAGTCACGAGTTTGTGACGGAGTTCTTCGAGTTCTTGCTCCTTATCGTCAAATTCAATCTCACGGCTGAGTTGAGTTGACAAACAGTTGACTGCCAACAAAAGAGCGATTGTTTCATCGTCTGCACTAGGCATTTGTTCTTTAATTGCTTGGTATTTTTCTGTCGCAACCTTAGCGATTTCCTCCATAAAAAGGTTATCATGCTCGCTTGTCAAGGTTAATGATTTTTTCCCGAATGTAAATTTGAATCGATTTAGATTTGCCATAAAATTCACCTCACGATATTATACCAAAATTCGCTAACTTTGTCAGTTTTTACAAATTCTCCTGCTTTTGTGGTACAATAGAAACTATGGCAAGTATAACACTCACACCAAGCGAAAAGGAGATTCAGGCTTTTCTTGAACACTATCAAAGCAGTCTGGCTCCCAGTAAGAATCCCTATATCCGCTACTTTTTGAAACTACCTCAGGCAACGGCTTCTATCTATACTTCTGGAAAGGTCTTGCTTCAGGGTGAAGGGGCTGAGAAATACGCCAGTTTCTTTGGCTATCAGCTTGCAGAGGAAATCAGCGGACAAAATCTTCCTTTGATTGGGACAGATGAGGTAGGAAATGGTTCCTACTTTGGTGGGCTTGCAGTTGTGGCTTCCTTTGTCACACCTGACCAGCATGACTTCTTGCGAAAACTCGGTGTGGGAGATTCTAAGACTCTGACAGACCAAAAGATCCGTCAGCTTGCTCCTATTCTCAAGGAAAAAATCCAGCACCAGGCACTCCTTCTCTCACCAAGCAAGTACAACGAGGTCATCGGAGACCGCTACAATGCTGTTTCGGTTAAGGTTGCCCTCCATAATCAGGCTATCTATCTCCTCCTTCAAAAAGGTCTTCAGCCTGAGAAAATTGTGATTGATGCCTTTACCAGTGCTAAAAATTATGACAAGTACTTGGCACAAGAGGCCAATCGTTTCAGCAATCCTATCAGCTTAGAAGAAAAGGCTGAGGGCAAATACTTGGCTGTCGCAGTTTCTTCTATCATTGCGCGTGATCTCTTTCTGGAAAATCTTGAAAATCTGGGACAAGAACTGGGCTATCAACTTCCAAGTGGAGCTGGAACGGCTTCTGACAAGGTGGCTAGCCAGATTTTACAAGCCTATGGTATGCAGGGACTTAACTTCTGCGCCAAATTGCACTTTAAAAATACTGAAAAAGCGAAAAAACGCTTAGAAAGGTAAGTTATGAATTCATTTAAAAATTTCTTAAAAGAGTGGGGATTATTCCTCCTGATTCTGTCATTACTAGCTTTGAGCCGTATCTTTTTTTGGAGTAACGTCCGCGTAGAAGGACATTCTATGGATCCTACCCTAGCGGATGGCGAAATCCTCTTTGTTGTCAAACACCTCCCTATTGACCGTTTTGATATCGTGGTGGCTCATGAGGAAGATGGCAATAAGGACATCGTCAAGCGCGTGATTGGAATGCCTGGCGACACCATCCGTTACGAAAACGATAAACTTTACATCAATGATAAAGAGACGGACGAGCCTTACCTAGCTGACTACATCAAACGTTTCAAGGATGACAAACTCCAAAGCACCTACTCAGGCAAGGGATTTGAAGGAAATAAAGGAACTTTCTTTAGAAGTATCGCTCAAAAAGCTCAAGCCTTCACAGTTGATGTCAACTACAACACCAACTTTAGCTTTACTGTTCCAGAAGGAGAATACCTTCTCCTCGGAGATGACCGCTTGGTTTCGAGCGACAGCCGCCACGTAGGTACCTTTAAAGCAAAAGATATCACAGGGGAAGCTAAATTCCGCTTCTGGCCAATCACCCGTATCGGAACATTTTAAGAAATCGAAGAGGCCGAGAATCAACAATCTCAGCCTCTTCTTCTATCGTGAGAAGGGATTGGTTGTTGACTAATACTCAATGAAAATCAAAGAGCAAACTAGGAAGCTAGCCGCAGGTTGCTCAAAACAGTGTTTTGAGGTTGCAGATAGAGCTGACGCGGTTTGAAGAGATTTTCGAAGAGTATAAAATAAAAACAACCCCAACTCTCACCTATTCATGCAAAGGAATTTTATGGAAGTTTATTTTTCAGGAACCATTGAACGGATTATTTTTGAAAATCCCAGCAATTTTTATCGTATCCTCCTCCTAGAAATCGAAGATACAGACGCAGAAAATTTTGATGATTTTGAAATCATTGTCACCGGTACCATGGCTGATGTGATTGAGGGCGAAGACTACACTTTTTGGGGGCAAATTGTCCAGCACTCCAAGTATGGAGAACAACTGCAAATCAGCCGTTATGAACGCGCAAAACCAACTAGCAAGGGCTTGGTCAAGTACTTTTCAAGTAGCCATTTCAAGGGAATTGGTCTCAAGACAGCTCAGAAAATCGTGGACACCTATGGCGACAATACCATTGACGAAATTCTGCAACACCCAGAAAAGCTAGAAGGCATCGCAGGACTCTCTGCCAAAAATCGCGAGGCTTTCGTCTCCACTCTCCATCTCAACTACGGAACGGAGATGGTCTTGGCCAAACTAGCCAACTACGGGATTCCCAATAAACTAGCCTTCCAGATTCAAGACTTTTACAAGGAAGAAACCCTTGATGTGGTTGAAAATTATCCCTACCAACTGGTTGAGGATATCAAGGGCTTGGGCTTTACCATTGCTGACCAATTAGCGGAAGAACTAGGTATCGAAAGTCAGGCTCCTGAACGCTTTCGCGCCGGTCTAGTACATAGTCTTTTTCAGGCCTGTATGGAAACAGGGGATACCTATGTTGAAGCACGGGATTTGCTAGAACAAACCCTTACTCTCCTTGAATCTTCCCGTCCCGTGGAACTGGATCCCAGCCAAGTGGCTCAAGAACTTTCATACCTGATCGAAGAAGACAAGGTTCAGCAGATTGATACTAAAATCTTTGATAATAGTCTCTTTTTCGCTGAGGAAGGCATCCGCAGTCACTTGGTTCGTATCCTTGAAAAAGGAAAACAGAAGAGTCAAGATTTAGAAACTATTCAAAAGCATATCACTACTGTCGAGCAAGAACTGGGAATTGAGTATGATAGCATTCAAAAACAGGCTATCTGTGATGCTATCCAGAACAAGGTCTTTATCCTAACAGGTGGGCCCGGTACTGGTAAGACGACTGTTATCAATGGGATTATCGCTGTTTATGCCCTTATAGAAGGACTAGACCTCAGGAAAAAAAGCAACTTGCCAATTCTTCTTGCTGCTCCAACTGGCCGAGCAGCTCGGCGCATGAATGAATTGACAGGCTTGCCTAGCGCGACCATACACCGCCATTTGGGAATGACAGGAGACGACGATACCAGCCATCTGGAAGATTATCTGGATGCTGACTTTATCATTGTTGACGAATTTTCTATGGTCGATACTTGGCTGGCCAATCAACTCTTCTCCAACATCTCTTCTAATAGTAAAATCCTCATCGTGGGCGACAGCGACCAACTACCGTCTGTCAGTCCTGGACAGGTTCTAGCGGATCTGCTTCATATTCCTTTGATTCCTCAGACTCGCTTGGAAAAAATTTACCGACAAAGTGAAGAATCAACTATCGTTACCCTAGCTAGCCAGATTCGACAGGGTATCCTGCCAGCTGACTTTACCCAGAAAAAAGCAGACCGTTCCTATTTTGAAATTGCTAGCGGTCACATTCCTGCCACCATTGAGAAAATCTTAGGCGCTGCCCTCAGAAGTGGCATCCCTGCCCGTGATATCCAAGTTCTAGCTCCTATGTACCGAGGGACGGCAGGGATTGATGCCATCAACCAGCTCATGCAAGACCTCCTCAATCCACCACAAAAAGATCAACTCAGTTTTGAGGCTCCCCAATGCCACTATCGTAAGGGCGACAAGGTCATTCACCTAGTCAATGATGCTGAAATCAATGTCTTTAATGGAGATTTGGGAGCCATCACAGACCTGATTCCTGGAAAATATACCGAATCGAAACAAGATGAGATTGTCATTGATTTTGATGGCAATGAGGTCTCTTACCCACGTAACGAATGGTACAAGATTCGCCTGGCCTATGCCATGAGTATCCATAAGTCTCAGGGAAGTGAGTTCCCAGTTGTCATCCTACCGATTACCAGTGCTAGCCGACGTATGCTGGAGCGGAATCTCATCTACACAGCCATTACACGCGCCAAAAGCAAACTTATCTTACTAGGCGAATTACATGCCTTCGACTATGCTACCCAACACATCGGAACAGCCCGAAAAACCTATCTGATTGAACGCTTCAGCGATTTAATTGAAAATGTTGAAGAAAAGACACAAGCTGTCTCTGAAACTGCCACATTAACTGACTCTGAACAATCCTACATCTTAACCGAAGAAAACTGGGACAGCATCCCAGCCATGATTGGGATAACAGAAGCAAATCTCAAAGAGATTTTTGGAAAATAGTGCACAAGAAAACCCACCAATTCAGGTGGGCTTTTTGTTTATTAATCTCAATGAAAATCAAAGAGCAAACTAGGAAGATAGCCGCAAGCTGTACTTGAGTACGGTAAGGCGACGCTGACGTGGTTTGAATTTGATTTTCGAAGAGTATAAGATTATTTAACTGTTGCTGTGCTTGTAATCAATTCAACAGCTTTTTTGATTGTGATATCGTGTTTCAACATATCAGCTGAAAGCAAGCTTTGTACTTGAGCAACTTCCATGTTGTAGTCTGTTGCCAATTGCTCGATTTCTTTTTGGATTTCTTCTTCTGAAGCGTCAAATCCTTCAGCTTTAGCAACTGCTTCGATAACAAGGTTAGTCTTGGTACGTGACTCAGCCTCTGCTTCGTATTGTTTGTGAAGGTCTTCTTGAGTAGTTCCAGTGATTTGGAAGTACATGTCAGGATTGATACCTTGACGTTGCAAGTTTCCAAGGAATTCATTAACTGAACGGTGAACTTCTTCGTGAATCATTTCTTCTGGAAGTTCTACGATTTCAGCGTTTTCTACAGCTTTATCGATTGCTGCACCTTCAACGGCATCTTTGTAAGCTTCTTCTTTAGCAGCAGCCAATTCCTTGCGGTATTTTTCTTTCAATTCAGCAAGTGTTTCCACTTCTTCGTCGATGTCTTTTGCAAGTTCATCGTCAAGAGCTGGAACTTCTTTAGCTTTTACTTCGTGGATAGTTGTTACGAATTTAGCTTCTTTACCTGCAAGGTCTTCTGCTTGGTAGTCTTCTGGGAATGTTACGATAACGTCAACAGTTTCACCAGCTGAGTGACCTACCAATTGGTCTTCGAAACCAGGGATGAATTGACCTGAACCAAGTCCAAGTGAGAAGTTTTCACCTTTTCCACCGTCAAATTCAACACCATCAATAGAACCAACGAAGTCAATGACAACAGTGTCGCCGTTTTCAGCAGCAGCTTCCTTGATAACCAATTCAGCCAAGTTGTTGCGTTCACGTTCGATACGCTCTTCGACGTCAGCGTCAGTTACTTCTTTTTCTACATCAACTGATACTTCAAGGTTTTTATAGTCACCCAATTTTACTTCAGGTTTTGTCACGACTTCGGCAGTGATAACCCAGTTTTGACCTTTTTCCATTGAAGTCACATCGATTTTTGGTTGTGCAACGACTTCAAGCCCAGCTTCTTTTACTGCAGCTTCATAAGCGTTTGGCAAAAGTGCGTTCATTGCATCTTGATAAAGAGCTTCTTCACCAAATTTTTGGTCGAAGATAGGGCGTGGAAGGTGACCTTTACGGAAACCAGGAACGTTAAGAGTTTTCTTTACTGAGTTAAATACACGGTCCAATTCTGGTTTGATTTGGTCTTGAGAGATAGTGAAAGTCAAGACACCACGGTTTGTTTCTTTGTTTTCAAATGATACAGACATTCTGTCATTTCTCCTTAAAATTTTTAATACAGTCCATTATAGCATAAACAGGCGACTTTTTTCAAGTAATGACTGCGCTTTTCAATGATGGGAGAGGTACTTGCTCGCTTCTTTAATACTAAGATCCGCCATTCTTTTCTTATTTTTTTCAATAAAACGTGCTACCCATTCGGGATTGGTTTTAGAGTAGTCTCTTAGAGCCCAGCCGATGGCTTTATCAGACTTCCTGCGAAACTAAAATCCTAGCTCACGGTTGATAATGCCAGCAATCAAATTCATTCGTAATCCAAACCGTTTGCGTCGATTTCGATAGGTTGTTAAAAATATTTTAAACGTTTTTACTTTGGCAAAAATATTCTCAACCTTGATTCTCTCTTTGGATAGCGCATGGTTATAGGCTTTATCTTCAAGAGTTAGTGGCTTCAGTTTGCTTGATTTCCTCGGAGTTTGCGCTTGTGAATACATCTTCATGATCCCTTGATAACCACTGTCTGCCAAGATTTTACCAGCTTGTCCGATGTTTCTGCGACTCATTTTGAACAACTTCATATCGTGGCAATAGTTCACTGCAATATCCAAAGAAACAATTCTCCCTTGACTTGTGACAATCGCCTGAGCCTTCATAGCATGATATTTCTTTTTACCAGAATAATTGGCTAGTTGATTTTTTTAGGACGATTGATTTTTACCTCTGTTGCATCCACAATCACCGTATCCTCAGCACTAAGATGAGTTTTTGAAATCGTAAAACCACTTTGAATAAGAGTTGCTTCAACCCATTGACTCCGACGGATTAAGTTGCTTTCGTGAATGCCAAAATCAGCCGCAATTTGTTCATAAGTGCGGTATTCTCGCATGTATTGAAGAGTAGCCATGAGGAGATCTTCTAAGCTTAACTTGGGAGTTCGTCCACCTTTTGCGTGTTTATGTTGATAAGCTGTTTTTAACACAGCTAACATCTCTTCAAAAGTAGTGCGCTGAACACCAACAAGGCGCTTAAAGCGTGCATCAGTTAATGGTTTACTTGCTTCATAATTCATAGTTTTATTGTATCATATTTTGTTTCGCAGGAAGTCTATTAATAAAAAATTCTGTCTGGTCCAGATTATTTTGCAGGATCTTTTCCATCAGTTGGACATTGGTCTTCGCTTTTCTTAACAACTGGTGGTCAATAGCGACTCGTCTCAGCCAGATATTGTCTGACAAGCTCCATTGGAGGATTATTTTTTCCAGTTCCGGCTTGTCATACACCAAACTCCCTACTACGCGATCTAGGATATCCACCGTATCCCACCAAGACTTGGTAACAACCAACTGCTCTAGCTTAGGCAAATCGCTGTCCTTTAGATAAGACTGCATTGCTTTCAAATAATTGGCAGCCACATACTGGTATTCTCTAGACTCTTTTTTCCAGCAAGTATCTACAAAATCCCAATCGATAATCTTTGTTTTTTTCGCTTCTGGAAAGTATTTTTTATAGAGTTTATTTCTTTCTGGCGTCGCAACGCCTAGAAAGGAAAATTGATGGCGCATATAGGCCTCCATGGGCCCTGCTTTTTTAGAATCTTTTGCTGCTTCTAGCTCCTCAAGTAAATCAGTTAAACTCATCTAAAACTCCTCATGCCCCACCAAATGGTGCTGAAAGGCATAGACCGCTACCTGGGTGCGATCGCTGACCTCAAGTTTGGCTAGGATATTGGACACGTGAGTCTTGACCGTCTTGAGAGAGATAAAAAGCTCATCTGCGATGCGCTGATTTTCGTAACCCTTAGCAATCAGTTGGAGAACGTCTCGCTCACGCGCAGTCAGCTCCTCATGAAGCTCCATATGATTGCGGTGGTATTCGACCTTCTTGCTAACCTCTTGCTCAATGGCAAGCTCCCCAGCAGCCACCTTACGGACAGCGTGGAGCAGTTCATCTGCACTAGAAGTTTTGAGCATATAGCCTTTGGCACCAGCATTCAAAACAGGCATAATTTTTTCATTGTCCAAGTAAGAGGTAACAATCAAAATCTTGGCTTCAGGCCATTCTTTGAGGATGGCTAAGGTCGCATCAATTCCATTCATCTCAGGCATGACAATATCCATGACAATGACATCTGGACGCAATTCCAAGGCCAAGTCAATGCCTTGAGACCCGTTTGCCGCCTCGCCCACAACTTCTACATCGTCTTGGAGGTCAAAGTAGCTTTTCAAGCCCAATCGGACCATTTCATGGTCATCTACCAGTAAAATTCTCATCTTTACTCCTTTATCATTCCTTATCGAGCAAGGGAATACGGATATCAACTGCCAGCCCTTGCTTAGGAGCTGTCAATAACTGAACCCTTCCTGCCATATCTTCAACCCGCTCCTTGATATTGCGGAGTCCATAA
This sequence comes from Streptococcus mitis, assembly GCF_005844455.1. GTDB lineage: Bacteria > Bacillota > Bacilli > Lactobacillales > Streptococcaceae > Streptococcus > Streptococcus mitis_BF. The sequence continues at coordinate 6,793 of NZ_SPGF01000001.1, read as the reverse complement.
CTCAAGTCGTCTAAACTCCCTAACTGGAAACCAATCCCATTGTCCACCACCTTCAGCTGCAATTCAAGATCCGTCTGATAGAGATAGACATCTAGGCAAGATGCCTGGGCATGGCGGAGGGTATTGCTAATCAACTCCTGCAAAATGCGGAAAATATGCTCCTCAATCTTCTTGGGCAATTTCGTCACATTTTGCTTAAGACTAACCTTGAGATCACTCTTGTCCTCTAGCTCTTTTAAGAGGATTTGAATCCCCTCAACTAGACTCTTCTCTTCCAGCTCAACTGGTCGCAAGTGCAGGAGCAAGACTCTCAAGTCCTTCTGAGCTGTTTCTAAAATGGCTGTAACACTCTGCAACTGGGTCTGCATCTTTTCTCTATCCAGTTTCAAAGCCTGCTGACTGACACCTGACAAAATCATGTGGGCCGCAAACAATTCCTGACTGACGGTATCATGCAAATCTCGAGCAATCCGCTTTCGTTCCTTCTCGATGATTTCCTCTTCCTGGGCAAGACTTTGATTTTCAGCCTTTTGAAGTGCTTCTGTCAAAAGGTTAAGTTTGCCTGACAAGGACTTGAAACTGGCATCCAAATCTGGATCTGCAACCTGAACCACTTCTTGCCCTGCCAACAAACGCTTGAGATTGGCCTGCATTTTTCTTAGAGAAAGCTCTTCCACACCTCGCCACAACAGGGCTAAGAGACAGGTCATGGACATACTGAATACCAACAACAAAAAGACAAATTTTTCTGTTTTTTCGACATCATTCAGGAAAATAGACCAGTCAAAATCAAGAATTTCCAATAAGCTGTGGGACAGAAATAAGACAAACAGGAAAGAGGTGAGGGCAATGATTACATAAGCTTGTTTTTTCATCCTCTGACCACCTCAACATCGCCAATCATAGTGGTCAAGAGAATCTTGACGCTCTTGTTACTTTTAAGATAGTCTCTTGTTTCCTGATGATAGTGTTCATTGCGGAGAGCACGCTTGGGCTGATTGAAAAAAGTCAAATCCCCATAGAGACAGTTAACACTGAGACTAACTTCCACATCAACAGGCACAATGATTTTGGTCGTTCCTACCATCTTTCTGAGGATAATGACATTGTCATGATTGGTTAAAATCACCCTCTCCAGATGAATGGTGTCTTTACCCATAAGACGAAAAAGATTGATATCATCAAACTGGCAAGTCTGGTAACTTGAAAAATGATGGAGATTCCCAAACCAACGATTTTTCTCCTTCTTAACCGTCATCACCTCTTCAAACACCAAATTGGTCTGCTCCTTTTCCTGGTTCATCATCGGATAAAGAAGAAAGAGGCTGTATATGACAGCAACAAAAATAGCTAAAATCACAAAAGGGTTGAGCACGACAATGAAAAAGAAGAGAATGGTTGCCACCACTAACAGAAGGTTATTGCCCTCTTTTCCAGTGTAATAGCGAATCAAAAGTAAAAAGAGGAATAGAATCAACAGAAAACGTGAAAAATGCTCTGAAACCATCAAAATCAGAGCTCCCGTCAAAAGACAGGCTTCGATAAATAAAAAGATTTTAAATTTTCTCATAGGTTGATCCTCTCCCTTCTATTTTATCACAATTCAAAAAAGTCACCTCGGTCTGAAGATGGAAAAAAGGCGGTGGTTACGCCTTTTTCATCTGATCATTTGCTTCTTTTAATTTTCCATAAAGAAGATAGTCTACTTTTTGTAAATCTGCTATAGTGGCACAATTAAGAGCACACATGATCAAGCGTAGATCTTCTTTCCAGCCTTGGACAATGCCGATCACTTCTTCAACTGTGTAGGTTTCAACCAATTCTAGAACTGTTCGAGACAGGCCTACAGCCTTAGCACCAAAGACCAAGCACTTAATCATATCCAGCGGATTCCGAATCCCTCCACTGACCAAGAGTTGAACCTTGTCTTTCCATTCTTGAGCATTGAGAAGGGCTTGCATGGTGGACTGCCCCCATTGATTGAGATAATCACGCTGACCACTGCGACGATTTTCGATATAAGCAAAGCTAGTACCCCCACGACCTGACAGGTCAAAGGTTCGAACACCCAGTTCATAGGCTCTTTCGATGGTTTTCGCATCCATTCCAAAGCCCACTTCCTTTAGGACAATAGGAACGGGGATTTGCTTGCTATAGTCTGCCAGATGCGATTGCCAGCTTCGAAACTTTCTTTCTCCCTCGAGCATGAGTAATTCCTGCATGACATTAACATGCACTTGAAGGAGGAGAGGATTCATCTCTTCTACAGTCTGAAGACCTAACTCGACAGGCTTGTCCAATCCAATATTGGTTCCAAGAAGGAGATTTGGATGACTAGACTTGACAGAAAATGAATCATCTGTAGGATTCTTGAGGGCTGCGCTATAAGAACCCGTCACAAACAAAATCCCACAGGCTTCCGCCACCTGAGCTAGTTTTTGATTGATTTCTCGTCCTTTATCACTTCCACCCGTCATGGCATTGATATAGAAAGGAAAATCCCACTTTCGACCAGCAAACTCTGTCGACAGATCAATTTCATCTAAATCATAAAGAGGCAAGGAAGAATGAATCAACTCCACCTCATCAAAGCTGTTATAGGAACTTTTCTGCTCAAGGGCATAGCGGATATGCTCGTCCTTACGATTTGTCGTCATGTCCCATCCTTTCTTGGTATAAGAGCTCAATCCCCAGATTGACCCAACGATTTTTTAAGGTTTCAGTCGATTGCGCATCAAAACTCAAGGCAATGCCACAGTCACCACCACCAGCTCCACTACTCTTGGCAACAGCCAGCAAATCTTGACTGGCTTCTTTCAGCTGTCTCAGCGAAGGTGTGTAAATATCTGCGTTCAAGGATTCTAAAAGTTGACTGGCTGTTTCCAGCCACTCTATGATTTTTTCTGCGTTCCCCTGCTCCAAGGCTTCTACCAAAGTAGCCACTGTTGCTTTTGAGGAAGTTAAAAAATTCTGATTGATCTTTTGCTTGATTTGCTTGACCATGTCACTAGATACGGCCACTTCCTTGGTCCATCCCACTAAGAAATCACATTCTATATCTGGTTTCACTTGTAAGATAGAAAAGCCCCAATCACGCTCCAAAACTGTCGCCAAGTTTTCTTCTTTCAACCAAGTTGCCACCTTTTGACGATCAAATGACCGGTAGAGAACCAAATCCTCTGCCACAATACAGGCAAGGTCGCCCATGGAACCATTGTCTCCTCGCTTGAGCAAGACAGCACTAGCCAGCTTAAACAAGAGATCTTGATTAACCGAAAGATCATATAGAGCAAGCAGAGCCTTGATAACCAAGACAACGACACTACCGCTAGAACCCAGACCAAACTTTTTGCCTTCTCGTTCCATTTTGCCACGGATTTCTAGAGAAAAAGGTCTTAAAGTTTGACCTCGATAAGTCAGGAAATCTTGCACTAAAGCAATTGTTTCTTGAATCAATCTATAGTCAGGATTTGGCGTCAAGTCCACTGCGAAATCAAACAGACCTGAATAGATACGGTAGCTGTCAGAAAAAGCAATCTCAGCCTTCATATAGATGGGAATGGCCTTTATCAAGGCCAACTGCCCTGGCTCTAAAATAGCATATTCACCAGCCCAATAGAGCTTTCCGCAAGTTTTAACAGCAATCATCTTGGCTCAAATCCTTTGTTTTTGACACAATCAAGCGGTAACGTTGACCGAACATTTCTGATAAATGCTCCAAGTCTTTCTCCTGACAGAGGACTTTGACATTGGGACCGGCATCCATGGTAAAGTAGCAGGCTTCCCCTTGCTCACGAAGCTGGCGGACAAAGTCCATCGCTTCATAAGTCGCATCCGTTAGATAAGAAAAGGCTGGACTAGCAGTTTTTGTCGTAGCGTGCATGGCTAGGGCATTTTTCTCCGTTAGTTCCCCAACCTTTGCAAAATCATTCTCTTTGAGATAAACAAGCATATCTTGATAATCCTTCTCAGACTGGCGCACCCAGTCGTCAAAAGTCGTCGAGGTTTCCACACAGAGTTTCATCCCATCACGGCTAGAAATTGGTTTTTTCTTGTCCTCTAGCACCAACATAACCATAGCTAGCTTCAAGTCTGTCTCTACAGGGTAAATTTCCCCACTATCCTTGTCCCAGGCACCTAGCGGTCCATAAAAACTCCGAGAAGAAGATCCTGAGGCAAACTTCGCTTCCTGAGCTAACTGACTTCTATCCAATCCAAGCTTGAAATAAGCATTACAAGCCTTGACCAGGGCGGACAAACCACTAGAACTTGAGGACAAGCCCGCTGCGGTAGGCATGTTGTTGTGGGTATAGATACGGACAAAACCTTCCCCAGCTGGACGGTAGCGGTCAATAATCTTACTCATCTTGGCATGCTCCGCCTCATTTTGTAGCTGACCATTGATATAAAAGGCATCAGCTGTCGCATCCGTCGGTAGAGATGACAAAGTCGTCTCCGTGTACATATTTTCCAAAGTCAAAGAAATACTGCTAGTAGCAGGAACCATCTCTTTTTCTTTTTTCTTTCCCCAATATTTGATAATAGCAATATTTGCGTAAGAACGTACTGTTACAGGCTCTCGATCCATGTCTGTACAGCTCCTTTCTCTTCTAATCTTTCTGCTAGTTCTTGAGCTTGAGTCCAATTGGTTGCCAAGGCGATAATACAGCCTCCTAGCCCACCACCACTCATCTTGGCACCCAGAGCACCGTGGCTAAGAGCCGTTTCAACCAAAGAATCTGACTCAGGACTACTAACACCAATTTCTTTTAAATGTAAATGCGCTTGACTGAGGATTTGTCCCAATCCTTCAGCATCTTTTCGTGAAATCGCATCTTCTGCTTGCTGAGTCAATTCCCCCAAGGCATGCAAAAACGGTAGGGCATCCTTGTCCTTGCTCTGAACCACCTGGATAGCTTCACGAGTGTGACCATACACGCCCGTGTCAGCAATCACCAAATAGGCAGATAAATTCATCTCAAGCTCTGTAAATCCTACGTTCTTGATAAAGCGAATAGGTTGGTCACTTAAACAGGTTTTAGCATCCAAACCACTAGGATTCATATGGGCAATCATCTCAGCCCTATTGACCAAGATTTCTAGTACATCATGTGGCAGCTCGGCTTGATAATAGTCAAAAACCGCACGAATGGCCGCTATGCTGATAGCCGCTGACGAACCCATTCCCCGTTTTTCAGGGATAGCCGAGTCAATCTCACAGCGAATGCAGGCTTCTTTGATATCCAAATACTCCAGCGAAGCATAAACTGCCATGGACAAGGTATCCTCCTCATAGAGACGCCAAGGACTCGCTGCAGGAACTACCTTACAAGTCACCTCCACCTCCAAAAGAGGCAGGGAAATGGCAGGATAACCGTAAACGACCGCATGCTCCCCTATTAAAATTATCTTACTATGTGCCTGACCGACACCAACTTTTTTTGTCATATTTTCCTTTTACTAGACGAAAAGATCGTCTCATACTCAATGAAAATCAAAAAGCAAACTAGGAAGCTAGCCGCAGGCTGTACTTGAGTACGGTAAGGCGACGCTGACGTGGTTTGAATTTGATTTTCGAAGAGTATTATTTTTTCCTACAAGTATTTATTCTCTCCTATCTATTTTATTATATTTTCACAAAAAAAGCGATTGTTTCCATTCACAATCGCTTCTTTCATTATTGGACCCATTCGCCATTATAGTTGACGTAGTAGCCATCTACGGTCGTATTCACTGCCAAAGCACCTGAGCTGTAAGCATAGTACCATTTGCTATTGACCTGGAACCAACCTGTCTTCATATCTCCATTACTTGCATTTAGATAATACCAAGTTGAACCATCTTTATACCAACCAGTTGCCATAGATCCTGATGAACGAAGATAGTACCACTTGTTGCCAAGGTATTGCCAGCCTGTTTTCATATCACCATTTGACTGGTCTAAATAATACCAAGTTGAGCCTTCCTGATACCAACCAGTCGCCATGGCACCTGACGAACGAAGGTAGTACCACTTGTTGCCAAGTTGTTTCCAACCAGTTTGCATTGTAGCAGTTGTTGGATCTAGATAGTACCAAGTTGAGTTATCATTGGTCCAGCCACGCACTAGCTCCCCAACCGTCAAACTGTCGATACGAGCATCGAAGCCACCACTCTTTTGTAAATAAATACCAGTGTCCCTCATCATAAATCCAACCAGTTTTTAAAGTGTGATAGCTACGCTGATCTTCAAAATAATAGACTCGTTTCTCTGCTGGACTATCATATTGTTCCCCATGGTGTTTGTTGGTATTTGTAGCAGTTTTTGCTTCCAAAACTTGCTTACCAACAAATTCTTGTAGTACCCCATCTTGACCAAAGTAATACCATTTTGGCATTGGCATATATTCTAATCTTAAACCATTTGGGTAAGGACCAATTGTACTACCTTTAGATGGAAACGGGATATACTGCCAGCCAACAACCATCTCTCCTGATACATGATCAAAATAATAGTACTTGCCATCAATCACTCGCCAAGCCTTTTCTTTGATGTCCCCCTTCTTGTAGTAGGTGCTACCATTTTCTTGGACAAATTGCCAACCTTCTGAATCAGCATCATCCGCCAATACTATACTTGTTGCTAGCGAGCTAAAGAAAAAGAATGCTAATGCGATTTGCATTCTTTTTCTTTAGTGTTTTCATTAGACCTATCCTCCATAACTGATTGTAGCAAATAGACTTCCTGCGAAACAAAATATGGTACAATAGTTCTATGAATTATGAAGCAAGCAAACAATTAACTGATGTACGA
>NZ_SPGF01000019.1:30187-35142 GCF_005844455.1 Streptococcus mitis | reverse complement strand
TCAAAAAGCACCTCAAAAAGGTATTACCAAGTTGCAATACTTTTTACGAGGCTCTTTTGTCTTGTTCTTGTTTCAATTGACTATATTATAAACAGCTTAATTGCGTTTTCTTGAAACTTACTGAAAATTCTTGAAATGCTACATTCCCAAACTAACTTCCACTGCTAATCCAAGTGGAAGTTAGTCTGATAAAAATCGTAAAAACCAGTGGAAATCCGTGTCAGGGTAAGTTCCACTGGTTTTACTAATGCTTGATTTCATCGCTTTTGTAGCCAAAATGAATCGAAAAAAAGAGCGCACAAAATCCCCTCATCTGAAACGTTTGAATGGGGTTAAAGGTTAGTTTTTAGAACTTATGTTGGAGTAGTTTAGAAGACTGGCAGACGTCTTCTGCAGGTATTTTAGAAATGCCGAGAAGCTTAGGAATCTCTTCTCCATAGGTGAAGGCAAAGAGCTCACAGGCTGACTTTCCATTCAAAGCAGCACGTTTGACACTGTTGACATGAGAACAAACGAGATTGATGTCCTCTTGAGTTAAGTTGTCAAAAGAAGTTCCCTTAGGTAGAATGTCACGAATCAGCGTATGATTTTTCTCAATTCTGCCTTTCTGGTCAGAGCGATTAGGGTCACAAAAGAAAAGTTTACTCTCTCCTCGGACATCCATTTCGATGTCATCAACCCTGGCAAACTTTCCACCATTATCTTTCAAAATGACAGGGAAGAGTAGGAAGAAATCTTTGTCCTCTTGGTACAGAGTGTTCTTGAGTTTATAAAGGTGTTTGGTAACTTCGAGGGTAGTTTTATTATCTAGAAGCCTAGCGAAGATAAAGTTACAGAAAGATAGATTAAAGGTGAGTAAGACTTTACCTCCTATTCTGCCCATAACGGTGTCCATTTCCAGCCAAGAATTTAGTTGATTAAGAGCCAAATAATTTTGAAAATCCTCATAGGAACGGCCTTTTTTAGCCTCTTTAGAGATAGAAGGTAGCTTACTTTTTCTTCTTTCTTTGAATTTAATAGCTCTGGCAAGATCAATCGGAGCGATAGACAGGTAACCTTTTCGGATGTGTCGATAGACAGTTGAGGAGCTAATATCGAGGTTATGAGTTTTCAGAATATGATAGATGTGTTGTCCCTTTTTAACACCATCAGAAATGACTTTGTCCATGTCCCAGAAGGTCTTGGAATTAAGAGGAGTTCCTTCACGAGCTTCGACAAGAGTTTGTTCGTACTGCTTTTGAGCTTGTTTAGCTAGGTAGAAGATCTTCTTATAGCCACAATTCTGTCTTCTTTTAGGGCAGCCGTTACAGACAAAGGGAGCCTTATCGAGTAAAGGGCAAGGAAGGTTATCACACGTAGACTCTCGGACTTGTCTGTTTCGTTTGACTTCTTTGGAGACAGTGGTCGGGTCTTTTAGAATAGATTGTCCAATAGCTTTGAAGGTTTCACCGCGCTCTAAACCTAGCTGGATATCATTACGGTCTGAAAGGGTAAGATGTTTATGTTTTGTCATAGTAGACCTCATTTCTAACTCAAACGTCTCACACTTAATTCCACCATAAAAATCCGTTTTAGACTAATTTCCACTTTGGTCAGGCAAGTGGAAGTTACTTTGAGAAGCTACCATCATATTTTTGCTTGATTAAATGTATTAAAAATGGTATAATTAATTTGTGATAGCTGTGATAGCTGTGATAGCTGTGATAGCTGTGATAGCTGTGATAGCTGTGATAGCTGTGATGTTATTTGCTAATAGTAATCATCATAGTGATTTTTTGTAGTTTAACTCTTTTCAAGGAGTTGAAGTTACAAAGATTGCTTTTTTTATTATATTTTTCTTAGGAGGAACCATGGAAAATAAATCAAAATCTCTTAGTAGAATAAAGCGCCAGCAACGTGAAAAAGTTTTGCGCTTTTCTATTCGTAAGTACAGTTTCGGTGTGGCGTCAGTTGCTGTTGCAGCATTGATGTTTTGGGGTGCGCCCGTTGTTAGTGCAGATAGCATAAGCGGAAGTAGTTCACAATCTACTACGGGTGTAGTACGACCTAACGATAAGGGCGACTCGCCTCTGGGTATTAAGGAAACTGATGGAAATAGTAGTAATACGGTTGATAAAAGTCAGTTAAGAACAGTAGTTGAAGAGTTAAATGCTCTTCTTTCAACTAAATTAAACCTTGACGATTCAGTGCTTTTTTCTGTAAAAGAAAGAGTTCAGAAAGCTGAGGCATTACTAGATAAAGCTGATGCAGTTCAAAAAGATATAAATGAACTAAAAGAACTTTTATCTACTGATTTAGCTACTTTATCTAAAGCAGTAAAAGACACAAGTAAGGTTCAAGAAAGCACTACTGGAACTGAGACTGAAAAATCAGTGAGACAATCTTCTCCTGAGGAAAGAGCAAGCGAAGAGGATCAAACTGTTTCAGCTAAAAAAGATTCTTTGAAAGTATCTGTTGATCCAGAAACAGAAGAAGGAGTTAAGAAAAAAGAGGAGTATTCAAAAACTTCGTTAAAGCATGAGGAATTAATGGAACCTCGATCCAAAGTAAGTAAAGGCGAAATTGTTCCTGAAAAAACGGTATCATCAGAAACAGAAAGACCAGCATGGATGTCAGAACGTTCTGTTGGTGAAGTAGGTAACAATAGTGTTGCGCCGTTTATAACGGATCCTGGGGATGGATATGAAAATAATAGCGTTGCGAAGACAGCATTTGGTGGATTTGGTTACAGTAAAAACCCATCAGCAGGATATACGTATGATGCTGTAGTGAAAAATACAGCTACAAATACTGGGAGAAATCCATTTTATTGGCATGAAGGGATTCGTGTAAAGGCTGAGTATCTACCAGAAAGTCAAGAAATTCAATGGAAAGTTTTATTTAAGGGTGCAAATGAACAAGAACTAGCTTACCATATGACGAATCCTCTGCATGTTTTAGGTATTTCTAAAGGGCAACGATTAGAAGATGATCCTCAACGATTCATGAAACGTAAAATCGATGGGCGAGTTATGACAACAGACCAAGATATAAGAAAATCAGCAGACGGTCAAGTCTTAGGTGGGAATGCTCGTTTTCCTGGAGCAGACTGGGACAATGTAAAACGCTTCGGTATTACTGGTACAAACGGTGGATCAGGAATGGTTTCTCCGTTAGATTATCCGGTTGAAAAACTTTATTACTATTCGAATACATTGATTAGGACCAATGGACTTGGAGGTAATGATACAGATCACTCGGCTGAATATATTTTTAAAACAAAGGTTAATTTTGATGACATTTATAAGTATGGTTATGGTGATGTTAATCCGACCTCAGATTACGTTAAAAAGCTAGTATGGCAATACCCAAGTACCTATAAACAACTAGGAGAAAGCAACGCTACGACTAGACATGATTACGATATTAACAATAAAGTTTGGCTATCAGCATTGCTATCAAGTCGTGAAGGTGGAGCGGACGTAGCTAATCATATTGAAGGTGATTCAGGTAGTGCTACACGGTTTTATTCTATGTCAAAAGTGACTGTTCTGGAGTTTAATCCCCCTCAAATTAGTTTAATTAATAAAGATAAAAACGAAATTGGTAATGGAGAGTTAATCTTTTACCGGGGTGAGAAAGTTCCCGAAAAAATCAAAATTGTTGATAATTATAGCGATAAGATGAAGAATCAAAAGTTCCAGATACAAAAGTTTAGTATTAACTCAGCATCTGTTGATGGGGTGGCTTCTTCGGAATCAAATGACTTTATCAATAATTTTAGAGATGGGAAAACTGACCGTGGATTAAAGATGGTTTATGACAAGGAGTTGAACAGTACTGGAAGAAGAAACGCTACGAAGGATGATCCTGTAACAGTGAGCTTTTCTGGAAAGGTAGACACTAAACAATCCTTAGGCGCTACATACTGGGAAATGATTGCTACAAACGCAGATGGTGTTTCGACTCTGAAAAATACCAGTCATACTGGAAAGACTTATGGATATTTAAAAGTAATTACCAAAGAACAGAAAGAAAAATATAATCTTACAGGGAATACCATCACTGTCGACGCTGGTAAACAGGTGACTGATAATGATGATTGGGCTAAAGAAGCTATTTCATCTTCTACTCCATTTAGTGAAGGAGCGGTGACGTCCTATAAATGGGTAACGAAGCCAAACACTAACCAAATTGCTGATAATCAAGCTGCTAAAGTTCGAGTTACTTTCTCGGATGACTCGTTTAAGGATGTAGATGTCAAAGTAAATGTTGTAGACCGTACTCCACCAACATTTGATTTTGGGAAACGTCAAAAAATTGCTGATGGGAAGAATCCTAATTATGCTACATCACCAGTATTAGATGCATATCAAGATGAAGCTGTAGATTTTAAAGTAAAAGTTGTTGATGACTACAGTGGAATTTCAAAAATTCATGTTGGTGGTCCAAATTCTTCTTCAGAGCAATCTATCGGTGCCGAATTGATTTCAAGCTGGGAAGTTGATCCAACGAATCCTAAAGCAGCTATTTTCCATATACGAACTGCTGATGGAAAAGTGATACATCAAGATCCGAAGGTTTTAATTAATGAGTCTTCGCAAAAGGCAGACACACCTGAACGATTGGATGAACTAACAGGAGGGAACCGTTGGACGCGTACTTTGTGGGCGCAAGATAAACAAGGAAATTGGACCCGAATGGTAAACGGTTACGAAGGACGTTTTGTCATTCGGGTATTGCAACGTACATTGAAATACAATGTAGCTTATGCAAGCAACCAAGTTGCGAATACAGGCTCGACATTGACAATTCAAGCCCCAACATTCACAGATATTTCTGGGGAAACACCTGTGAATGCTCAAACTCCAGATCGAACTAGTTATGAGCTAGTAAATCCGGTGGAGGGAGCAAGCATTGATTCTTCTACAGGAGTCATCACTTTTACACCAAATGCTGTTAAGAAAGACGCTTTA
>NZ_SPGF01000019.1:0-30088 GCF_005844455.1 Streptococcus mitis | reverse complement strand
CCGGTGGAGGGAGCAAGCATTGATTCTTCTACAGGAGTCATCACTTTTACACCAAATGCTGTTAAGAAAGACGCTTTAGGTCAACAGACACTTCGAGTTAAGGTAAAATATTCTGATAACTCGGAAGATTTAGTGGAAGTTCCTATAACAGTTAAGGATAAAACGCAAGCAACTGTCACAGTAGCAGATGGGGCAATCGATCCTGCTACCAAGAAGCCTGTCGTGACTGTATATGCCAACGAATCCTATAGTTTTGATGTTAAGGCAGTCGACAACAGTGAAAGCATTAACGATTTAGAAGATGCTGATCGATTAAATAAAGATAAATTAGATTGGTTAAAATCTAATTCGCTTGCTTATCAAAACGCTGGAAATAGACAAACTAATCGAGGCAAAAAAGGCTCAGAAACCAACCCCTATACTATCCACTATGAAGGAACAGCTCCTAAAACATCAGGTCAATATACTAGCAGAGTGAGAGTGTGGGATAGCTCTGATAACAACCATGAAGTTGAATTTATTGTTAAAGTCTTACCGCAGAAAGATAAATATCAAGATTTGACATCTAATGCAGGTGCAGAGCAAAGAATTCAAGTTAATAAACCGTTCTCTTACAAACCAGAAGATTTTGTAAAGGCGGAGAACGTTCAAAAACTCAAAAACTTGAACAATGGGCAATCTGTATCATTCCGATTTAAAAACAATAGTGTGCCTCGTACAAATTTTGAAGGAGTTAAGCCACAAGATAGCGTAGTATCGCAAACGGTAAATCCAATAATTGAAGCTGTATTCTCTGACGGTTCTGTTGCTGAGATTCAAGGCACATTAGTGATTGAAGATCGTGAAAACGCGACATCCAAGTTAGTTGTTAATGATACTGATAAGCGAGTTACAGCGGAGACTACCGCTACTAGTATGCCTGAAATTCAATTTGAAATTGGAAGTGCTATTAACTTTAAAATCGAGACTACAGATGATAGTAAAGTATTGGATGTAGATTTACCTGAAGCTTTACCAAATTGGTTGAAATCAGATGATCGGACTTATCAAACCGCTAATAATAAAGCAAATCGTGGTAGCAAAGGACAGCCTGGTGGAGAGGCGTATGTAACTACGTTTACTGGAACTACACCGAAAACACCGGGTGAATATACTATTAAAATTCGTTCATGGGATGGTGCAAATAAATCACACATTACACAATTTAAGATAGTAGTTAAAGATACAACTGCACCTAATATAAACGTTGAGTTGCCGCTTAAGGATAATATCAATAATTCGAGTGATGGCTTTAAGCTAAAAGAAAAAACTAAGATTGTTTATCGTGGAGAATCGTTTGAATACTATGTGACCGCAACAGATAATTCTGACAATTTGAAAGAGTTTACTGTTTGGAGAGATGCTAAACATCAGTCAACTACACCAACATGGCTGAACAAAGAGATGATTGAAAAGGATGGAGACAAATTCCGTTTCAAATTATCGGGAGAAGTACCAAATGATGTGGGTGCTGATAAGCAAGATGATTTTAGTGGCAAGAATAGATACTCTCATACAGTTGTAGCTACTGATTTAAGCGGTAATTCAAGCCCACGATCTGAAGGTCATTATGTTCTTAGAATTTGGGAACGTACTGCTAAATACGATGTAGCTTATGCAAGCAACCAAGTTGCGAATACAGGTTCGACATTGACAATTCAAGCCCCAACATTCACAGATATTTCTGGGGAAACACCTGTGAGTGCTCAAACTCCAGATCGAACTAGTTATGAGCTAGTAAATTCGGTGGAGGGAGCAAGCATTGATTCTTCTACAGGAGTCATCACTTTTACACCAAATGCTGTTAAGAAAGACGCTTTAGGTCAACAGACACTTCGAGTTAAGGTAAAATATTCTGATAACTCGGAAGATTTGGTGGAAGTTCCTATAACAATTAAGGATAAAACGCAAGCAACTGTCACAGTAGCAGATGGGACAATCGATCCTGCTACCAAGAAGCCTGTCGTGACTGTATATGCCAACGAATCCTATAGTTTTGATGTTAAGGCAGTCGACAACAGTGAAAGCATTAACGATTTAGAAGATGCTGATCGATTAAATAAAAATAAATTAGATTGGTTAAAATCTAATTCGCTTGCTTATCAAAACGCTGGAAATAGACAAACTAATCGAGGCAAAAAAGGCTCAGAAACCAACCCCTATACTATCCACTATGAAGGAACAGCTCCTAAAACATCAGGTCAATATACTAGCAGAGTGAGAGTGTGGGATAGCTCTGATAACAACCATGAAGTTGAATTTATTGTTAAAGTCTTACCGCAGAAAGATAAATATCAAGATTTGACATCTAATGCAGGTGCAGAGCAAAGAATTCAAGTTAATAAACCGTTCTCTTACAAACCAGAAGATTTTGTAAAGGCGGAGAACGTTCAAAAACTCAAAAACTTGAACAATGGGCAATCTGTATCATTCCGATTTAAAAACAATAGTGTGCCTCGTACAAATTTTGAAGGAGTTAAGCCACAAGATAGCGTAGTATCGCAAACGGTAAATCCAATAATTGAAGCTGTATTCTCTGACGGTTCTGTTGCTGAGATTCAAGGCACATTAGTGATTGAAGATCGTGAAAACGCGACATCCAAGTTAGTTGTTAATGATACTGATAAGCGAGTTACAGCGGAAACTAGTGCTACTAGTATGCCTGAAATTCAATTTGAAATTGGAAGTGCTATTAACTTTAAAATCGAGACTACAGATGATAGTAAAGTATTGGATGTAGATTTACCTGAAGCTTTACCAAATTGGTTGAAATCAGATGATCGTAATTATCAAACCGCTAATAATAAAGCAAATCGTGGTAGCAAAGGACAGCCTGGTGGAGAGGCGTATGTAACTACGTTTACTGGAACTACACCGAAAACACCGGGTGAATATACTATTAAAATTCGTTCATGGGATGGTGCAAATAAATCACACATTACACAATTTAAGATAGTAGTTAAAGATACAACTGCACCTAATATAAACGTTGAGTTGCCGCTTAAGGATAATATCAATAATTCGAGTGATGGCTTTAAGCTAAAAGAAAAAACTAAGATTGTTTATCGTGGAGAATCGTTTGAATACTATGTGACCGCAACAGATAATTCTGACAATTTGAAAGAGTTTACTGTTTGGAGAGATGCTAAACATCAGTCAACTACACCAACATGGCTGAACAAAGAGATGATTGAAAAGGATGGAGACAAATTCCGTTTCAAATTATCGGGAGAAGTACCAAATGATGTGGGTGCTGATAAGCAAGATGATTTTAGTGGCAAGAATAGATACTCTCATACAGTTGTAGCTACTGATTTAAGTGGTAATTCAAGCCCACGATCTGAAGGTCATTATGTTCTTAGAATTTGGGAACGTACTGCTAAATACGATGTAGCTTATGAGGGAACTTCTGCAGGGCAACCTACTATCTTTGAAGTACAACCCGGAAAAGAAATTCAAATTGAGAAAACATTGAGTTATACAGATATCTCTAAAGAGGGAGATAAGAAAATTGCTCCAAAACCTGATAGAACGAATGTCAGTGTAAATAGTGTTCCTAATGGATTGAAAGTTGAAATCGGCGAAGACGGGAAAATGAAGATTACAGCCACAGAATCTTTAGCAAATACCACTCAAGATCTTACTGTAACTGTGACTTACTCTGATGGTTCAATTGATACAGTTCCTGTTAAAATTAGAGTGGGTAAACAAGTTAAGAACACTGAAGACTTAGTTGAGAAAGCTGAAAAAGCTTACGCCGAATTGGACAAAGCGATTAAAGATGCAGGCGACTTAGTGACACCGGATGAGCTCGCAGGACTTCAAGATAAGTTAGCAAAAGCTAAACAAGAAAAACAAGCCGCTCAAGACGCCGTCACTGCTTTACCAGAAACGGTTAAGGATCAAAAAGATGGCTTCCAAGGACGTCTTGATAAGTTAGTGGATCCAACACTTCCAACCGTTAACGATGCCGATAACAACGGAATCGCTGATGATGTGGATAAACAAGTTGCGAACGCTAAAGACTTAGTTGAGAAAGCTGAAAAAGCTTACGCCGAATTGGACAAAGCGATTAAAGATGCAGGCGACTTAGTGACACCGGATGAGCTCGCAGGACTTCAAGATAAGTTAGCAAAAGCTAAACAAGAAAAACAAGCCGCTCAAGACGCCGTCACTGCTTTACCAGAAACGGTTAAGGATCAAAAAGATGGCTTCCAAGGACGTCTTGATAAGTTAGTGGATCCAACACTTCCAACCGTTAACGATGCCGATAACAACGGAATCGCTGATGATGTGGATAAACAAGTTGCGAACGCTAAAGACTTAGTTGAGAAAATAGATGCGCGTAAAGCTACTAAAGAATTACCAAATACAGGTACAGTGGATTCTACTGTAGCTATGGTAGCAGCTGCCGCAAGTGCAGTACTTGGTCTTGGTCTTGCAGGCCGTCGTCGTAAAGAAGACGAAGAAGCTTAATTGGTAGATTGTTTGATAAACATCAGATAATAAATCTGATTTTCAAAGCTTAAGCAAGTACCTCTCGTAAGAAAATCTCCTAGCAGAAAAGCCTGCTAGGAGCCATATTATAGAACCAAAAGTTCGGGTTTATGACTCGAACTTTTTTCATTGCAATTGTGCAAAAGAGAAAAAGATAGTAAAATAGATGTATGATTATTTTACAAGCCAATAAAATTGAACGATCTTTTGCAGGAGAGGTTCTTTTTGATAATATCAACCTGCAGGTTGATGAACGTGATCGGATTGCTCTTGTTGGGAAAAATGGTGCAGGTAAGTCTACTCTTTTGAAGATTTTGGTTGGAGAAGAGGAGCCAACCAGTGGAGAAATCAATAAGAAAAAAGATGTTTCTCTGTCTTACCTAGCCCAAGATAGCCGTTTTGAATCTGAAAATACCATTTACGATGAAATGCTTCACGTCTTTGATGACTTGCGTCGGACTGAGGAGCAACTTCGTCAGATGGAACTGGAGATGGGTGAAAAGTCTGGTGAAGATCTGGATAAACTGATGTCAGATTACGATCGTTTGTCTGAGAATTTTCGCCAAGCAGGTGGCTTTACCCACGAAGCTGATATTCAAGCGATCTTGAATGGATTCAAGTTTGACGAGTCTATGTGGCAGATGAAAATTTCCGAGCTTTCAGGTGGTCAAAATACTCGTCTAGCACTGGCTAAAATGCTCCTTGAAAAGCCAAATCTCTTGGTCTTGGACGAGCCAACCAACCACTTGGATATCGAAACCATTGCCTGGTTGGAAAATTACCTAGTGAATTATAGCGGTGCGCTCATTATTGTCAGCCACGACCGTTACTTTTTGGATAAGGTTGCGACGGTTACACTCGATTTGACCAAGCATTCTTTGGATCGCTATGTAGGTAATTACTCTCGTTTTGTTGAGTTAAAGGAGCAAAAGCTAGCTACTGAGGCAAAAAACTATGAAAAGCAACAGAAGGAAATCGCTGCTCTGGAAGACTTTGTCAATCGCAATCTAGTCCGAGCTTCAACGACCAAACGTGCTCAATCTCGCCGTAAACAACTAGAAAAAATGGAGCGTTTGGACAAGCCTGAAGCTGGCAAGAAAGCAGCCAACATGACCTTCCAGTCTGAAAAAACGTCGGGAAATGTTGTTTTGACCGTTGAAAATGCGGCTATTGGCTATGATGGGGAAATATTGTCAGAACCTATCAACCTTGACCTTCGTAGGATGAATGCTGTTGCCATCGTTGGTCCCAATGGTATTGGTAAGTCAACCTTTATTAAGTCTATCGTGGATCAGATTCCTTTTATCAAGGGAGAAAAGCGATTTGGTGCCAATGTTGAGGTTGGCTACTATGATCAGACTCAAAGTAAGTTGACAGCAAGTAATACTGTACTTGATGAACTCTGGAATGATTTTAAACTGACACCTGAAGTTGAAATTCGTAACCGTCTAGGTGCCTTCCTTTTCTCAGGAGATGATGTTAAAAAATCAGTCGGCATGCTGTCTGGTGGCGAGAAAGCTCGTTTGTTGCTTGCTAAACTTTCAATGGAAAACAATAACTTCCTGATTTTGGACGAGCCGACCAACCACTTGGATATTGATAGCAAGGAAGTGTTGGAAAATGCCCTGATTGACTTTGATGGAACTCTTCTATTCGTCAGCCACGACCGTTACTTTATCAATCGTGTGGCAACTCATGTACTGGAATTGTCTGAGAAGGGTTCGACTCTTTACCTTGGAGATTACGATTACTATGTTGAGAAGAAAGCAGAAGTAGAAATGATTCAGGCTGAGGAAGCTTTAACTAGCAATCAAGCAAAAGAAACAAGTTCAGTTAATGACTACCAAGCTCAGAAAGAAAGTCAGAGAGAAGCCCGCAAACTCATGCGCCAAATCGAGAGTTTAGAGGCTGAAATCGAAGAGTTAGAAACTCAAAGCCAAGCCATTTCTGAACAAATGCTGGAAACCAACGATGCTGAAAAGCTCATGGAATTGCAGGCTGAACTGGACAAAATTAGTCATCGTCAAGAAGAGGCTATGCTTGAGTGGGAAGAATTATCGGATCAGGTGTAAAGATGGAAAGGAATGTAATATTTTGTTTAAGATAAAATGGGACGATGCTTCTTATCATAATAATTCAGAAAAAAAAGAAAAAGATGTAGATACTTTTGTATTTTATTTAAATGATTGGGATGATTATAATTATTTAATAACATTTACTGTTTGCTATTATGATCAAAATTTGCAAGAGATACTTTTGGGAAACTATAGAATTTATAATCATAAAATAGAAGAACAACAAAAAGAGAGAAAGTTCGTCTTCTTTCAAATTGAAAATGATATATCAGGAAATAATTTTTATATTTGTGATAGTAATGATCAAATAGAATCCTTAAATGAGATGTATTATTCATTAGCTCAGAATATTTCTTTTTACCAAAAATTATATAATTTAGGTCCAGAATATTATGAGAAGTTTTTGAAAGTATTTCGAGATTTAACAGTTACAACTTTACCAGAAGAAATAAAAGAAAATGAAGGAGTAAAGTATGCTCTATTAAGAAATGATGGAACAACAAAAAGTGCGGAAATTATTAATTTAAATGAATTCCTCAAAGAAATTGATGAAAATTTGAATATTGGAAATTTTTCTGAAGATAATTCAGTTACGACCATATTTCAAAAGTTTATAAAAGATGAGACTTTTGAGAGGTATGAGAGATTATTCAATCAGATAAAACTTTTTAGTACTTGGAGTAAAGATTATCTTACTTCTATTCTTAAGAAAATAATTGAAGAGATTAAAAACTATGGAAGTAATCAACAATTAAACGAGGAACAACTAGAATGTTTTATAAAATATCTTAATAATAACAAAACCGAATTAGACCGTGATTTATATTTAGATAAAGAACCTATCAAAGAGATTAAAGAAGCGGTTGAATGCATAAAAGATTTTTTAAGGATTGACCTAGAAAATTTTTCTGTAGATTATAACTTAGTTCATTATACCTCTCTCTCTACACTTGATGTTTTGGTGAAGAAAAGCCAAAATACTGAAAATAATTATTCCAGATTGAGATTGAGCAATGCTAGGCAATTAAATGATCCTACCGAAGGTTCTGTCTTTTTAAATCAGGTTGGATTTGATTTGGATACATTGTCGCAACTAGACTATGAACCGACAAATATTTTTTTATCCTCTATGTCAAAATCTTCGGATGAAAATGGTTTAAGTGATAGTTTACCAATGTGGAAACAATATGCCGATAATGCAACCGGAATTTGTCTCACCTATGATAGAGATTATTTAAAAAGTTTAATTAAGAAGAAATCAGATACTGATGGTTCTAAAGTAGAATTCTATCGAGTGTGCTATACTAAAGAATTAGAATCTGATGATAATAAAGCTATTTTAGAACAAATTAATAAAATAAAAAACAAGCTTAAAGAAATCGATTTGAAGGATTCTCTAGGCAGAATATTGTTAGAATTTGATATAGTTAGATATTTATTTAAAGGATCTGAGTATGAATATGAGCAAGAATATAGACTGATTAAAGAATGTAATGATGACGAAATCCAAATTGAAAAATATGGAGAAATGAAAGTTCCAAGACTGTTCACTTATCTGAGTGAGGAACTAAAATATTCAAAAATTAAACTTGGTCCTAAATGCGATGATATTGATTTTATTGCTCCCTATATAAAATACGTTGATCGAAATATTGAAGTAACTAAGTCACAAATTTCTTATCGTTAATTTAAAGTGTTTTATTTCTGAAAAAGGGGAGTAAATAATGGAACATCTTGGAAAGGTATTTCGTGAATTTCGAACAAGTGGGAAATACTCCTTAAAAGAGGCGGCAGGTGAATCATGTTCAACCTCTCAATTATCTCGCTTCGAGCTTGGGGAGTCTGATCTAGCAGTTTCTCGTTTCTTTGAGATTTTGGACAATATTCATGTGACTATTGAAAATTTCATGGACAAGGCTAGGGATTTTCAAAATCATGAACATGTTGCCTTGATGGCACAGATTATTCCGCTTTACTACTCAAATAATATTGCTGGTTTTCAAAAGCTTCAAAAGGAACAGCTCAAGAAAGCGAAGAGTTCGACCAATCCCCTCTATTTTGAGCTGAATTGGATTCTGCTACAAGGACTGATTTGTCAAAGAGATGCTCATTACACGATGAGTCAGAGTGATTTGGAAAAGGTAGCAGATTATCTTTTCCAAACAGAAGAATGGACCATGTATGAGTTGATTCTTTTCGGGAATCTCTATACTTTCTACAATGTGGACTATGTAGCTCGGATTGGCAGAGAAGTTATGGAGCGAGAAGAGTACTACAAGGAAATTGGTCGGCATCGTAAACTCGTTTTGATTTTAGCTCTTAACTGTTACCAGCATTGTTTAGAAAACCGTTCCTTTGCGGATGCGGACTATTTTGAGGGCTATGTGGAGAAGTTGATTGGAAATGGTATTAAGCTTTATGAGCGCAATATCTTCCATTATCTCAAAGGTTTTGCCCTCTACCAGAGAGATTTGAAAGAAGAAGGTTGTAGTCAGATGCAGGAGGCTATGCATATTTTTGATGTACTTGGACTTCCAGAGCAAGTAGCCTACTATCAGGAACACTACGAAAAATTTGTAAATGCTTAAATTTCCCAAATAGGGGAAAATAAAGAGACTCCTTTCAGTTTTGATACAATAGTTTCAAAATTTGAGAGGAGCTTTTTATATGAATCGACATGCAATCCAGTTGATTAGTCGTGGTGCTATTAATAAAATAGGGAATATGCTCTATGATTATGGAAACAGTGTTTGGTTGGCGTCAATGGGAACGATAGGGCAGACTGTTCTTGGGATTTATCAAATTTCTGAGCTCGTCACATCCATTCTCGTCAATCCCTTCGGCGGAGTCATTTCAGACCGATTTTCTCGCCGCAAGATTTTGATGACAACAGACTTGGTTTGTGGGATTCTTTGTCTGGCTATTTCGTTCATAAGGAATGATAGTTGGATGATTGGGGCTTTGATCTTTGCTAATATTGTGCAGGCTATTGCTTTTGCCTTTTCTAGACCTGCAAATAAGGCCATTATCACAGAATTGGTAGAGAAGGATGAACTGGTCCTCTACAATTCTCGTTTGGAGTTGGTGATGCAGGTTGTCAGTGTGAGTTCCCCTGTACTCTCTTTTCTGGTTTTACAATTCGCAAGTCTTCGCATTACCTTGGTATTAGATGCCCTTAGTTTTTTTCTCGCTTTTGGTTTGGTAGCCTTGCTTCCAAAGAAAGAAGAGAAGGCTTTGGGTGAGAAGAAACTCACATTTAAAGTTATTTTTTCTGATATCAAGGAGGGAGTTCACTATATTGTGAAGCAAAAGGAAATCTTCTTTTTGTTAGTCATGGCTTCAAGTGTCAATTTTTTCTTTGCAGCTTTTAATTACCTCCTCCCCTTTTCAAATCAGCTCTATGGGGTTCAAGGTGCCTATGCCACTATTTTAACAATGGGAGCTATCGGATCTATTGTTGGGGCCTTGTTCGCTAGTAAGATTAAAGCCAGTATGGAAATGCTTCTGTTTTTGTTGGCTCTGACTGGGCTTGGAGTGATGATAATGGATTTCACCCTCCCCTCCTATCTTGCTTTTTCAGGAAATTTCATTTGTGAACTATTTATGACGATGTTTAATATTCACTTTTTACTCAGGTACAAACTAAGGTTGAAGGTGAATATCTGGGGAGAGTCCTTAGTTCGATTTATACCTTAGCTATACTATTTATGCCTATTGCAACAGGTTTAATGACCTTGTTTTCAAGTGTTCATCTTTATTCTTTCTTGATTATAGGACTTGGAGTTGTTGCTTTATCTTTTTTAGCTCTAGGCTATGTACGAACTCATTTTAAAAAAGAGATATAAGTCTGTTTGAGTTTTAAAAATAATTCCAATCTAAGTGTTTTTTCCGCCCTTCTCGTTTGTGAGGAGGGCTTAGTTTATGGTAAAATGGTTTTATGAGTAAAAGAATGAATGAGTTAGTCGCCTTGCTCAATCGCTATGCGACTGAGTACTATACCAGCGACAATCCGTCGGTTTCAGACAGTGAGTATGATCGCCTTTACCGTGAGTTGGTTGAGTTGGAGGCTGCCTATCCAGATCAAGTGTTAGCAGATAGTCCGACTCATCGTGTTGGTGGCAAGGTTTTAGATGGTTTTGAAAAATACAGTCATCAGTATCCTCTTTATAGTTTGCAGGATGCTTTTTCACGTGAGGAGCTTGAAGCTTTTGACGCGCGTGTTCGTAAGGAAGTTGCCCATCCAACCTATATTTGTGAGCTGAAAATCGATGGCTTGTCTATCTCGCTGACTTATGAAAAGGGGATTTTAGTTGCTGGTGCAACACGTGGAGATGGTTCTATTGGTGAAAATATTACAGAAAACCTCAAGCGTGTTAAGGACATTCCTTTGACTTTGCCAGAAGAACTAGATATCACAGTCCGTGGGGAATGTTATATGCCACGCGCTTCTTTTGACCAGGTTAACCAAGCTCGCCAAGAAAATGGAGAGCCTGAATTTGCCAATCCTCGTAATGCGGCGGCAGGAACCCTGCGACAGTTGGATACAGCAGTAGTTGCCAAGCGCAATCTTGCAACTTTTCTCTATCAAGAAGCTAGTCCGTCAACTCGTGATAGCCAAGAAAAAGTTTTGAAGCACCTAGAACAACTAGGTTTTGTGGTTAATCCTAAGAGAATTCTGGCTGAAAGCATGGATGAGATCTGGAATTTTATCCAAGAAGTAGGACAAGAACGAGACAATCTGCCCTATGATATCGATGGGGTGGTAATTAAGGTCAATGAACTAGCAGTCCAAGAAGAATTAGGTTTTACCGTTAAGGCTCCAAAGTGGGCAGTGGCCTACAAGTTCCCAGCTGAAGAAAAAGAAGCTCAACTCTTATCAGTTGATTGGACAGTTGGGCGTACGGGTGTGGTGACTCCAACTGCCAATCTGACTCCCGTTCAGCTTGCTGGAACAACTGTTAGTCGTGCGACCTTGCACAATGTAGATTATATTGCTGAAAAAGATATCCGGAAAGACGATACGGTTATCGTCTATAAGGCTGGAGATATCATCCCTGCCGTTTTACGTGTGGTAGAATCCAAACGGGTTTCTGAAGAGAAACTAGATATCCCTACAAACTGCCCAAGTTGTGACTCTGACTTGTTGCACTTTGAAGATGAAGTGGCTCTCCGTTGTATCAATCCGCGTTGTTCTGCTCAAATCATGGAAGGCTTGATTCACTTTGCCTCTCGAGATGCCATGAATATTACAGGTCTTGGGCCATCAGTAGTTGAAAAACTCTTTGCTGCCAATTTAGTAAAGGATGTGGCGGATATTTACCGCTTGAAAGAAGACGATTTCCTCCTTTTAGAGGGTGTTAAGGAAAAGTCTGCTGGTAAACTTTATCAGGCCATCCAAGCTTCCAAGGACAATTCTGCTGAGAAGCTCTTATTCGGTTTGGGAATTCGCCATGTAGGAAGTAAGGCTAGTCAGCTTTTACTTCAACATTTCCACTCTATTGAAAATCTAGCCCAAGCAGACCCAGAGGAAGTAGCAAGTATCGAAAGCTTAGGTAGTGTAATTGCCCAAAGTCTTCAGACTTATTTTGCTACCGAAGGATCGAAGATTCTCTTAGACGAGTTGAAAGAAGCTGGAGTCAATTTGGACTACAAAGGGCAGACAGTAGTGGCAGATGCGGCCTTGTCAGGCTTGACCGTTGTATTGACAGGAAAATTGGAACGTCTCAAGCGCTCAGAAGCTAAAAGTAAACTCGAAAGTCTGGGTGCCAAGGTAACAGGCAGTGTTTCTAAAAAGACCGACCTTGTCGTTGCTGGTGCAGATGCTGGAAGTAAACTTCAAAAAGCACAAGAACTCGGTATTGAAGTTCGAGATGAAGCTTGGCTAGAAAGTTTGTAATAATTGTTTAAAAACAGAGTTTAGATAATATGACAATGCTTGTCAATCGAGACGAGATTGGTCAAGAATTTATTAGTGAAACAGAAACAAATTAAAAAAAGGAAAAATAAAATGTATAACTACCCTATGCGCATTCATTACCATCGCAAGAATGGTGAATACGACACTTGCTCTTTTGTAAAGAGTAAGGATCAACGAATTGATTTACTGACTTATAAAGAGGATTATTTTGGTGCTTTATTTAGTTTTGAACACCCAAGTGTTCATCCCTTAGAAAGCTTGAATTTTGTGGTTCATACTGGCCAAACTAGTAAAGAGTATGCTATCCGTTTTAATCACTATCCTCTCTTAACGGAGGTCTGGATTTTGGAAGGGGATGATAGAATTTATTATTCTGAAAATCCTGCTATTGCCAGTCCTTTCTATAAGAATCAAAATCCTTTTGCCTTTGACAAGGCTATCAATAGTGCTAGTTTCGACCATCACTGGGGCTACCAAGGGGAATTGGGGTGCCGTGTAGAGGATAATCAGGCTCATTTCGCCCTCTGGGCTCCTACAGCGACAGAAGTGCAGGTTGTTGTTTATGAATCAGCTGCTAATGATGCACCTGTTTGGAAGACTTTTGAGATGGAGAGAGGCAATAGCTACTCTTATAATCATAAAGACAATACAATCGGTGTCTGGAGTTTGGATGTTGAGGAAGATTTGACTGGTAAGGCTTATCAGTATCAAGTCCAATTCCCTCATCACCAAACACTGACACGCGATCCTTATACCATCGCGACCAGTCCTGATGGCAAACGTTCAGCTATTTTGAGTCATGCAGAAAAGCAAGTTGAAAACTTCGAGGTCAAGCATGGTTCGGAGGCTACTTGGCGTTTGACAAATCCATGTAAGGCAGTTATCTGTGAAATGCATATTCGTGATTTGACAAAATCACCGACTTCAGGTGTGGATGAACATCTTCGAGGAACTTTCTTAGGTGCTGCACAGACAGGGACGGTTAACCAGTACGGCCAAGCAACTGCTTTTGATTACATCAAGAAGATAGGCTACAATTATGTTCAGTTGCAACCAATCGCAGATCGTCACAAAGAATACGATGAGGACGGGAATGTAAGCTACAACTGGGGCTATGACCCACAAAACTATAACGCACCAGAAACCAGCCTTTCAACAAATCCAGATGATCCAGCTCAGGTTATTCGTGATTTGAAGACCATGGTTCAAGCTTACCACGATGCGGGTATTGGTGTTATTATGGATGTGGTTTATAACCATACTTTCTCAGTTGTTGATGCACCTTTCCAAACAACTGTCCCTGATTACTATTATCGTATGAATCCAGATGGTACCTTCCAGAATGGAACGGGTGTTGGAAATGAAACAGCCAGCGAACATGAAATGTTCCGCAAGTATATGATTGATTCTCTTCTATACTGGGTGCAGGAATACAATATTGACGGCTTCCGT
Organism: Streptococcus mitis; assembly: GCF_005844455.1. Taxonomy (GTDB): domain Bacteria; phylum Bacillota; class Bacilli; order Lactobacillales; family Streptococcaceae; genus Streptococcus; species Streptococcus mitis_BF. The sequence goes on along the minus strand of NZ_SPGF01000019.1, from coordinate 16,108 downwards.
TTTGACTTGATGGGGATTCATGATGTCAAGACCATGCAGATGATTCGTCAAAGTTTGGATGAAATCGACCCTAACATTATCCTCTATGGAGAAGGATGGGATATGGGGACAGGTCTTGCCCCTTATGATAAGGCTAAGAAAGACAATGCCTACGAAATGCCAAATATTGGTTTCTTTAATGACAATCAGCGAGATGCTGTTAAAGGTGGAGAAGTTTATGGTGCTATCAAATCAGGTTTTGTCAGTGGTGCTGCGACAGAGCCAATTCTAGCCAAAGCAATCCTAGGTAGTCGTGAACTAGGAACCTATACACATCCAAATCAAGTGCTTAACTATGTGGAGGCCCATGACAATTACAATCTTCACGATTTATTGGCGACCCTTCATCCAGACCAAAGTTCCGAGCAAATCATGCGTAAGGTCGAAACAGCCACAGCCATGAATCTGCTCATGCAGGGAATGGCCTTTATGGAAATCGGTCAAGAATTTGGTCGTACCAAACTGGTTGCGACTGGTGAAAATGGTGAGTTGACCCATGATGATAGAGAGCGTGCTATGAATAGCTATAATGCTCCAGACAGTGTCAACCAAGTAAACTGGGACTTGATTAATGAGCGTCAAGATAGTATTGAGTTTATCCGTCAAATTATTCGATTGAAGACAGAAACCTGTGCCTTTTCTTACCCTACTTATGATGAAATTTACCATCATGTTTTTGTTCATTCAGCAAATGAACATAGTGGTTTGATTGTCTATGAGATTCAAGAGAAAGACCATTTACTGGTTGTATTTAATGCTAAAGGGCAAGACTTCCAGTTTGAAAATGCTGGAAATCTAGAACTATTAGTGACCAATAGCCATTTAAGTGATAAAGACATGGTTGGTGGTGTTAGTGCCAGCATCTTTAAAGTCTTGTAGAAAAAATCAAAAGTTTTCAATTATGTCGTATAATTTCTAGGATATCTTCTTGCTAAAAATTATAAAACTCAATGAAGAATAACATAGCATGAAAAAGGTTTAGTTCATCTAAGCCTTTTTTTCTTGTACTGACTGCTTAACAAAAGAGTTCAAATAGTTTGAAAAATCAAGCTTGTGAAAAAAATCTCAAAAATATTGTAAAAAGGGTTGTAATTTTCTGAAAATTTGGTAAAATATATCTTAATCATTTTCAGGAGGACGAGAATTTGACAAGATATCAGAATTTAGTAAATGGAGAATGGAAATCATCTGAAAAAGAAATTACGATTTATTCACCAATCAATCAAGAAGAATTAGGTACAGTTCCAGCTATGAGTCAGGCTGAAGTAGATGAGGCTATGAAAGCTGCGCGTGCAGCCCTACCTGCATGGCGTGATTTAGCACCAGTTGAACGTGCGGCTTATTTGCATAAGACAGCAGCTATTTTAGAACGCGATAAGGAAGAAATTGGTACTATTCTTGCCAAAGAAGTAGCAAAAGGGATTAAAGCAGCAATTGGAGAAGTAGTGCGTACCGCAGACTTGATTCGCTATGCTGCTGAAGAGGGTCTCCGTATCACTGGACAAGCGATGGAAGGTGGCGGTTTTGAGGCAGCAAGTAAAAACAAACTGGCTGTTGTCCGTCGTGAGCCGGTTGGAGTCGTGCTAGCTATTGCTCCCTTTAACTATCCAGTCAACCTTTCTGGATCTAAGATTGCTCCGGCCTTGATTGCAGGGAATGTGGTTATGTTTAAGCCACCAACACAAGGCTCTATTTCTGGTCTCTTGTTGGCTAAAGCCTTTGAAGAAGCAGGGATTCCAGCAGGTGTCTTCAACACCATCACTGGTCGTGGTTCAGAAATTGGGGATTATATCATTGAGCACAAAGAAGTCAACTTCATCAACTTTACAGGTTCAACTCCAATCGGAGAACGTATTGGTCGTTTAGCTGGTATGCGTCCTATCATGTTGGAACTTGGCGGAAAAGATGCGGCTCTTGTACTAGAAGATGCAGATTTGGAACACGCTGCCAAGCAAATCGTTGCAGGAGCCTTTAGCTATTCCGGCCAACGTTGCACGGCCATTAAACGTGTCATTGTTCTCGAGAGTGTAGCAGATCAATTAGCTACTTTGCTTCAGGAAGAAGTTGCTAAATTAACAGTTGGTGATCCATTTGACAATGCTGATATTACACCTGTTATTGACAATGCTTCAGCCGACTTCATCTGGGGCTTGATTGAGGATGCACAAGAAAAAGGGGCTCAGGCTCTTACGCCAATCAAACGTGAAGGCAATCTTCTCTGGCCAGTGCTTTTTGACCAAGTTACAAAAGATATGAAAGTAGCATGGGAAGAGCCATTTGGGCCTGTTTTACCAATTATTCGTGTGGCTAGTGTAGAAGAAGCAATTGCCTTTGCCAACGAATCTGAATTCGGCCTTCAATCCTCAGTCTTTACAAATGATTTCAAAAAGGCCTTTGAAATCGCTGAAAAACTTGAAGTGGGTACAGTCCATATTAATAATAAAACCCAGCGTGGTCCAGATAATTTTCCATTCCTTGGTGTCAAAGGTTCTGGTGCTGGTGTTCAAGGAATTAAATATAGCATTGAAGCGATGACAAATGTCAAATCCATTGTTTTTGATGTGAAATAAAATGTAAAGTCAGGAAATTGTTTCCTGGTTTTATTTTTTACTTTAAAACAACAATTTTATTAGTAAAATGACGAACTTTATGATAGTATTGTAAAAAAACAATTCGTTTTCATAATCTGTTTGAAAATTTCTTGATTTACAAGTGAACACATCAGTGAATTTGTTGAAGACTTTCAAAAGATTTTTTTGCAAATTCCGTAATTTACTTGAATCTTCCCTAAAAAGGTAGTATAATAAATCTAGAAAACGCTTACAGAAAAAGGGGAGGTATTATGGATAAAAGAGAAGCTTTGCGCACCTTTATGACAGGAGAAAATTTTCACCTTCAGCATTATTTAGGAGCACATAGGGAAGAACTAAATGGAGAGTACGGTTATACATTTCGTGTGTGGGCTCCCAACGCTCAGGCTGTCCACTTGGTGGGGGATTTCACGAATTGGGTAGAAAATCAAATTCCAATGGAACGAAATGAATTTGGTGTCTGGGAAGTCTTTACCAGCCTTGCTCATGAAGGCCAAATTTACAAGTATCATATCACGCGTGCAAATGGTCATCAGCTGATGAAGATTGACCCTTTGGCTGTACGATATGAGGCACGTCCTGGTACTGGAGCTATTTTAACAGATATTCCAGAAAAGAAATGGAAGGATGGGCTTTGGTTAGCTCGTAGAAAACGCTTGAGCTTTGAAGAGCGTCCTGTCAATATTTATGAGGTCCATGCTGGATCTTGGAAGAGAAATCTTGATGGCACACCTTATAGTTTTGCTCAATTGAAAGATGAACTCATTCCTTACTTGGTTGAGATGAACTATACTCACATTGAGTTTATGCCCTTGATGTCCCACCCACTAGGTTTGAGTTGGGGTTACCAGCTTATGGGGTACTTCGCTTTAGAGCATGCCTATGGTCGCCCTGAGGAGTTTCAAGATTTTGTTGAGGAATGTCACTTAAATAATATCGGAGTTATTGTGGACTGGGTACCTGGTCATTTCACCATTAATGATGATGCCTTAGCTTATTATGACGGGACACCGACTTTTGAGTACCAAGACCATAATAAGGCTCATAACTACGGTTGGGGCGCTCTCAATTTTGACCTTGGAAAAAATGAAGTCCAGTCCTTCTTGATTTCTAGTATTAAGTTTTGGATTGACTTTTACCATCTAGATGGTATTCGTGTGGATGCTGTCAGCAATATACTCTATTTAGACTACGATGATGCTCCTTGGACCCCAAATAAAGACGGTGGGAATCTTAACTATGAAGGTTATTATTTCCTTCAACGTTTAAACACAGTGATTAAGTTAGCTTATCCAGATATCATGATGATTGCGGAAGAAAGTTCATCAGCAACAAAGATTACTGGCATGAAAGAACTGGGTGGCCTTGGGTTTGACTATAAATGGAATATGGGCTGGATGAACGATATTCTCCGTTTCTACGAGGAAGATCCGATTTATCGCAAGTATGACTTTAATCTTGTGACTTTCAGCTTTATGTATGTTTTCAATGAAAACTATCTCCTACCTTTTTCACATGATGAGGTGGTTCATGGCAAGAAGAGCATGATGCATAAGATGTGGGGAGATCGTTACAATCAATTCGCAGGCTTGCGCAATCTCTACACTTACCAAATTTGTCACCCTGGTAAGAAATTGCTCTTCATGGGTAGCGAATACGGCCAATTCCTAGAATGGAAATCTGAAGAACAATTGGAATGGTCTAATCTAGAAGATCCAATGAATGCTAAGATGAAGTATTTCACTTCTCAGCTAAACCAGTTTTACAAAGATCATCGCTGTCTGTGGGAAATCGATACTAGCTATGATGGTATTGAAATCATTGATGCGGATAATAGGGATCAGAGTGTTCTTTCCTTCATCCGTAAGGGTAAGAAGGGCGACATGCTAGTCTGCGTCTTTAATATGGCACCTGTTGAACGAAAAGATTTTATAATCGGCCTGCCTGTCGCAGGGATTTATGAAGAAGTCTGGAATACTGAGTTAGAAGAGTGGGGAGGCGTTTGGAAAGAACATAATCAAACTGTTCAAACGCAAGAAGGACTATGGAAAGATTATGAGCAGACATTGACCTTTACCCTCCCTGCTATGGGAGCAAGTGTATGGAAAATCAAACGTCGCTTGAAACCTGCAAAAACCGTCACAAGTAAAAACCAAAAAGGAGTAGAAAATGAAGAATGAAATGTTAGCTTTGATTCTTGCTGGTGGGCAAGGAACTCGTCTCGGTAAACTCACTCAAAGCATCGCAAAACCAGCTGTGCAATTTGGTGGGCGCTACCGTATCATTGACTTTGCTCTTTCAAACTGTGCCAACTCAGGGATTCACAATGTTGGAGTCATTACACAGTACCAGCCACTTGCTCTCAACAATCATATCGGGAATGGTTCAAGCTGGGGACTAGATGGTATCAATTCGGGTGTCTCTATTCTTCAACCTTATTCTGCAAGTGAAGGAAATCGTTGGTTCGAAGGGACTAGTCACGCTATTTACCAAAACATCGATTATATCGACAGTGTCAATCCTGAGTATGTCTTGATTCTATCTGGAGACCATATATACAAAATGGACTATGATGACATGCTCCAGTCTCACAAGGATAATAATGCCAGTTTGACAGTAGCGGTTTTAGACGTCCCTCTTAAGGAAGCTAGTCGTTTTGGTATCATGAACACAGATGCTAACAATCGTATCGTTGAATTTGAAGAAAAACCAGCTCAACCTAAATCTACCAAAGCTTCTATGGGTATTTACATCTTTGATTGGCAACGTCTCCGAAATATGCTTGTTGCTGCTGAAAAGAGTAATGTCGATATGTCAGACTTCGGTAAGAATGTCATTCCAAATTACCTTGAGTCAGGTGAAAGTGTCTATGCTTACGAATTTAATGGTTACTGGAAAGATGTCGGTACGATTGAGTCACTTTGGGAAGCCAACATGGAGTACATTTCCCCAGAAAATGCCTTGGATAGCCGTAACCGTCAATGGAAGATTTACTCAAGAAACTTGATTTCACCACCAAACTTCCTTGGTGCAAATGCACATGTGGAAGATTCTTTGGTTGTCGATGGCTGTTTTGTCGATGGAACTGTTAAGCATTCTATCCTTTCAACAGGGGCGCAAGTTCGCGAAGGGGCAGAAGTTGTTGATTCAGTTATCATGAGTGGAGCCATTATTGGACACGGAGCTAAAATCAAACGTGCCATTATTGGTGAAGGTGCGGTTATTTCTGACGGTGTTGAAATTGATGGAACAGAAGAAGTACAAGTTGTAGGATATAACGAAGTAGTGGGGGTAGCAACAGATGAAGATTGATAAATATTCTGCCATTTTAGGAAATACAGTTGGTTTTCATGATATGTCAACACTGACGGATCATCGTCCAGTAGCTAGTTTGCCTTTTGGAGGTAAATATCGCTTGATTGACTTCCCACTTTCAAGTCTGGCTAATGCAGGTGTCCGTAGTATCTTTGGTATTTTCCAACAAGACAATATCAGTTCTGTCTTTGACCATATTCGTTCTGGGCGTGAATGGGGCTTGTCAACCCTTCTTAGCCACTATTATCTAGGTATTTACAATACCCGTGTGGAAAGTAGTACAGTTGGAAAAGAATACTACCAACAGCTTCTTACTTATTTGAACCGTTCTGGCTCAAACCAAACGGTTGCCCTCAACTGTGATGTTCTGATTAACATTGATTTGAACCAAGTTTTCCATCTACATAGTACAACAAAAGGGCCTATCACTGTAGTTTATAAAAAGCTAGCTAAGAAAGACATTTCAGAAGTAAACGCAATCTTGGAAGTGGATGAAACAGACCATGTTCGTTCTCATAAACTCTTTGATAGCAAGTTACCAGATCAAATCTATAATATGTCCACGGATATCTTTGTCGTTGATACACCTTGGTTGATTGAACGACTTGAAGAGGAGGCTCAGAAAGAATATCCTGAAAAGTTGCGCTATGTTCTCCGCGATTTAGCTGTAAAAGAAGGTGCTTTTGCTTACGAGTACACAGGCTACCTAGCCAACATTCATTCTGTAGAGTCTTATTATCAAGCGAATATCGATATGCTTGAATCACAAAAATTCTACTCTCTCTTCTCACCAAACCAAAAGATTTATACCAAGGTCAAAAATGAAGAGCCAACTTACTATGCCAATACATCTAAGGTAAGTACTTCTCAGTTTGCCTCTGGTAGTATCATTGAAGGTCAAGTGGCTAATTCTGTTCTATCACGTAATATTCATGTCCATAAGGATAGCCTGGTTAAAGATAGCCTGCTCTTCCCTCGTGTTGTTATTGGAGAAGGAGCTCAGGTCGAATATGCTATCTTGGACAAGGGTGTTGAAGTTGAGCCTGGTGTTGTGATTCGAGGAACTGCAGAACATCCAGTTGTCGTTAAGAAAGGTAGCAAAGTAACAGAGGATATTCATTTATGAAAATTTTATTTGTAGCAGCAGAGGGTGCACCCTTTTCAAAAACAGGTGGTTTGGGGGATGTCATTGGCGCTCTTCCAAAATCACTGGTAAAAGCTGGGCACGAAGTTGCGGTGATTTTACCCTACTATGACATGGTAGAGGCTAAATTTGGAAATCAGATTGAAGATGTACTTCATTTTGAGGTGAGCGTCGGTTGGCGCAGACAGTACTGTGGGATTAAAAAAACAGTCTTGAACGGTGTGACCTTCTACTTTATTGACAACCAATATTATTTCTTCCGTGGTCATGTTTACGGTGATTTTGATGACGGAGAACGCTTTGCCTTTTTCCAACTTGCTGCCATTGAGGCTATGGAAAGGATTGACTTTATTCCTGACCTTCTCCATGTTCATGACTACCATACAGCCATGATTCCTTTCTTGTTGAAGGAAAAATACCGTTGGATTCAAGCTTATCAAGGAATTAAAACTGTTTTAACCATTCATAATTTGGAATTTCAAGGACAATTTTCAGAAGGAATGTTATGGGATTTGTTTGGAGTCGGCTTTGAACGTTATGCTGATGGCACCCTTCGATGGAACAACTGTCTGAACTGGATGAAGGCTGGTATTCTCTATGCGGACCGTGTTTCAACAGTTTCGCCTAGTTATGCTCATGAAATTATGACCAGTCAGTTCGGATGTAACTTGGATCAGATTCTTCGAATGGAATCTGGCAAGGTATCTGGTATCGTGAATGGGATTGATGCTGACCTGTATAATCCTCAGACAGATGCTCTTTTAGACTATCATTTTAATCAAGAAGATTTGTCTGGGAAAGCCCAAAACAAGGCAAAATTGCAAGAAAGAGTTGGCTTGCCTGTTAGAGCTGACGTTCCACTGGTGGGAATTGTTTCTCGTTTGACACGTCAAAAAGGTTTTGATGTCGTGGTGGAGAGTCTGCACCATATCTTGCAAAATGATGTTCAGATTGTTCTTTTGGGAACTGGAGAGCCAGCTTTTGAAGGAGCTTTCTCATGGTTTGCTCAGATTTATCCTGACAAGTTATCAGCAAATATTACTTTTGATGTCAAACTTGCTCAAGAAATCTACGCTGCTTGTGACCTCTTCCTCATGCCGAGTCGTTTCGAACCGTGTGGCTTGTCTCAAATGATGGCGATGCGTTACGGAACCTTACCATTGGTTCATGAAGTTGGTGGTTTGCGAGATACTGTCCGCGCTTTCAATCCAATCGAAGGAAGCGGTACAGGCTTTAGCTTTGACAATCTATCTCCTTATTGGTTAAATTGGACTTTCCAAACAGCATTGGACTTGTATAGGAACCATCCTGACGTTTGGAGAAACTTACAAAAACAAGCTATGGAGTGTGATTTCTCATGGGATACAGCCTGCAAATCATACCTTGACTTGTACCATAGTTTAGTTAACTAATAAATAAAATCGTATGATGACTTCATACGATTTTTGGGCTATTTAGAGAGGAGAACTTATGTCCCAAGTAAAAGGCTTGTGTGTTATGGATGTTGATGGAACCTTAATCCTAGAAGAAGTGATTGATCTTTTGGGTAGAGAGACAGGTCGTGAGGAGGAAATTTCGCTGATTACAAGTCGGGCAATGAGAGGAGAGTTAGACTTTGAAAGCAGTTTACGAGACAGAGTTTCCTTGTTGGAAGGCCTTCATATTTCGGTCTTTGAGAAAGTTTTTAACTCTATTCATTTAACGCCAAATGCCCAGGAATTCATTTCCATTCTCAAAAAGAATGGCATCCTAGTAGGTCTGGTGTCTGGTGGATTTACACCAATAGTTGAGAGACTAGCAAAATCCCTTAGTATTACCTATTTCTCTGCTAACCAGCTTGAAGTCAAAGATGGTCTTTTAACCGGAAAATTGATTGGACAAATTATAAGTCCCGAGGTTAAAAAAGAGACTCTGGAAAAATGGAGAGAGAAACTAAAACTTCCTAAAGAAAGAACAGTTGCAATCGGTGACGGGGCTAATGATCTATTAATGTTGAAATCAGCAGGACTAGGAATTGCCTTTTGTGCCAAAGAAGTGCTCAAAAAAGAAATACCAAATCATGTTGACAAGAGGGATTTCTTAGAAGTTCTTTCTTTGATTGACTGTTTAGAATGAGGGAAAATATGAAGATTGTAATTGCGCCAGATTCGTTTAAAGAAAGCTTGACCGCAGAGCAGGTTGCTGAAGCTATTAAGAGAGGCTTCCAAGAATCGCTTGCAGATGTAGACTGTCTCCTCTGCCCTGTTGGTGATGGGGGCGAAGGCACTGTAGATGCTATCCGACATTCTCTTGACTTAGAAGAAAAATGGATTCAAGTGACGGGACCTTTTGGTCAAGAAGAAGCCATGCGCTATTTTCAAAAAGGACAACTTGCCCTCTTCGAAGTTGCTGATTTGGTTGGTCTTGGAAAAATTCCGCTGGAGAAACGAAATCCACTACAAATCCAAACTCGTGGTATTGGAGAATTGATTTACCACCTCATTGCTCAAGGGATTAAAGAAATTTATATTGGCGTTGGTGGTACGGCTAGTAATGATGGAGGACTGGGGATTGCTGCTGGTTTAGGTTATCAATTTTATGATAGGGATGGAAATGCCTTGACTGCTTGCGGTCAGAACTTACTAAACTTAGCTTCTGTTTCAACAGAAAATTGCTATAAAATTCCTGAAGATGTTCACATTCGTATTTTAGCAGATGTCGTGAGTCCCTTATGTGGACACCAAGGTGCGACCTACATGTTTGGCAAGCAAAAAGGCCTAGATCCTACTATGTTTGAGGCAGTAGATCAGGCAATTCAAGACTTTTATGAAAAAGTCTCCCTTGCAACATTGGAAATTAAAGGAGCAGGAGCTGGTGGAGGCATTGCTGCTGGGTTATGTGCCTTTGCTGAGGCCTGTATCGTATCTGGAATTGACACCTGTTTAGATTTGATTGACTTTGATAAGAAAGTTTCAGATGCTGACTTGCTTATTGTTGGAGAAGGTAGGCTTGACAGTCAAAGCTTTGCTGGAAAAGCTCCTATCGGCGTAGCAAAAAGAACCCCTGAAGGAGTTCCAGTTATCGCTATTTGTGGTAGTCTTTCCGAGGATTTACCTACCCTACCATTCGAAAATATACAAGCAGCCTTTTCAATTTTAGAGAAAAGTGAACCTTTGGAAGATAGTTTGAAAAATGCAAGTTTCTATTTGGAACACACAGCTACTAATATCGGTCATTTATTAAATATGAGAAAGGATTAACCTAACCATTTTTTCCAGATTGATTTTTTAGGAGTTTCTGTCTTTTTCTTCTCCCAGAGATTCGAGAATGCAAGTCTAAGGTCCTTTTCTTCTACTTGAACAGGTTCGTTCGTGTGAATGATAAGGCCAAAAGGAGAGGTGATATGATCGTCTGAAACAATAGTCGCCTGGCAGTTGCTTTCCTTTGCTCGTCTTAAGTAAAAGACCTGTTTGTCAAACTCGATATTTGGTGAGATCTTCACAAAAAGTTCCTCTACCTTTTCTTGAAAATCCTCTAAAATAGAGAAAAATCCATGTTCTAATTCAGGACTATTGGCAGTATTAATATCCGCATAGCCAAGAACTCTTTCCTCAAAAGTACCAAGGTAGCGTCTTTGTTCATCTGGATTTAATTTTGGCCCACCATGAGCTTTTTCAAGTAATTGTTTTGATAAATCTGTCATGAAAACAGTATATCATAAAAGTTAGAATAAAACAGACGAAAGAAAGCGATTACTTTATAAAGTTAAGGAAAATTTGCACAAAGATAACGTTTTTTCTTGAAAAAGGAGGGTTTTTAAGGTATTATAGAGGTGTAAAAAATTTAACTCATAAGGAGAGTAAAAAATGTCAATTATTACTGATGTTTACGCTCGCGAAGTCCTAGACTCACGCGGTAACCCAACACTTGAAGTAGAAGTTTACACTGAATCAGGTGCTTTCGGACGTGGTATGGTTCCATCAGGAGCTTCTACTGGTGAACACGAAGCAGTTGAACTTCGCGACGGTGACAAATCTCGTTACGGTGGTCTTGGTACACAAAAAGCTGTTGACAACGTAAACAACATCATCGCTGAAGCTATCATCGGCTACGATGTACGTGACCAACAAGCTATCGACCGTGCTATGATCGCACTTGACGGTACTCCTAACAAAGGTAAATTGGGTGCAAACGCAATCCTTGGTGTGTCTATCGCTGTAGCTCGTGCTGCTGCTGACTACCTTGAAATCCCACTTTACAGCTACCTTGGTGGATTCAACACTAAAGTTCTTCCAACTCCAATGATGAACATCATCAACGGTGGTTCTCACTCTGACGCTCCAATCGCTTTCCAAGAATTCATGATCGTACCTGCTGGTGCACCTACATTCAAAGAAGCTCTTCGTTGGGGTGCAGAAATCTTCCACGCTCTTAAGAAAATCCTTAAATCTCGTGGTCTTGAAACAGCCGTAGGTGACGAAGGTGGATTCGCTCCTCGTTTCGAAGGAACTGAAGACGGTGTTGAAACTATCCTTGCTGCTATCGAAGCTGCTGGTTATGTTCCAGGTAAAGATGTCTTTATCGGATTTGACTGTGCTTCATCAGAATTCTATGATGAAGAACGTAAAGTTTACGACTACACTAAATTTGAAGGTGAAGGCGCTGCTGTACGTACTGCTGCAGAACAAATCGACTACCTTGAAGAATTGGTAAACAAATACCCAATCATCACTATCGAAGATGGTATGGATGAAAACGACTGGGACGGTTGGAAAGCTCTTACTGAACGTCTTGGCGGTAAAGTTCAATTGGTTGGTGACGACTTCTTCGTAACAAACACTTCTTACCTTGAAAAAGGTATTGCAGAAGGTGCAGCTAACTCAATCCTTATCAAAGTTAACCAAATCGGTACTCTTACTGAAACATTTGACGCTATCGAAATGGCTAAAGAAGCTGGTTACACTGCAGTTGTATCACACCGTTCAGGTGAAACTGAAGATTCAACAATCGCTGATATCGCAGTTGCAACTAACGCAGGACAAATCAAAACTGGTTCACTTTCACGTACAGACCGTATCGCTAAATACAACCAATTGCTTCGCATCGAAGATCAACTTGGTGAAGTAGCAGAATACCGTGGATTGAAATCATTCTACAACCTTAAAAAATAAAATAGTTCAGTGAACTATTTTATCCCGAACCTTGAAATTTAAAAGTTCGGCCGTTGATTTAACAACGTTTCTAGCCCCTCGGATGTATTCGAGGGGCATAATTTTTATGCTCTTTGTCAACTGTAGTGGGTTGAAGAAAAGCTAAGAGCGAGAAAGGACAAATTTCGTCCTTTCTTTTTTGATATTTAGGGCGATAAAAATTCGTTTTTTGAAGTTTTCAAAGTTCCGAAAACCAAATGCATTGCGCTTGATGAGATTATTGGTCGCTTCTATAGTAAATTGAAACAAGAACAAGACAAAAGAGCCTCGTAAAAAGTATTGCAACTTGGTAATACCTTTTTGAGGTTCTTTTTGATATGAGCCCATGTTTTCTCAATAGGATTGTACTCAGGTGAGTAGGGAGGAAGAGGTAAAAGTTTATGCCCAAACTCTTCGCATAAAAGCTTTAGCTTCCCCACTCTATGGAATCTTGCATTATCCATAATAATAACCGATGGTGTGGTTAATGTTGGTAAGAGAAACTTCTGAAACCAAGCTTCAAAAAAGTCGCTCGTCATCGTCTTTTCGTAGGTCATTGGAGCGATTAACTCACCATTTGTTAGCCCTGCAACCAAAGAAATCCTCTGATATCTTCTTCCAGATACTTTACCTCTTATTAACTGGCCTTTTAATGAGCGACCATATTCTCGATAAAAATAAGTATCAAATCCTGTTTCATCAATATAAACAGGTGCTAGGTGCTTTAAACTATTAAAATTCTTAAGAAATAAAGCTACTTTTTCTGGGTTTTGTTCATAGTAGGTGTGGTTCTTTTTTTTCGAGTGTACCCCATAGCTTTGAGAGCATAGTGGATAGTAGTTGGATGACAGCCAAATTCAGAAGCTATTTCAGTCAAATAAGCGTCTGGATTGTCAGTAAGATAGTTTTTAAGTCTATCTCTATCAACTTTTCTTGGTTTTGTTCCTTTCACTTGATGGTTTAGCTCTCCTGTTTTCTCTTTTAGCTTTAACCAGCCATAAATGGTATTACGTGAGATTTGGAAAACCTGTGATGCTTCTGTTATACTACCTGTTCGCTCACAATAGGCGAGAACTTTTTTACGAAAATCTATTGAATATGCCATAAGAATATTATACCACATTGTGTACTATTTTTGGTTCATTTTACTATATAGTAAAATGAAATAAGATGTGAACAAACTGATTAGGAAAGTCAAATTAATTTCTAGAAATGTTTTAGTAGTCACAGCATCCTATTCTAGATTCAATCAATTGTACTTAGTTATTAGGCGGTTATGACACTTTTATTGACATGACACTTTAAGGGACAAAGAAAACGACTCCGAAAGAAGTCGCTCTTATTGAAAATTTACTAATAACGATAATGATTAGTTGGTTGTTTTTTTAATCTTACTTAGTACAAGATTTAGGGCATAGTGTAGTGTTTTATCTTTTGTGATAAAGAGTGTTAAGAGGTAGTAGATAGTACAACCTACAATGGTAGAGAGAATCATGAAAATCATGTTCAAAGTTACTGTATAAGACGTTATTTGGAAGACCGTTTTAAAAGTTAGATAAATAGGAATAAATCCTAGTGAGACAATGCTATATCGCATAAGAAACGAGAAAATTTCTTTCAATTCAAGTAATTGATATTTTTTAATAAAGTGAATTTCTAGTAGAACGACTATGATTTCTGCACCTATAGTAGTAATGAGATAGTATACTGGTGAAAATATATTATTGAAATACAAGAAGCAGTTGAGTAGGAAATTTAATCCACCACCAATAAAGTAATAGGCAGTTAGACGATTTTCGTGATTATTAATAAATATAATTTGTCTACCAAGAATCAATTCAATGGCCCAGATAACACTTCGAAAAGCAAAGATGCTAGTAACGATTCCCGCTTCAAGATATTTTTCAGAAGAATAAATAACGGTTGCGTAACTTCCTAAAATCATAATTCCAATACTTGTTGGAATTATGAGGAAATAGAATAATGATGCTGCTTGATTTACAAGAGATCTATAGGAATTGTAATCTTTTTTTCCAAGATAATAGCCGAGACGTGGAACGCTTACGTTTATAGCTCCACCTAGGACACCGGCAATTAACATAACGATGTTGGAAGCAATTGCATAATAAGAAATGTAGTTTTCATCAGGTCCCTTGGTTATGAACATTCTATCGAGCAGGGTATAGAGCATACTGGAATTTGCCAATAGTAACATAGTAAAGAGAGGTTTAGATTCTCTGGTTAATTCCACAAAACTAATCTTAACGAATGAAACTTTTCTCTTGATCCAAAGAAAACTAAGTAGATAATTTAGGATGGTAGTGGCACTCATGACAATGGCATAAGGAACAATATCATCTGCTGTTTTTACAAAGGTGAAGATTCCAACTAACATAGAAATCCGGATAATTAAGGTCTTATAGAGAATGAAAGTGTAGTTTTCATAGGCTTCATTCATCCATTCAATATTAAGAAATTGGAAGAGAGCTTGGATCCCTAGGATGTAATATAGAATTTTTAGATTGACAATGCTGGTGTCGAAATAAATAAAAAGGAAGTAGATAGCTGTTATGAAGACTGAAGTGATCAGAGAAAAATAGAATAATTTAGAGAAAACATAGTTGATTTTATTCTTATCGTCTTTGACTTTACTGATAGCTCGAATCCCGTAGTTGTATATTCCAAAGGCGGCTAAAGGAATGACAAAGCTGGCCCAGGTATTAGCAGTATTGAAATAACCGTAGTTGGATTTGCTGAGAATCCGTGTTAGATAGGGATTGGTTATCAGTGGAAAAACGATATTGAGAACATTGACTAGTAAGCTAGCCAGTGCATTAACTTTTATATTTTTCATTGTACTTTCTTTCTTGTATTGTAAAATGGTCTCTAGTATTATATCACATTCTCGCTTCATTCTTTTGATAAAATCGTAAAAATCTAGTATAATAGATAGACTGAAAGTATGAGGTTACTAGATATGAAGATGAAACAAATTAGTGATACAACACTGAAAATCACGATGACTTTAGATGATTTGATGGATCGTGGAATGGAGATTGCAGACTTTCTCGTTCCTCAGGAAAAAACCGAAGAGTTTTTCTATGCTATTTTAGATGAGTTAGAGATACCAGACAATTTCCTTGATAGTGGCATGTTGAGCTTCCGTGTAACTCCAAAACCTGATAAGGTAGATGTCTTTGTGACCAAGTCAAAGATTGACCAAAATCTAGATTTTGAAGATTTATCAGATTTGCCAGACATGGAAGAATTGGCCCAAATGTCGCCAGATGAGTTTATTAAAACCTTAGAAAAAAGCATCGCGGACAAAACCAAAGATGACATCGAAGCCATTCAATCTCTAGAACAAGTCGAAGCTAAGGAAGAAGAGCAGGAGCAGGCTGAACAAGAAGCTGAAAGCAAGAAAGAGCCCTACATCTACTACATCCTTTCTTTTGCTAAGTTGGATGACTTGCTGGCTTTTGCCAAGACAGTGACTTTTGAGATGGAAACTTCTGAACTCTACAAAATGAACGAGCGCTATTATTTGACCATTTTAGTGGATATTGAAAATCATCCAAGTCCATATCCAGCTTGGCTGTTGGCCCGTATGCGCGAGTTTGCGGACGATAGTGACATCAGTCGCTCAGTCTTGCAAGAGTATGGTCAAGTCTTGATGAATCACGATGCAGTACTTAATTTGCAAAAGATTGGTTCATAATTTTAAAAATCAATTTTCATCTATCAAGAAAGGAGGTTGGGCAAAAACTAGCTTCAAAATAAAACCACACAGTGATTCCAGTCTTGAATATAATCAAGCTGAAAGAAACACTGTGTGGTTTTTGAATAGTTGA
>NZ_SPGF01000018.1 GCF_005844455.1 Streptococcus mitis | reverse complement strand
GCTTGGATGAACGAATTTTTACAGCAATTATCCGCCTATTATTCGGATGATTATCTGATTTTGGTCATGGATAATGCACCTGGCACAAGTCTCAGGCTTTGGAGTTGCCAGAAAATATCACGTGTACATTTATTCCTCCCTACACTCCAGAAATGAATCCCATTGAGCAAGTTTGGGCAGAGATACGAAAGCGTGGATTCAAAAACAAGGCCTTCAAATCTTTAGAAGAAGTCATTTTGAAGTTAGAAACAGTGATTCAAAATTTGGAAATAGAATGCCTGAGGAAGATTGTTCACAGAAAATGGATTTGTCCAGAATATATTTTTGATGAGTATTAGGCTTGCTTTTTCTAGGTTTATCTTTTGGTATGTGATGTTTTTTGGCAAAATACCTGCTATCTCCACTGTCTTGACCTCGCTTTTAGTGAGGTTTTTCTTCTATACGAATCTAGTAAGACATTTCAGCAAACTTGTCGCATTCTCTTTCTAGTGGTATAATATTACTATCTCGATGAATTGAGGAAACAAGATGAAAGAATATAACAAGTCTAGTAAGTTAGAGCATGTTGCTTATGATATCCGTGGCCCTGTTTTGGAAGAAGCCATGCGAATGCGAGCAAACGGAGAAAAGATTTTACGTCTGAATACAGGAAATCCAGCAGAATTTGGCTTTACAGCGCCAGACGAGGTCATTCATGACTTGATTATGAATGCGCGTGATAGTGAAGGATATTCTGATTCCAAGGGGATTTTCTCAGCCCGTAAGGCTATCATGCAGTATTGCCAATTGAAAAAATTTCCAAACGTAGATATTGATGATATCTACCTTGGAAATGGTGTTAGTGAACTGATTGTCATGTCCATGCAGGGGCTTTTGGATAACGGGGATGAAGTCTTAGTGCCAATGCCAGACTATCCTCTCTGGACGGCAGCTGTCAGCCTAGCTGGGGGGAATGCCGTTCACTATATCTGTGATGAAGCTGCAGAATGGTACCCAGATATTGACGATATCAAGTCAAAAATCACTTCCAATACCAAGGCAATCGTCCTTATCAATCCAAATAATCCAACTGGAGCCCTTTATCCTAAGGAACTCTTGCTGGAGATTATTGAGATTGCCCGTCAAAATGATTTGATTATCTTTGCGGATGAAATTTACGACCGCATGGTAATGGATGGTCATGTGCATACGCCTGTGGCGAGCCTGGCGCCAGATGTTTTCTGTGTTAGCATGAACGGTTTGTCAAAATCCCACCGTATCGCTGGTTTCCGTGTGGGTTGGATGGTCTTGTCTGGACCTAAGACACATGTTAAAGGCTATATCGAAGGTCTCAATATGCTGTCCAATATGCGTCTTTGCTCTAACGTTTTGGCCCAACAAGTCGTACAAACTTCCTTGGGCGGTCACCAATCAGTCGATGAATTGCTCCTTCCTGGTGGACGAATTTATGAGCAAAGAAACTTCATCTACAATGCTATTCAAGATATTCCAGGTTTGTCTGCGGTTAAACCTAAGGCTGGACTCTATATCTTCCCTAAAATCGACCGCAATATGTACCGTATCGATGATGATGAACAGTTTGTCCTTGATTTCTTGAAGCAGGAAAAGGTTCTCTTGGTTCATGGTCGAGGTTTTAACTGGCAGGAACCAGACCACTTCCGTATCG
Source organism: Streptococcus mitis (assembly GCF_005844455.1). GTDB lineage: Bacteria > Bacillota > Bacilli > Lactobacillales > Streptococcaceae > Streptococcus > Streptococcus mitis_BF. Next base: position 33,543 of record NZ_SPGF01000018.1, on the reverse strand, counting down.
TTTACCTTCCTCGAGTCGATGAACTAGCCCAAATCCAAGACAAGATGACTCGTTTCTTGAAACAATATCGCAGATAGGGCTTACATCAGAAAAAGCGTTAAAAAGCTGGAAACATTTGCCTAGAGCTATTGACAAAAGTAAAAGAATCAGATAGAATAGTAAAGTATGTTTAGTAACTGATCACTTTATAGCCGGCTAAACGAATACAAAATCTATGAGGAGGTATTCATCGTGAAACGTACTTATCAACCAAGTAAACTTCGTCGTGCGCGCAAACACGGATTCCGTAACCGTATGTCAACTAAAAACGGTCGTCGCGTATTGGCAGCTCGTCGTCGTAAAGGACGCAAAGTTTTGGCTGCATAATCCAAACGAACTATATCAAAAATCAGTAGGAACTCGAGTCTACTGATTTTTATTTTTGTAAAAAAGCTCAAAATATAGTAGATTGAAATAAGATGTGAACAAATTAATTAGGAAAGTTAAATTAATTCCTAGAAATATTTTAGCAGCTGTAGTGTACTACTCTAGTTTCAATCCACCATACTTTATATTTTTGCTTGAATAGTGTATAATATTTCACATGCTGTAAAAAATGGAGAATAATCATGAAGAAATCAAAAGTTATGCTTTTTGGAGCTGTAGCTTTGACAGCAGGCCTAGCTCTAGCGGCATGTGGACCTTCCCAATCAAGTAATGCAGACAAGACTTACTCTTATATCTTTGTCAATAATACAGATACCTTGGATTATATTACCTCTACACGAGATTCTACATCTAGTATCACAACCAACTTGATTGATGGGTTGTTGGAAAATGACCAGTATGGCAATCTCATCCCCTCTATGGCTGAGTCATGGACAGTATCAAAAGATGGCTTGACCTACACTTATAAAATCCGTCAGGGAGCTAAATGGTACACTTCTGAAGGAGAAGAGTATGCAGATGTAACGGCTCATGACTTTGTGACTGGTCTCAAGTATGCGGCTGATAAAAAGGCTGAAAACTTGTACTTGGTACAAGACTCTATCAAGGGGCTAGCAGACTATGTTGAAGGGAAATCATCTGATGTTGGAACTGTTGGTGTTAAGGCAGTGGATGATTACACACTACAATACACCCTCAACCAACCTGAAACTTATTGGAACTCTAAAACAACAGCAAGTATCCTTAATCCTGTAAATGAAGCCTTCTTGAAGTCTAAGGAAGATGACTTTGGAAGTGTGACACCATCAAGTATCTTGTCAAATGGTCCTTACTTGTTTAAATCTTTCCCATCAAAATCTTTGATTGAATTTGACAAAAAACCTAATTACTGGGATAAGGACAATGTCAAAATTGAGAAAGTGGAACTCTCTTTCTTTGACGGTTCTGACCAAGACAGCATTGCTAGAGGTTTCTTGGATGGTAATTATACAGATGGCCGTATCTTCCCAACAAGTTCAGTCTTTGCTGAACTCAAGAAGGGAAATGAGGACAAGATTACCTATACACCGCAAAACTCAGTCACTTTCTATTATCTTTTCAACCTTAATCGTCAAAGCTACAAGCAGACTATGAAACAGTCTGATAAGGAAAAGACAGACTCACGCGCAGCTATGCAAAATAAGGATTTCCGTCAGGCTATCAACTTTGCCTTTGACCGTCAGGCCTATGCGGCGCAGACAAATGGTGAAAATGGAGCAGACCGTATCTTGCGTAACACAGTTACACCAAGTAACTTTGTTTAAGTTGGCGATAAGAACTTTGGTGATATTGTCAATGAAAAAATTGTCAACTACGGTAAAGATTGGGCGAATATCAATCTAAACGATGGTAAGCAAGCCTTCTTGAATCCTGAAAAGGCCAAAGAGAAGTTTGCGAAGGCCAAAGAAAGTCTGCAAGCGCAGGGAGTAACTTTCCCAATTCATTTGGATATGCCAGTTGACCAGACTGCTAAATTAGATGTGCAACAGGTCGGCTCTTTCAAACAAACAGTGGAAGAAACTCTTGGTAAGGAGAATGTAGTCATTGATGTTATCCAACTTTCTCCAGATGAAAAAGACCAGGCAACCTACTTTGCAGATACAGCAGAACAAAAGGACTACGATATCGACATCTCAGGATGGGGTGGAGATTACTCAGATTCTAAGACTTACCTAGCTATTCTTGATCCAGAGACAGGTTCTCAGTTGAAAAACATGGGCTTGTCTGAAGGAAAAGACAAGGAAGTCAAGGACAAGATTGGTCTTGATGACTACAAGAAACTCTTGGATCAGGCTGATGCGGAAATCACAGATACTCAAGCTCGCTATGAAAAATATACTGAAGCCCAAGCTTGGTTGACAGATAGTGCCCTCTTCCTACTAGTTAAAAGTGGTAGAGCTAATCCAATCTTCCGTAAGACTGTACCGTTTACAGGCCCATTCTCATTTGTTGGTCATAAAGGAAATGCGGACAACTACAAATATGTTGAATTGCAAAAAGAGCCAGTCACTGCTAAACAGTACCAAGAACTCTATGAAAAATGGCTAAAAGAAAAAGCTGAGTCAAATAAAAAAGCTCAGGAAGCTTTAGCTAACCACATTCAATAGTATTCCTAGTCATGCTTTTCAGTTAATACTCTTCGAAAATCAAATTCAAACCATGTCAGCGTTGCCTTACCGTAGGTATGGTTACTGACTTCGTCAGTTCTATCCACAACCTCAAAACACTGTTTTGAGCAGCCTGCGGCTAGCTTCCTAGTTTGCTCTTTGATTTTCATTGAGTATAAGCATAGTGGATGGATTCAGAAAAAGGCCCTACCAGAGCTTCTTGGTTCTGGTAGGGCCTTTTCTTTATTCTTTTAAGTGGTAAGAGTAGCTAGCGACAACGACGTCTTGGTGCCAACGGAGGGCATATTTGAGTTTGAGACTCATTTGATTGTGTAGGATATTCTGCCAAGGTTTATTAGGGATAAACTGGGGTACAAGGACAGTGACTGTATAGTTCTTTTTCTGGGCATCCTCAGAGATTCGTTTGACATACTTGATAGCAGGCGTGATGATGTCACGATAGCTGGTCTTGATGTTTTTCAGAGTAATGGTTGGGAAGTAATCGGCAAATTCTTGGAGAATTTCCTGGTCTTTTTCTGCTGTTTCCTTGGTGGATATATGCATGGCTAAGACTTCGTCACCGATACTTTGGGCGTAGTTAATGGCTCCAACGCTGACGCGTGTGATATTTCCTACTAGAACGAGGACAAGATTGCCATCGTAGGTACGTTTTTCGATTCCTTCATAGAGTCGCAGTTGTTGGGCTACTTTTTGGTAATGACTGTGAATTGCCAAAAAGAGTAGGGTGAGTACGAGAATGATCGGGAAGAAAGGCCAGATATCACTGAGACGGAAAAAGAGCAGGATGAGCACGATAGCGTAGCAAATGATGGCTCCAAGGATATTGGCAAGGGCAGGTTTTAAGAAATTTGCCCCCTTTTCTTTTTTCCAATGACGAATCATCCCAGTCTGAGATAGGGCGAAAGGAACGAAGACCCCGATAGTATAAAGAGGAATCAAGCGTTCGGTATTGCCGTTAAAAATGAGAAGAAGAATCATAGCCCCAAAAGCTAGAGTTAAGATTCCATTGGAGTAGCCTAGGCGGTCTCCTTTTTCCATAAATAGATGGGGCATGTATTTGTTTTTAGCCATATTGTAAGCCAACATAGGGAAGGCTGAAAAGCCAGTATTTGCAGCTACGGCCAAAATCAAGGCTGTGGAGAATTGGAAGATATAATAGCCAAGATGGCCTAAGAAGGAAGTACCAAGGATGCCTTGAGCCATCTGTGAAAGAATAGTTTCTCCGTGTTGAGGCATAATCCCCATCCAGTAGTTTAGGAAGGTAATGCCAGCAAAAAGAAATCCTAGAATCAGTGACATGATCGTCAAGGTCTGAGCAGCATTCTTTTCTTTCGGAGCCTTGAAAAAGGGAACGGCATTTGAAATAGCTTCAACCCCTGTCAGAGAGGCAGATCCGCTGGTAAAGGCTCTTAGAATGAGAACGATAGACAGGCTCGGAACAGCATGCCCAATAGGAGAAGTTGCCTGATAGCTGAGAGATCCTGTCATTAGTTGAAAAATTCCGTAGAGCAAGAGAAAGACAGTACTGATGATAAAGAGATAGACAGGAATCATCAGTGAGCTGGCAGATTCTTTTAAGCCCCGTAAATTCAAGAGCATGAGCAAGCAAACTAGAAAAATGGAGATGTGGAGGTTGTAAGGGTGGAGAGCAGGGAGAGCTGCTGTGATAGCATCAGCTCCAGATGCAACAGATACCGCTACGGTCAACATGTAGTCAACCAGCAGACTGCCTCCAGCGATTAAGCCAAGTTGGGGAGATAGATTTTCTCGAGTAACCATATAGGCCCCTCCCCCTTGAGGGTAGGCATGGATGATTTGACGGTAGGAAACGGTCAGACTAGCCAGAAGCAGGAGGACAAAGAGGCCGATGGGAAGGCTCCACCATATAGCAAGAGGAGAGAGACTAGCCAAGACGAGGACTACTTGCTCAGGTCCATAGGCAATGGAAGATAGAGCATCGCTTGATAACATGGCTAAGGCCTGCATTTTTCCCAGCAACCCTCCCTCGCCTTCTGTTAAGGACTTAAGAGGGCGACCGATAAAGGTCTGTTTTAATTTTGTAAACATAGTTGTTTCCTTTGTTGAAAAAATTCAATAAGTGTTATTATACTGCTTTGGAAAAAGAGCGTCAAGAGATGATGATGGGTTTTAGAATATTTTTTTTCAGATGAGGAGAGAGGTCAGTTTTTTGCTATAATAGTAGATAGAAAACGAGGTTAGAAGAGATGATTTTTGATACACATACACACTTGAATGTAGAAGAATTTGCAGGTCGTGAGGCAGAAGAAATTGCCTTGGCTGCTGAGATGGGTGTGACACAGATGAATATTGTTGGTTTTGATAAACCAACGATTGAGCGTGCCTTGGAGTTGGTAGATGAGTATGACCAACTCTATGCGACTATTGGTTGGCATCCTACAGAAGCTGGGACTTACACGGAGGAGATTGAAGCCTACTTGCTTGACAAGCTCAAGCATCCCAAGGTTGTTGCTTTAGGTGAGATTGGTTTGGATTATCATTGGATGACAGCGTCCAAAGAGGTGCAGGAGCAGGTTTTTCGACGTCAGATTCAGTTATCTAAGGACTTGGATTTGCCTTTTGTTGTCCATACCCGTGATGCGCTGGAAGATACCTATGAGATTATCAAAAGTGAGGGCGTTGGTCCTCGAGGTGGCATCATGCATTCATTTTCGGGAACTCTTGAATGGGCAGAGAAGTTTGTGGAGCTTGGTATGACCATTTCCTTCTCAGGAGTGGTGACTTTCAAGAAGGCAACTGATATCCAAGAGGTGGCTAGAGAACTTCCTTTGGACAAGATTTTGGTGGAGACGGATGCGCCCTACTTGGCTCCTGTTCCTAAAAGGGGCCGCGAAAACAAAACAGCCTATACTCGCTATGTAGTAGATTTTATCGCAGATTTGCGTGGCATGACGACCGAGGAGTTAGCAGCAGCAACAACTGCAAATGCAGAGCGCATTTTTGGATTGGACAACAAGTAATGAAAGAAAAAATTTTCCAAGTCATCGTGGTTGAAGGTCGCGACGATACGGCCAATCTCAAACGTTATTTCGAGGTAGAGACCTATGAGACTCGAGGTTCTGCCATCAATGACCAGGATATAGAGCGGATTCAGCGCCTGCACCAACGTCATGGAGTCATCGTCTTTACAGACCCAGATTTTAATGGGGAGCGGATTCGTCGCATGATTATGACGGCCATTCCAACAGTTCAGCATGCCTTCCTCAAACGAGATGAAGCTGTTCCCAAGTCCAAGACCAAGGGGCGTTCTCTGGGGATTGAACATGCCAGCTATGAAGACCTGAAAACGGCTCTAGCTCAGGTGACTGAACAATTTGAACATGAGAGTCAATTTGACATCAGTCGTAGCGACTTGATTCGCCTTGGTTTTCTAGCGGGAGCAGATAGCCGTAAGCGACGAGAATATCTAGGAGAGGCTCTTCGTATTGGCTATTCCAACGGCAAGCAACTCCTCAAACGCTTAGAATTGTTTGGAGTTACCTTGGCAGAAGTGGAAGAAGCTATGAAATCTTATGAGAACAGCTAAGCAGCCCCCAAATGTAAGAGGAATGTGTTACAATAGTAGTAACAGATAATAGAAAAGAGAATAGATGAGAATTGCAGATTATAGCGTGACCAAGGCAGTGCTGGAGCGTCACGGTTTTACCTTTAAAAAGTCCTTCGGGCAAAATTTCTTGACGGATACCAATATCCTTCAAAAAATAGTGGATACGGCTGAAATTGATGACCAGGTTAATGTTATCGAAATCGGACCAGGTATTGGTGCCTTAACGGAGTTCCTGGCTGAGCGTGCAGCTCAAGTCATGGCCTTTGAGATCGACCACCGTTTGGTACCGATTTTGGCAGATACTCTTCGTGATTTTGACAATGTAACAGTGGTTAACGAGGACATTCTCAAAGTTGATTTGGCGCAGCATATTCAGAATTTTAAAAATCCTGACCTGCCCATTAAGGTGGTAGCCAACTTGCCTTACTACATTACGACACCTATTCTCATGCACTTGATCGAAAGTGGCATTCCTTTTAGTGAGTTTGTGGTCATGATGCAGAAAGAAGTGGCGGATCGTATCTCAGCCCAACCTAACACCAAGGCTTATGGTAGCTTGTCGATTGCGGTTCAGTATTACATGACTGCCAAGGTTGCCTTTATCGTGCCTCGTACGGTCTTTGTGCCAGCGCCAAATGTGGACTCAGCCATTTTAAAAATGGTGCGTCGTCCAGAGCCAGCCGTAGAAGTGGAAGACGAGAATTTCTTCTTTAAGGTTTCCAAGGCTAGTTTTACCCATCGCCGCAAGACCTTGTGGAACAATTTGACAGGTTACTTTGGCAAGACCGAAGAAGTCAAGGAGAAATTGACCAAGGCATTGGATCAAGCGGGCTTGTCACCAAGTGTGCGTGGGGAAGCCCTCAGCTTGGCAGAATTTGCCAGTTTAGCAGACGCGCTTAAAGGGCAAGGACTCTAAGATGCAGGGACAAATTATTAAAGCCTTGGCAGGCTTCTACTATGTAGAGAGTGATAGCAAGGCTTATCAAACACGAGCGCGTGGAAATTTCCGTAAAAAAGGTCATACCCCTTACGTTGGGGACTGGGTAGATTTCTCTGCCGAGGAAAATTCAGAAGGCTATATCCTCAAAATTCACGAACGTAAAAACAGTCTAGTCCGTCCGCCTATTGTTAATATTGATCAAGCTGTAGTAATCATGTCAGTCAAGGAACCGGATTTTAACAGCAATTTGCTGGATCGTTTCTTAGTTCTTTTGGAGCACAAGGGCATTCATCCCATCGTTTATATTTCCAAAATGGACTTGCTGGAAGAACGGTCAGAATTGGATTTTTACCAGCAGACTTATGGTGCTATTGGTTACGATTTTGTGACCAGTAAGGAAGAACTTTTGCCCTTGTTGACAGGTAAGGTTACAGTCTTTATGGGCCAGACAGGTGTTGGGAAATCAACCCTTCTTAATAAAATCGCACCAGACCTCAATCTTGAAACAGGAGAAATCTCAGATAGTCTAGGTCGCGGTCGTCATACTACTCGAGCCGTTAGTTTTTACAACCTCAATGGGGGTAAAATCGCAGATACACCAGGCTTTTCATCACTGGATTATGAAGTGTCAACGGCTGAAGACCTCAATCAGGCCTTTCCAGAGATTGCCAGTGTCAGTCGAGACTGCAAGTTCCGTACTTGTACCCATACCCATGAGCCGTCTTGTGCGGTTAAGCCAGCTGTAGAAGAGGGTACTATTGCCAGCTTCCGTTTTGATAACTACCTACAATTCCTCAGCGAAATTGAAAATCGCAGAGAAATCTATAAAAAAGTCAGCAAAAAAATTCCAAAATAAGGAGAAGCCTATGTCTCAATACAAGATTGCTCCGTCAATTCTGGCAGCAGATTATGCCAACTTTGAACGTGAAATCCAACGCCTAGAAGCAACGGGGGCAGAGTATGCCCATATCGATATTATGGACGGTCACTTTGTACCACAAATCAGTTTTGGTGCAGGTGTGGTCGAAGCTCTTCGACCACATAGTAAGATGGTTTTCGATTGCCACTTGATGGTGTCAAATCCTGAGCATCATTTAGAAGACTTTGCGCGTGCAGGGGCAGACATCATCAGCATCCATGTGGAAGCAACGCCTCATATTCATGGAGCTCTCCAAAAAATTCGCTCGCTCGGTGTCAAACCTTCGGTTGTTATCAATCCTGGTACGCCTGTCGAGGCGATTAAGCACGTCCTTCATCTAGTTGATCAAGTCTTGGTCATGACGGTTAATCCTGGCTTTGGTGGTCAAGCTTTTCTGCCTGAAACCATGGATAAGGTCCGTGAGTTGGTTGCCCTTCGTCAGGAAAAAGGTTTGCACTTTGAAATTGAAGTCGATGGTGGTATTGATGATCAGACCATTTCTCAAGCTAAAGAAGCTGGTGCGACCGTTTTTGTAGCAGGATCCTATGTTTTTAAGGGAGATGTCAATGAACGAGTGCAAACTCTCAGAAAACAACTGGACTAGGGTTGCCGTTTTTGCAGGCGGAGATCGCGGTCATTATCGGACAAATTTTGATTGCTTTGTCGGTGTGGATCGCGGCTCGCTCTGGGTCTTGGAAGAAGATCTGCCTCTGGCTCTAGCAGTTGGGGATTTTGATTCGGTGACTGCAGACGAACGTCAGTTGATTCAAAAACGTGCCCAACATTTTGTTCAAGCTCAGCCAGAAAAAGATGATACAGATCTGGAATTGGCTCTCTTGACCATCTTTGAGCAAAATCCTCAGGCTCAGGTCACTATTTTTGGGGCTCTTGGTGGTCGTATTGACCATATGCTGGCCAATGTCTTTCTGCCAAGCAATCCCAAGTTGGCACCTTATATGCGCCAGATAGCGATTGAGGATGGGCAAAATGTGATTGCCTATTGTCCCGAAGGGACCAGTCAGCTAGAGCCCCGTTCAGACTATGACTATCTAGCTTTTATGCCGGTTCGGGATAGCCAGCTGACCATTCTTGGTGCCAAGTATGAGTTGACAGAGGAAAATTTTTTCTTTAAAAAAGTGTACGCTTCTAACGAATATATAGATAGGGAAGTGTTGGTGACTTGCCCAGATGGTTACGTGGTCGTGCTGCATAGCAAGGATAGGAGGTAGGATGGAAAGTTTACTTGTTCTATTATTAATTGCCAACCTAGCTGGCCTCTTTCTAATTTGGCAAAGGCAGGATAAACAGGAAAAACATCTAAGTAAGAGCTTGGAGGATCAGGCAGATCACTTGTCAGACCAGTTGGATTATCGCTTTGAACAAGCCAGACAAGCCAGCCAGTTGGATCAAAAAGATTTGGAAGTGGCTGTCAGCGATCGTCTGCAAGAAGTGCGAATGGAATTGCACCAAGGTTTGACGCAAGTCCGTCAAGAAATGACAGATAGTCTCCTCCAAACCAGAGACAAGACTGACCAACGTCTCCAAGCCTTGCAGGAATCAAATGAGCAACGTTTGGAACAAATGCGCCAAACAGTCGAGGAAAAACTAGAAAAGACCTTGCAGACGCGTTTACAAGCTTCCTTTGAGACAGTTTCTAAACAACTGGAGTCGGTCAATCGTGGTCTGGGAGAAATGCAGACGGTGGCTCGCGATGTCGGAGCTCTCAACAAGGTTCTCTCTGGAACCAAGACGCGAGGAATTCTGGGAGAATTGCAACTGGGCCAAATCATCGAAGACATCATGACCCCTGCCCAGTATGAACGAGAATATGCAACGGTTGAAAACTCCAGTGAACGAGTGGAGTACGCCATTAAGCTACCTGGACAAGGTGACCAGAAATATGTCTACCTACCGATTGACTCCAAGTTTCCACTGGCGGATTATTATCGCTTAGAAGAAGCCTATGAAGCAGGCGATAAGGACGAAATCGAACGTTGTCGCAAGTCACTCCTAGCCAGCGTCAAGCGCTTTGCTAAGGATATCAGGAACAAGTACATAGCCCCACCTCGGACGACCAATTTTGGAGTTTTGTTTGTTCCGACAGAAGGTCTCTATTCAGAAATCGTCCGCAATCCGGTCTTCTTTGATGATTTGAGACGGGAGGAGCAGATTATTGTCGCAGGTCCAAGTACCCTGTCAGCCCTTCTCAATTCCCTATCAGTTGGCTTCAAAACCCTCAATATCCAAAAGAGTGCCGATCATATCAGTAAGACCCTTGCTAGCGTCAAGACCGAGTTTGGCAAGTTTGGTGGCATTCTGGTCAAGGCACAAAAACATCTCCAACATGCCTCTGGCAATATTGATGAATTATTAAACCGTCGCACTACAGCTATCGAGCGAACGCTCCGTCACATTGAGTTATCAGAAGGTGAGCCTGCGCTTGATCTACTCCATTTCCAAGAAGATGAGGAAGAATATGAAGATTAGTCACATGAAAAAAGATGAGCTGTTTGAAGGCTTTTACCTAATCAAGTCAGCTGACCTGAGGCAAACTCGCGCTGGGAAAAACTACCTAGCCTTTACCTTCCAAGATGATAGTGGCGAGATTGAGGGGAAACTCTGGGATGCCCAACCTCATAATGTTGAGGCCTTTACTGCAGGTAAGGTTGTTCACATGAAAGGGCGCCGAGAAGTTTATAACAACACTCCACAGGTCAATCAAATTACCTTGCGCTTGCCTCAACCCGGTGAACCAAATGATCCAGCTGATTTCAAGGTCAAGTCGCCAGTTGATGTCAAAGAAATCCGTGACTATATGGCGCAAATGATTTTCAAGATTGAAAATCCTGTTTGGCAACGAATTGTTCGAAAGCTCTACGCCAAGTATGATAAGGAATTCTACTCTTATCCAGCAGCCAAGACCAACCACCATGCCTTTGAAACAGGCTTGGCCTATCATACGGCGACCATGGTGCGTTTGGCGGATGCCATTAGTGAGGTCTATCCTCAGCTCAATAAGAGCTTGCTCTATGCGGGGATTATGCTGCATGACTTGGCCAAAGTCATTGAGTTGACGGGACCAGACCAGACGGAGTATACAGTGCGAGGCAATCTCCTTGGACATATTGCTCTAATTGATAGTGAAATTACCAAGACCGTTATGGAACTTGGCATCGATGACACCAAGGAAGAAGTCGTTCTGCTCCGCCACGTTATCCTCAGTCACCACGGCTTACTAGAGTATGGAAGTCCGGTTCGTCCACGTATCATGGAGGCAGAGATTATCCATATGATTGACAATCTGGATGCTAGCATGATGATGATGTCGACGGCTCTGGCTCTGGTGGATAAGGGAGAGATGACCAATAAAATCTTCGCTATGGACAATCGTTCCTTCTATAAACCAGATTTAGATTAATAATTTAAGAAAAATGAGCATTTTTTAGGATAAGAATGTTCGTTTTTTTATGTGAATATGGTATAATAAGTAAAAGACAAAAATTAATACTCTTCGAAAATCTCTTCAAACTAGGGTAGCATCGCCTTGTCGTATGTATATAGGTAGGTATATTACGGACTTTGTCAGTTCTATCGACAATCTCAAAACAGTGTTTTGAATTATCAGCGACCAGCTTTCTAGTTTGCTTTTTGATTTTTTGAAGAAAAATAGAATGGGAAATAGAAATGAAATTAAGAAGAAGTGATCGGATGGTTGTCATTTCCAACTATTTGATTAATAATCCATACAAACTAACAAGTCTCAATACCTTTGCAGAAAAGTACGAATCTGCCAAATCCTCTATCTCAGAGGATATCGTGATTATCAAGCGTGCCTTTGAGGAAATCGAAATCGGTCATATTCAGACTGTGACTGGAGCAGGTGGTGGCGTTATCTTTACACCATCAATCTCGAGTCATGAAGCCAAAGAAATGATCGCAGACTTGCGTGATAAACTTTCAGAAAGTGACCGTATCTTGCCAGGTGGCTACATCTACCTGTCTGATTTGCTCAGTACACCTGCCATTTTGAAAAATATTGGGCGCATCATTGCCAAGAGCTTTATGGACCAAAAAATCGATGCCGTTATGACAGTAGCAACAAAAGGTGTGCCACTTGCAAATGCAGTTGCCAATGTCCTCAATGTTCCTTTTGTCATTGTGCGCCGTGACTTGAAAATTACCGAAGGTTCAACTGTTAGCGTCAACTATGTATCAGGTTCAAGTGGTGACCGCATTGAGAAAATGTTCCTTTCAAAACGCAGTCTCAAGGCAGGCAGCCGAGTCTTGATTGTGGATGACTTCTTGAAAGGTGGTGGAACTGTCAACGGGATGATCAGTCTCTTGCGTGAGTTTGATTCAGAATTGGCAGGTGTCGCAGTCTTTGCGGACAATGCCCAAGAAGAACGTGAAAAGCAATTTGACTACAAGTCACTCTTGAAGGTCACCAATATTGATGTCAAGAACCAAGCCATCGATGTTGAGATTGGAAATATTTTTGACGAAGACAAATAAGAGATAGAACTAAAGGTTGGAACGATTGTCCCAGCCTTTCTTTGCAAACAGAATAGAAGGATGCTTATGAAAACACCATTTATCAGCCGTGAAGATTTAGAAACAATTGTTTCAGAGTTCCCGACTCCCTTTCACTTGTATGATGAGAAGGGGATTCGTGAAAAAGCAAGAGCAGTCAACCGGGCCTTTTCTTGGAATAAGGGTTTTAAAGAATATTTTGCAGTCAAGGCCACCCCAACCCCAGCCATCTTGAAAATCCTCAAAGAGGAAGGTTGTGGTGTGGACTGTTCTAGTTATGTAGAGCTCTTGATGAGCCACAAACTGAATTTCCCCGGTTCTGAGATTATGTTCTCTTCTAACAACACGCCAGACAAGGAATATGCCTATGCGCGTGAATTGGGCGCAACCATTAACTTGGATGCCTTTGAAGACATTGAACATCTAGAGCGAGCGGCAGGCATTCCAGAAATTATCTCTTGTCGTTACAATCCTGGTGGCGTTTTTGAGCTAGGAACAGATATTATGGACAATCCAGGAGAGGCCAAGTTTGGGATGACCAAGGACCAGCTTTTTGAAGCTTTTGCTATTTTGAAGGAAAAAGGAGCCAAGACATTTGGGCTTCATTCTTTCCTAGCCTCCAATACCGTGACCCATCTCTACTATCCAGAGTTAGCGCGTCAGCTTTTTGAATTAGCCGTTGAAATCAAAGAAAAGTTGGGTATTTCGCTAGACTTTATCAATCTTTCTGGCGGTATTGGTGTCAATTATCGTCCTGAGCAGGAACCAAATGATATCGCCTTGATTGGTGAGGGAGTTCGTAAGGTGTATGAAGAGGTTCTTACGCCAGCTGGTCTTGGTGAGGTCAAGATTTTCACCGAATTGGGTCGCTTTATGTTGGCCCCTCACGGAGCTCTCGTCACAAGAGTCACTCATAAGAAAAAAACCTACCGTACCTATCTAGGTGTGGATGCGTCAGCAGTTAACCTTATGCGTCCAGCCGTGTATGGAGCCTACCACCATATTACCAACATAACTCGTCCAGAAGGAGCATCTGAGGTAGTAGATGTGGTCGGTTCTCTCTGCGAAAACAATGATAAATTTGCCATTAATCGCGAACTGCCTCATACAGAAATCGGTGATTTGCTGGTGATTCATGATACAGGTGCACATGGATTCTCCATGGGTTATCAGTACAATGCCAAACTACGCTCGGCAGAAATCCTCTATACCGAAGAAGGCAAAGCCCGCCAAATCCGCCGTGCAGAGCGCCCTGAGGACTATTTTGCAACCTTGTATAGTTTTGATTTTGAATCAGATCATTAAAAGAAATTGAAAATGAAAGTGAAAAACAGATTGCTTTCTAAAAAATAGACAAAAAACCCTTGTTTTTCACCTTACTCGTGATATAATAAAACTATAAAACGGTTTCAAGGAAGGTGACGATATGTCTGAAGAAACAATTGACTATGGACAAGTGACAGGAATGGTGCATTCGACAGAGAGTTTTGGGGCGGTAGATGGCCCTGGGATTCGTTTCATTGTCTTTTTGCAGGGTTGTCACATGCGTTGCCAGTACTGTCATAACCCCGATACATGGGCTATGGAGACCAATAAATCACGAAGACGGACAGTAGACGATGTTTTGTCAGAAGCCCTTCGCTACCGTGGTTTCTGGGGAGACAAAGGAGGAATCACTGTCAGTGGAGGAGAAGCCCTCTTACAGATTGATTTCTTGATTGCCCTTTTTACCAAGGCCAAGGCAAAAGGAATCCACTGTACTTTGGACACCTGTGCTCTTCCATTCCGTAATAAACCACGTTACCTTGAAAAGTTTGACAAACTCATGGCTGTCACTGACTTGGTTCTCTTGGATATCAAGGAAATCAACGACGAACAACACAGGATTGTTACCAGCCAAACCAATAAAAACATCTTGGCTTGTGCAAAATATCTATCAGATATTGGGAAGCCTGTGTGGATTCGCCATGTGCTGGTTCCAGGCTTGACAGATAGAGATGAGGACTTGATTGAACTCGGCAAATTCGTCAAAACCCTCAAAAACGTTGACAAGTTTGAAATTCTACCTTATCACACTATGGGAGAATTCAAGTGGCGTGAACTTGGAATTCCATACTCACTTGAAGGGGTAAAACCACCAACAGCAGACCGTGTCAAGAATGCCAAAAAACTCATGGATACAGAAAGCTATCAAGACTACATGAAACGTGTACATGGATAAAAAAGAAGCCTGATGGGAATATCAGGCTTTTGTAATGCAAAAAAGGCCTAGCCTTTCAGCTAAGCCGTTACCTTATTTCCTAGAATGTTGTTTACCAGCATTACGTTTTTTATGTTTCTTAGTAGTCGTAATTGCAGTTGCTTGGTTAGGAGTGATATCTTTTCGCCCGCCTGTAGTTGATGCTGAACTTGCTTTTGGTGGATTTTTAGCAAATTCTTCACGTACTTTTTGACGAAGTTTTGGACGAACAACATAGTTAACGATGAACTGTTGGAGAATCATCATGAAACCACCGACAACCCAGTAAAGTGTCACACTGGCTGGTGCGAAGAGGGAGAAGACGACAATCATGAGTGGGCTCATGTAAATCATTTTCTTGAGTTGATCTCTTTGCATCTCGTCTTCTACTCCGTGAAGTGAAAGGAGTGATTGGAGATAGTAGAGGATACCAGCGAAGGCGACAAGGATCATACTTGGGGAACCGAGATTGATACCCAAGAAGGTAGAGCTAGATACTCCATCAGTATATTGGGCTGCAAAGTAGATAGCAGAGAAGAAAGGCATTTGAATGAGGATAGGGAAGCATCCTACACCACCGAACATGCTGATGCCGTTTTCTTTTTGTGCAGCAAAGAGAGCCTGTTGTGCTTCTAGTTTTTCTTCCTGAGTTGTTGCCTCTTTAAGGCGTGTTTGATGTGGTTCGAGCACATGTTTGAGAGCATTCATCTTTTCAGAGTGAAGCGTTGCCTTCCATGATTGGTAGATACCAAGTGGCAAAATAATCAAACGTACGATAATCGTTACGATGATGATAGCCACACCAAAGCCTAGACCTTTATCAGTAGCGAAGTATTTGATAGCCTCTGCCATAGGCGATCCGATAGTGTTCCAGATAAAACCAGTAGGTTGTCCTGTTGCTTTGTCTACTTGGACACAGCCTGCCAAGACTAATAGCATAGCCACTCCCATAGCTGAGAGGGCAAAACGTTTAATAGATTTCAATGTTTTCATTCCTTCTTTAAAAATTATACCTTTCTATTCTACTGTTTTTTTACAAAATATACAATAGTTCTAGAGACCTAATTTGCGATTTTGAAGTCAGGGTAGGTAGGAAAGTTACTCAATTGGACATCTAAGTAGCTGACTTTTGAAAAAGGTGTGGGTCCTTTTCGTATTTCTTGGATAAATTTCGCCATGATGGCAGATGAGTCTGCTTGAGCTAATATTTCCACTGTGCCATCGTCGTTATTCCATACTCGGCCTGTGATGCCACCAATTTCAAGCGCCAGGCTGTAAACACCCCAACGAAAGCCAACTCCTTGCACCCTACCTTGGGCAATCATTCTAACCTTTTGCATACCAAACCCCTTTGATTGTGTTATAATATTTCTATGACTATTATAACCTCAAAAGCCAATTCTGTGGTAAAAAATGCCAAGAAATTACACAAAAAAAAATACCGCAAGTCTGCCTATTTGATTGAAGGTTGGCACTTGTTTGAAGAAGCTGTTCAAGCTGGGGTGACGATTGAGAAGATTTTTGCCCTAGAAAGTTACCGAGATCAGTTAGCTGCTTTTCCGCAAACTGTCTGGGTGTCAGAGGATATTTTGCTAGATTTGGCAGATTCTCAGACTCCACAGGGAATTGTTGCCGTGGTTCAAAAAGAAGAAGTAGGACAAGCTGACTTTAGTCAGGGCAAGTTCTTATTTTTGGAAGATGTGCAAGATCCTGGTAATGTAGGAACCATCATTCGGACTGCGGATGCAGCAGGCTTTACAGGAGTGATTGTTTCAGATAAGTCAGCAGACATCTATAGTCTCAAGACCCTCCGTTCTATGCAAGGCAGTCATTTTCATCTGCCTATCTACCGGATGTCTAGTCAAGCACTTCTCGAGGAAGCTAAAAAGGTAGGTATCCCAGTGCTAGCCACAACCCTCTCTAAAGATTCTGTTGATTACAGTGAACTGCCTCCTATAGAAAATTTTGTATTAGTCATGGGAAATGAGGGCCAAGGAATTAGCCCCCTCATGGCTGAAAGTGCAGACCAGTTGGTCCATATTAGCATGAAGGGTCAGGCAGAGAGTTTGAATGTTGCAGTTGCAGCCGGTATTTTGATTTTCCATTTAAGCTAATTTTAACTTTCTTTGTTATAATCAAGGAAAGATATTCATAGAAAAGGAGACAAAGATGAATCATACTATTATACAAGACCGTACTGGCCTCAATCAATTTTACGCTAAGGTCTATGCCTTTGTTGGACTAGGAATCGGGCTATCCGCTTTGGTATCTGGCCTCATGTTGACGGTTTTTCAATCTCAGTTGATTTACTTTTTGATGCAGGGACGTCTCTGGTTGACCATTGCAACCTTTGCGGAGTTGGTCTTGGTTTTCGTTGCCAGTAGCATGGCTTCAAGGAATAGCCCAGCTGCTCTTCCAGTATTTTTACTTTACTCAGTATTAAACGGCTTTACCCTTAGTTTTGTGGTAGCTTTCTATACTCCGGGTACAGTTTTATCAGCCTTTGTATCTAGCGCCCTTCTCTTCTTTGTCATGGCGGTAATCGGAATTTTCACCAAGAAAGACTTGAGTGGAATGGGACGAGCTTTGATGGCAGCGCTTGTCGGCCTCATCATTGCCATGGTCGTGAATCTATTTCTAGCAAATAGCTTCTTTGACTACATGATTAGTATTGCCATGGTCTTGGTCTTCTCTGGGCTGATTGCTTGGGACAACCAAAAAATTCGCCTTGCCTATGAACAATCACAAGGTCGTGTAGCGACAGGCTGGGTTGTGTCAATGGCTCTCAGTATCTATCTTGATTTTATTAATCTTTTCCTAAGTATTCTACGTATCTTCGGTCGCAATGACTAGAAGGTACCTAACATCAGTGTTCGAAGGAGCACTGATTTTTTCGTATTTGCTCTTTCCTTTTCTCGAAAATAGGTGTATAATACTTTTAATTAATTTTTTGAGGAGTAGCCTATGAAGAAAAGTTTTATCCATCAACAAGAAGAGATTTCCTTTGTCAAGAACACTTTTACCCAGTATTTGAAAGATAAGCTAGAAGTTGTCGAAGTTCAAGGTCCTATCTTGAGCAAGGTCGGTGACGGGATGCAAGATAACCTGTCTGGTGTGGAAAATCCAGTATCTGTCAAGGTTTTGCAGATTCCTGATGAAACCTATGAAGTGGTGCACTCACTTGCTAAATGGAAACGCCATACTTTGGCCCGTTTTGGTTTCGGTGAAGGTGAAGGTCTTTTCGTCCACATGAAGGCCCTTCGTCCAGACGAAGATTCGCTGGATGCAACCCACTCTGTCTTTGTGGATCAGTGGGACTGGGAAAAGGTCATTCCAAATGGTCAACGCAACATTGCCTACCTAAAAGAAACTGTTGAGAAGATTTACAAGGCCATTCGTTTGACAGAATTAGCTGTTGAAGCTCGCTATGATATCGAGTCTATCTTGCCAAAACAAATCACTTTTATCCATACAGAAGAGTTGGTAGAACGCTACCCAGATTTGACACCGAAAGAGCGTGAAAATGCTATCTGTAAAGAATTTGGAGCAGTCTTCTTGATCGGTATTGGTGGCGAATTGCCAGACGGTAAACCGCACGATGGACGTGCACCAGACTACGATGACTGGACAAGTGAGTCTGAAAATGGCTACAAGGGTCTTAACGGCGATATTCTTGTTTGGAATGAATCTCTAGGCGGAGCCTTTGAGTTGTCTTCTATGGGGATTCGTGTAGATGAAGAAACTCTTCGTCGTCAGGTAGAAATCACCGGTGATGAAGACCGCTTGGAATTGGAATGGCACAAGGCTTTGTTGAATGGCCTATTCCCATTGACAATCGGTGGAGGAATTGGACAATCTCGTATGGCCATGTTCTTACTTCGCAAGAAACACATCGGAGAGGTGCAAACAAGTGTTTGGCCTCAAGAAGTCCGCGATACTTACGAAAATATTTTGTAGAGAATCGAACCGCAAGGTTCGGTTTTCTTTCTCTTTTCGCCCATAATTTGGTATAATAAACGGTATGAAAATCGTATCAGGAATCTATGGGGGACGCCCCCTCAAGACGCTAGAAGGAAAGACGACAAGGCCCACTTCGGATAAGGTTAGGGGAGCCATTTTTAACATGATTGGCCCCTACTTTGAAGGGGGACGGGTCTTGGACCTTTATGCAGGTAGTGGTGGATTATCTATCGAAGCAGTATCGCGTGGCATGGCTAGCGCTGTTTTGGTAGAGCGAGACCGTAAGGCTCAGGCTATCGTGGCCGAAAATATCCAGATGACCAAGGAAGTTGGAAAATTTCAACTCCTCAAGATGGATGCGGAACGAGCTCTGGAGCAGGTGTCTGGGCCTTTCGACCTTATTTTCTTAGACCCTCCCTATGCCAAGGAACAAATCGTATTAGATATTGAAAAAATGGCTGAGAGAGAGCTTTTTTCTGAAGATGTTATGGTGGTTTGTGAGACAAATAAAATGGTAGAACTTCCAGAAGAAATTTCTTGTCTTGGAATCTGGAAAGAAAAAATTTATGGAATTAGTAAGGTGACAGTCTATGTCAGATAAGATTGGCTTATTCACAGGTTCATTTGATCCTATGACAAATGGGCATCTGGATATGATTGAACGGGCTAGCAAACTCTTTGATAAGCTCTATGTGGGTATTTTTTTTAATCCCCACAAACAAGGATTTCTCCCTATCGAAAATCGTAAACGGGGTTTAGAAAAGGCTTTGGGACATTTGGAAAATGTTGCAGTCGTGTCTTCTCATGATGAATTGGTAGTTGATGTTGCAAAAAGACTGGGTGCTACTTGTCTAGTGCGTGGTTTGAGGAATGCAGCGGATTTGCAATATGAAGCCAGTTTCGATTACTACAACCATCAACTGTCTCCTGATATAGAGACCATTTATTTACATAGTCGACCGGAACATCTCTATATCAGTTCATCTGGTGTTCGAGAGCTTTTGAAGTTTGGTCAGGATATTGCCAGCTATGTTCCTGAGAGTATTTTGGAGGAAATTAAGAAATGAAAAAAAAGATTAGATGGCCTTTATACGTCATTGCGGCCTTGATTGTGACTTTCTTGGCATTTGTAGTACCTTTGCCCTACTATATAGAGGTTCCAGGTGGTTCGGAAGATATTCGCCAAGTCCTTAAAGTAAATGATACGGAAGATAAGGAAGCTGGGGCTTATCAATTCGTTACGGTTGGTGTTCAGCATGCTACTTTAGCCCATATGATTTATGCTTGGTTGACGCCTTTTACAGATATTCGTAGTACCCAAGAGACTACAGGTGGCTCTTCCGATGTTGAATTTATGCGGATCAATCAATTCTACATGCAAACATCGCAAAATATGGCCAAGTATCAAGGGCTAAAAACAGCTGGTAAGGATATCGAACTCAAATATCTTGGAGTTTATGTCTTGACTGTGACGGATAATTCGACCTTTAAAGGGATTCTCAACATCTCTGATACAGTCACAGCAGTCAATGATCATACCTTTGACAGTTCCAAAGATTTGATTGATTACGTCAATTCTCAAAAACTAGGGGACTCCGTCAAGGTCACCTATGAAGAGGATGGGCAAACCAAGTCTGCAGAAGGTAAGATTATCACTTTGGAAAATGGCAAAAATGGGATTGGAATCGGCTTGATTGACCGTACAGAAGTAACCAGTGATGTCCCAATTCGTTTTTCAACAGCTGGTATTGGAGGTCCAAGTGCAGGTCTCATGTTTAGTCTAGCCATCTATACCCAAATAGCTGACCCGGGACTTCGTAATGGCCGTATCGTTGCCGGTACAGGAACCATTGACCGCGATGGTAATGTGGGGGACATTGGAGGTATTGATAAAAAAGTTGTAGCTTCGGCTAGAGAGGGTGCCGCTATTTTCTTTGCCCCAGATAACCCTGTTAGCGAAGAAGAAAAAAAAGCGCATCCGGATGCGAAAAACAACTACCAAACAGCTTTGGAAGCAGCTAAAACAATTAAGACGGATATGAAAATCGTGCCAGTTAAAACCCTACAAGATGCAATTGATTACTTGAAAAACAATCCCTAGTTTTTGAGTGAAGTTTCCAAACTAGCGCACAAACAGAGAAGATGGTATAATAGTCAAATGGTTCAATTATTATTCACTCTAAGCAGTCATATGCTCTTTATTTATGTGAGTTTTTACCTTTTAAAGAATCTTGTTCGATGGGAAAAGGTTTTAAAAGTAACAGCTGAGAACACAGGAAAAGTTCGTTTATTAGTAGCCTTTTTCAGCATTGTAATGGGCTATATCTTGAGTTCTTTCTTTATTAGCCTGTATCAGTTGTGGCAAGAAGCGATTAGAGGATTATTATAATTTGCGTGTTTAAGAAATTACTTTCAAGATATTATTAAACTTATAGGGAGAAATAGAATTCATGGATATTATAATCTTATTGTTGATAACGCTATCAATTTATTTGTTACCTCAAAATAAGGAATATCTAAATGTTAAATCTACATCAGGGCTTAGAGGATTTCTAGCTATAGGAATAATATTTCATCATTTGTCACAATGGGTTACATCTGGTGATGAATTTTCTAATTTTTCCTATATGGGAACTTATATCGTTTCTATTTTCTTCTTTTTATCAGCCTATGGATTGTATTTTCAGAACGAAAATAAGAAAAACTATCTAGATAATTTTTTAGTTAAGAGACTTTCTAAAATTCTAGTTCCATTTTTTTCTATATCTTTGATTTATATGTTTTACAGATTTTTAAACGGTCAATTAATGGATTTAGATTTTTTTGCTAATTTATTTAAAAAAGGAAGTACAATTATTTATAATGGATGGTTTGTCGATATTATAATTTTAATGTATATATTTTTTTCTATATCGTTTAAATTTTTCAAAAATAAGTTCATTTCTATTGTTATCAATACAATACTTACTAATTGGTTATATTTGTTTAGCTATAAAATTAGGTTACGGTTTTTGGTGGTATAATAGTGTTTTTCCCTTCATTATTGGCTTAATATGGGCTAAAAATAAAGAGAAAATTGATGGAGTTTTAGATAGACATTATTTTATCGTACTTTTTTTAGTAACTGTGTTACTCTTTATTTCACATCAATACAATATTTTGTTGAGGTATGTGCATTTAGAAGATAGTTATAGTTACGCGTTAGCTGCTAATTTAGATAATATTATTTTTACAATCTACTTTATTATTGTTTTTTTGAAAAAAATAAATTTTTCAAATATATATTTGATTTTAATAGGTAGTATATCGTTTGAATTATATATGATACATGGATTAGTTATTTCTATGCTAGGAAAAACACTTGTGTCATCCAGAATAAATGATGTGATATTTACATTTTTTGTGCTAGTCCTTAGTCTAATTTTAGCTTGGATTATTAATAAATTAGTTAATAGAATTACAAAGAAAGTAAGTCTATTACAAAATCAAGAGTAAAGGAAATAAGTATGGAAAAAATTGTGGTTCAAGGTGGCGATAATCGTCTGGTAGGAAGTGTTACGATTGAAGGTGCAAAAAATTCAGTCTTGCCCTTGTTAGCAGCGACTATTCTAGCCAGTGATGGAAAGACCGTCTTGCAGAATGCTCCTATCTTGTCAGATGTTTTCACTATGAATCAGGTGGTTCGTGGTTTGAATGCCAAGGTAGATTTTGATGAGGAGGCTCATCTTGTCGAGGTGGATGCGACTGGCGATATCACTGAAGAAGCCCCTTACAAGTATGTCAGCAAGATGCGCGCTTCCATCGTTGTCTTGGGACCAATCCTTGCCCGTGTAGGTCATGCCAAGGTGTCCATGCCAGGTGGTTGTACGATTGGTAGCCGTCCTATTGATCTTCATTTGAAAGGTCTGGAAGCTATGGGGGCTAAGATAAGTCAGACGGCGGGTTACATCGAAGCTAAGGCTGATCGCTTACATGGTGCCCATATCTACATGGACTTCCCAAGTGTTGGTGCAACGCAGAACTTGATGATGGCAGCGACTCTGGCTGATGGGGTGACAGTGATTGAAAATGCTGCGCGTGAGCCTGAGATTGTAGACTTAGCCATTCTCCTCAATGAAATGGGAGCCAAGGTCAAAGGTGCTGGTACAGAGACTATTACCATTACTGGGGTGGAGAAACTTCACGGTACGACTCACAATGTGGTACAAGACCGTATCGAAGCTGGAACCTTTATGGTGGCTGCTGCCATGACTGCTGGTGATGTCTTGATTAAAGACGCTGTTTGGGAGCACAACCGTCCCTTGATAGCCAAGTTGCTTGAAATGGGAGTGGAAGTGACAGAGGAGACTGAAGGAATTCGAGTACGCTCTCAACTAGAAAATCTAAAAGCTGTCCATGTGAAAACCTTGCCCCACCCAGGATTTCCAACAGATATGCAGGCTCAATTTACAGCCTTGATGACCGTCGCGAAAGGCGAATCAACCATGGTGGAGACGGTATTTGAAAATCGTTTTCAACATTTAGAAGAAATGCGCCGCATGGGCTTGCGCTCTGAGATTATCCGTGATACAGCTCGTATTGTTGGTGGACAACCTTTGCAGGGGGCAGAAGTTCTTTCAACTGATCTTCGTGCCAGTGCTGCCTTGATTTTAACAGGTTTGGTAGCGCAAGGAGAAACTGTGGTCGGTAAATTGGTTCACTTGGATAGAGGTTACTACCGTTTCCATGAGAAGTTAGCGCAGCTGGGTGCTAAGATTCAGCGGATTGAGGCAAGTGATGAAGATGAATAAGAAATCAGGCTACGTAGCCAAGCGTTTGCTTTTAGTCATTCTGGTACTGGTTTTAGGTGCTTTAGCCCTAGGAATCGGTTTAATGGTCGGCTATGGAATCTTGGGCAAGGGTCAAGATCCATGGGCTATCCTGTCTCCAGCAAAATGGCAGGAATTGATTCATAAATTTACAGGAAATTAGGCTGGGAGACCAGCCTTTTTATAAAGATAAGGAGAAATATGAACAAAAAAACAAGACAGACACTAATCGGACTGCTAGTGTTATTGCTTTTGTCTGCAGGGAGTTATTATATCAAGCAGATGCAGACGACACCTAATAGTCCCAAAACCAAGCTTAGTCAGAAAAAACAAGCGCCTGAAGCTCCAAGTCAAGAATTGGCGGAAAGTGTCTTAACAGATGCAGTCAAAAGCCAAATAAAAGGGAGTCTTGAGTGGAATGGCTCAGGTGCCTTTATTGTCAATGGTAATAAAACAAATCTAGATGCCAAGGTTTCAAGTAAACCCTACGCTGATAATAAAACAAAGACAGTTGGCAAGGAAACTGTGCCAACTGTAGCCAATGCTCTCTTGTCTAAGGCAACACGACAGTACAAGAATCGTGAAGAAACTGGGAATGGTTCGACTTCATGGACTCCTCCGGGATGGCATCAGGTTAAGAATTTAAAGGGAACTTATACACATGCGGTCGATAGGGGTCATTTGTTAGGCT
Source organism: Streptococcus mitis (assembly GCF_005844455.1). Taxonomy (GTDB): domain Bacteria; phylum Bacillota; class Bacilli; order Lactobacillales; family Streptococcaceae; genus Streptococcus; species Streptococcus mitis_BF. The sequence continues at coordinate 9,276 of NZ_SPGF01000018.1, read as the reverse complement.
ATGCCTTGATCGGTGGCTTGGATGGTTTTGATGCCTCGACAAGCAATCCTAAAAACATTGCTGTTCAGACAGCCTGGGCAAATCAGGCCCAAGCTGAGGATTCGACTGGTCAAAACTACTATGAAAGCATGGTGCGTAAAGCCTTGGATAAAAACAAGCGTGTCCGTTACCGTGTAACCCTTTACTACGCTTCGAACGAGGATTTAGTTCCTTCAGCTTCACAGATTGAAGCCAAGTCTTCAGACGGAGAATTGGAATTCAATGTTCTAGTTCCCAATGTTCAAAAAGGGCTTCGATTGGATTACCGAACTGGAGAAGTAACGGTAACTCAGTAAAAGGTAAGATCAACTCCTATGTCACTAGTGGATGAAGGAGTTTTTTTGACAATTTAAGTAGGACTAGAATAGACACTGATACTCAATGAAAATCAAAGTGCAAACTAGGAAGCTAGCCGCAGGTTGCTCAAAGCACAGCTTTGAGGTTGCAGATGAAGTTGACGTGGTTTGCAGAGATTTTCGAAGAGTATGAGAAAAAATAATATGTACTGGACTAGATTTTGTGATATAATAAAGGATAAGATACTATTTTAGGAGAAGAACTATGGAAGACCCAAGTAGTCAGAATTTGTTGCTACAATTTGTTTTATTGTTTATCTTGACGGTATTAAATGCCTTTTTCTCAGCCACAGAAATGGCCATGGTGTCACTAAACCGTGCGCGGGTTGAACAAAAGGCAGAAGAAGGAGATAGACGCTATATCCGTCTGCTGAAGGTACTAGAAAATCCTAACCACTTTTTATCAACCATTCAAGTAGGGATTACCCTGATTACGATCTTATCAGGGGCGAGTTTGGCAGACACTCTGGGACGAGAAATTGCCTCTTGGCTTGGAAATGGTGAAACATCTTATGCCGTTGCAAGTTTTCTATCTTTAGCATTTTTGACTTATATTTCCATCGTTTTTGGGGAATTGTATCCTAAGAGAATCGCTCTTAATCTAAAGGATGCCTTGGCGATTCGTACAGCGCCAGTTATCATTGGGCTTGGGAAACTAGTTAGTCCCTTTGTTTGGCTCTTGTCTGCATCTACCAATCTCTTGAGTCGCTTGACCCCTATGACCTTTGACGATGCTGATGAAAAAATGACCCGTGATGAAATTGAGTACATGCTGACCAATAGTGAAGAAACACTAGATGCTGACGAAATTGAGATGTTACAAGGGATTTTTTCACTGGATGAAATAATGGCCAGAGAAGTCATGGTTCCTCGAACGGATGCCTTTATGGTCGATATTCAGGATGATAGTCAAACCATTATCCAAAGTATTTTAAAACAAAATTATTCTCGTATCCCTGTCTATGATGGGGATAAGGATAACGTGATTGGGATAATTCACACCAAGAGTCTCCTTAAGGCAGGCTTTGTGGACGGTTTTGACAATATTGTTTGGAAGAAAATCTTACAAGATCCGCTCTTTGTTCCTGAAACCATTTTTGTGGATGACTTGCTAAAAGAATTACGAAATACTCAAAGACAAATGGCAATCTTGCTGGATGAATACGGTGGTATGGCTGGTTTGGTGACACTTGAAGACCTCTTAGAGGAAATCGTTGGGGAAATCGATGACGAAACAGATAAGGCTGAAATCGAAGTTCATCAAATCGGAGAAGATACTTATATTGTTCAAGGTACCATGAATCTCAATGATTTTAATGACTACTTTGATGTCGAACTGGCAAGTGATGACGTTGATACCATCGCTGGTTATTATTTGACAGGAGTTGGGACCATTCCAACGACTGAGAAACTCAGTTATGAATTAGTTAGCCAAAACAAACAGCTTATCTTAACCAATGATAAAGTGAAAAATGGACGTGTTACCAAGGTAAAAGTCCAAATCACAGAAGTCGAAATAGAAGAAGAAACAGAGTAAATTAGAGGCTTTTGTCATCATGAGTGACAAAGCTTTTTTCAGTTGATTTTAAAAGGGAATAGTATCCTCGAAAAACTCAGCCCCCAAATCCGCCCCAAAAGTTTTTTAAAGTTATCCTTTTTTTATCATGAAATAAAAATAAAAAAGCCCTATTTTACGGGCTTTTCGTCTTGATAAATTCCGATTAATTCGGTACTGAAAGGCGGTAGACGGATTTGAACCGACGATCAAGCTTTTGCAGAGCCGTGCCTTACCACTTGGCTATACCGCCTTAACGTTTATTATTATACCTTGAAAATGATTTTCAGTCAATAGCTTTTTCAGATTTTTTGTATCAACACGCCTAAATATTCTGAAAATTCGTTTACTTTTCTTGAAATCTATGGTATAATTGATGACGACCTATACTTTATAAGAGGAATAAAGAAATGAAAAAAAGTAGAGTCTTTGTTGCAGCAGGAGTTGCTTTATTTGCGACGGGTGTGTTAGTAGCTTGTGGGAATTCAAAATCATCTGATTCGACAGCTCCAAAAGCTTATGGCTACGTCTATTCGGCTGATCCAGAAACATTAGATTATGTTGTTTCTGGAAAACAGAGTACGAAAGTGGCTACTTCAAACGGGATCGATGGCCTCCTTACAAATGATAAATACGGGAATTTGACTCCTGCGGTTGCAGAAGACTGGTCTGTATCAAAAGACGGATTGACATATACCTACAAAATTCGTAAAGGTGTCAAATGGATGACATCCGATGGTGAAGAATATGCCGAAGTGACTGCTAAAGACTTCGTGAATGGATTGAAACATGCGGCAGATAAGAAATCAGAAGCCCTATATCTAGCTGAAACTTCTGTTAAAGGTTTATCTGATTATTTGGCTGGGAATTCAAAAGATTTCTCTACAGTAGGTGTTAAAGCGGTTGATGATTATACTCTTGAGTATACTTTGAACCAGCCAGAACCTTACTGGAACTCTAAGATGGTTTACTCAATTTTCTGGCCGTTAAACGAAGAATTTGAAAAATCAAAGGGCTCTGATTTTGCTAAAGCAACAGACCCTACATCTTTGCTATATAATGGACCTTTCTTGCTTAAAGGTTTAACTGCTAAATCTTCTATCGAGTTTGCTAAGAACGAGCAGTACTGGGATAAAGAGAATGTTCATTTAGACACAGCAACACTTGCATATTTTGATGGTTCGGACCAAGAATCACTTGAACGTAACTTTACAAGTGGAGCATACAGCTTTGCTCGCCTTTATCCAACAAGTTCAAACTTCTCAAAAGTAGAAGAGTCATACAAGGATAATATTTTCTACACTCCATCAGGAGCTGGTATTGGAGGTTTAGGTGTAAATATTGACCGACAAAATTACAAATATACATCTAAAACGACAGATGAAGAGAAAACATCTACTAAGAAAGCTCTTCTTAACAAAGACTTCCGCCAAGCCTTGAACTTTGCCTTTGACCGTACAGCTTATTCTGCTCAAGTTAACGGTAAAGAAGGTGCTCCTCTTGCAGTTCGTAATTTATTTGTGAAGCCAGATTTTGTGACTGCGGGCGAAAAAACTTTCGGTGACTTGGTTGCTGAAAAAGTTAAGACTTATGGAGATGAGTGGCAAGATGTAAACTTTGCTGATGGTCAAGACGGTCTCTTTAACGCTGACAAAGCTAAAACAGAATTTGCTAAAGCTAAAACTGCTCTAGAAGCAGAAGGTGTGAAATTCCCTATCCACTTGGATGTTCCAGTGGACCAAACCTCTAAAAACTTTATCGCACGTATTCAGTCCTTTAAACAATCAGTTGAAAAAGTTTTAGGCGAAGAAAATGTTGTCATAGATATTCAACAAATTTCTAAAGATGAGTTCTTTAATGTGACTTATTATGCAGCTAATGCGGCAGCTGAGGATTGGGATCTTTCAGGTGCGGTTGGATGGAATCCTGACTATGAAGATCCATCAACTTATCTTGATATCCTTAAATCAACTAATAGTGAACAAACGAAAACTTATATGGGGTATGATGACCCATCAAATGCAGCTGCAGCTAAAGTTGGTGTGAAAGATTACGATAAATTGCTTGATGAAGCTGGAAAAGAAACAAGTGATCTTAACAAGCGTTATGAAAAATATGCTGTTGCTCAAGCTTGGTTGACAGACAGTTCACTCTTCTTACCAGCTATGTCTTCTAGTGGTGCTGCACCATTCATTTCTCGTGTTGTACCATTCTCAGCTTCTTATAGCCAATCTGGAGACAAAGGTTCAGATGTCTACTTCAAATATATTCAGTTACAAGACAAAGTTGTAACAAAGGCTGATTATGAACAAGCTCGTGAGAAATGGATTAAAGAGAAAAAAGAATCAAACGAAAAAGTTCAAAAAGAATTGACTAAACACGTTAAATAAATAACTCTCAAGAGAACTTTCTCTCTATGAGGAGAAGGTTCTTTTGGGATTTAAAAAGGAAACGATATGAAGAAATATATTTTTATGCGTGTCTTGCGGTCATTGGTTTCTATCTTTTTAGTAACAACCTTGACTTACACGATTATCTATACAATGGTTCCTCGAAAATTGATTTTCAAACAGGATACCAACTATAACAAGATTGCGACAACTGCTGATAAACGTGATAACTATGAGAATACCGTTTATGAGCGTATGGGCTATATCGAGTACTACGATACCAAAGAGTTGCAAGAAAAAGCTAGCCAGATGGATGCTTCTGTAACAGTTGAAGCCAATGACACCAACAAGGCTATCTATGAAAAATACATCAAACAAATCGGTCATGGTTGGACCTTGGGAGAATTTACTGAAAGTGGCCAATTCTACGCTACTCGTGAAATCCCAATTTTTGAACGTGTTTTTCACTTCTATGCTAACTTGATTGACATTGACCATACTAATAAAATCCAAGACCCTGAAAATCCAGACTTGAAACGTTACCTTCGTTTTGAAAATGATCCAGCAATCGGATGGTCCTTGGTTGGTTCAGGAACTAAACACAAATATCTCTTGTACTTTAACGGTCAGTTCCCGTTTGTACATCAAAACTTTGTGAACATTAATTTAGGTGACTCTTATCCAACTTATGCGAATAGCCCTGTTTTACAGGTTATTACTCAGGGACAAGGACAAACTAAAACATCCCAAGTTCAGTTCCCAACAGGTAAGAAAACTTCTTCTGTAAATATTTACTCAAGAACCTATAAATCGCCTGATCAAGCTGACTCTCGTGAAGTAGCCAACTACGGAAAAGATGATCCTTATACAGCTACGGAAAGTAACTACCAATATCCTTCAATGATTGCCAGCTCTGCTGTTGTTGGATTGATCGGTTTGGTGATTTCTTATGCGATTGCCGTGCCACTTGGTTCAGCTATGGCTCGCTTCAAGAACACTTGGATTGATAGCTTCTCAACAGGGGCTTTGACTTTCTTGATGGCTCTTCCAACCATTGCCTTGGTTTATATCATCCGTTTGGCTGGTTCTTCAATCGGCTTGCCAGATTCATTCCCTATCTTGGGTGCTGGAGATTGGCGTTCGTATGTTTTACCAGCAGTTATCCTTGGTTTGTTGGGTGCTCCTGGTACAGCTATTTGGATTCGTCGTTACATGATTGACTTGCAGTCACAAGACTTTGTACGTTTTGCTCGTGCAAAAGGCTTGTCTGAAAAAGAAATTTCAAACAAACACATCTTTAAAAATGCCATGGTTCCACTGGTTTCAGGAATTCCTGGTGCCGTTATCGGAGTTATCGGTGGTGCAACCCTTACTGAAACAGTCTTCGCCTTCCCAGGTATGGGGAAAATGTTGATTGACTCTGTAAAAGCATCCAATAATTCTATGGTCGTTGGTCTTGTCTTCATCTTTACATGTATTTCAATCTTCTCCCTTCTTTTAGGAGATATTTGGATGACCATTATTGACCCACGTATTAAATTGACTGAGAAAGGAGGCAAATAATGTCTACAATCGATAAAGAAAAATTTCAGTTCGTAAAACGTGACGATTTTGCCTCTGAAGCCATTGATGCGCCAGCCTATTCTTACTGGAAGTCGGTGTTTAGACAATTTATGAAGAAAAAATCAACTGTAGTCATGTTGGGAATCTTGGTAGCCATCATTTTGATGAGTTTCATCTACCCAATGTTTTCTAAGTTTGATTTCAATGATGTCAGCAAGGTAAACGACTTTAGTGCTCGTTTTATCAAGCCAAATGCTGAGCATTGGTTCGGTACAGACAGTAACGGTAAATCGCTCTTTGACGGTGTTTGGTTTGGAGCTCGTAACTCTATCCTCATTTCTGTGATTGCGACAGTGATTAACTTAGTTATCGGTGTCTTTGTCGGTGGTATTTGGGGAATTTCAAAATCCGTTGACCGTGTCATGATGGAAGTTTATAACGTCATCTCAAACATCCCATCTCTTTTGATTGTCATTGTCTTGACTTACTCAATCGGAGCTGGATTCTGGAATCTGATTTTTGCCATGAGTGTGACAACATGGATCGGGATTGCCTTCATGATTCGTGTGCAAATCTTGCGTTACCGTGATTTGGAATACAACTTAGCGTCACGTACTTTGGGAACACCAACCTTGAAGATTGTTGCTAAAAATATCATGCCTCAATTGGTATCTGTTATTGTGACAACGATGACTCAGATGCTTCCAAGCTTTATCTCATACGAAGCCTTCTTGTCATTCTTCGGTCTTGGATTACCGATTACCGTGCCAAGTTTGGGTCGTTTGATTTCGGATTATTCACAAAACGTAACAACCAATGCTTACTTGTTCTGGATTCCATTGACAACACTTGTCTTGGTATCCTTGTCCCTTTTCGTAGTTGGTCAAAACTTAGCGGATGCTAGTGATCCACGTACACATAGATAGGAGTAGAAATGACAAAAGAAAAAAATGTAATTTTGACTGCTCGCGATATTGTCGTGGAATTTGACGTTCGTGACAAAGTATTGACAGCCATTCGTGGCGTTTCCCTTGAACTAGTTGAAGGTGAAGTATTGGCCTTGGTAGGTGAATCAGGATCAGGTAAATCTGTTTTGACAAAGACCTTCACAGGTATGCTTGAAGAAAATGGTCGCATTGCCCAAGGTAGCATTGCCTACCGTGGTCAGGATTTGACAGCCTTGTCTTCTCACAAGGATTGGGAACAAATTCGTGGTGCTAAGATTGCGACTATCTTCCAGGATCCAATGACTAGTTTGGACCCGATTAAAACAATTGGTAGTCAGATTACAGAAGTTATTGAAAAACACCAAGGAAAAACAGCCAAAGAAGCAAAAGAATTGGCTATTGACTACATGAATAAGGTTGGAATTCCAGACGCAGATAGACGTTTTGATGAATACCCATTCCAATATTCTGGAGGAATGCGTCAACGTATCGTTATTGCTATTGCCCTTGCCTGCCGACCTGATGTCTTGATCTGTGATGAGCCAACAACAGCCTTGGATGTGACCATCCAAGCACAAATTATTGATTTGCTTAAATCGTTACAAAACGAATACCATTTCACAACAATCTTTATCACTCACGACCTTGGTGTGGTAGCAAGTATTGCAGACAAGGTAGCGGTTATGTATGCAGGAGAAATCGTTGAGTATGGAACTGTTGAGGAAGTTTTCTATGACCCTCGCCATCCATATACATGGAGTCTCTTGTCTAGCTTGCCTCAGCTTGCTGATGATAAAGGGGATCTTTACTCAATCCCAGGAACACCTCCGTCACTTTATACTGACCTGAAAGGGGATGCCTTTGCCTTGCGTTCAGACTATGCAATGCAAATTGACTTCGAGCAAAAAGCCCCTCAATTCTCAGTATCAGAGACACATTGGGCTAAAACTTGGCTACTTCATGAGGATGCTCCAAAAGTAGAAAAACCAGCTGTGATTGCAAATCTCCACGATAAGATCCGTGAAAAAATGGGATTTGCCCATCTGGCAGACTAGGAGGAAGGAAATGTCTGAAAAATTAGTAGAAATCAAAGATTTAGAAATTTCCTTCGGTGAAGGAAGTAAGAAGTTTGTCGCGGTTAAAAATGCCAACTTCTTTATCAACAAGGGAGAAACTTTCTCGCTTGTAGGTGAGTCAGGTAGTGGGAAAACAACTATTGGTCGTGCCATCCTTGGTCTAAATGACACAAGTAATGGTGATATCATTTTTGATGGTCAAAAGATTAATGGTAAGAAATCGCGTGAACAAGCTGCGGAATTGATTCGTCGTATCCAGATGATTTTCCAAGACCCTGCAGCAAGTTTGAATGAACGTGCTACTGTTGATTATATTATTTCTGAAGGTCTTTACAATCACCGTCTGTTTAAGGATGAAGAAGAACGTAAAGAGAAAGTTAAAAATATTATCCGTGAAGTGGGGCTTCTTGCTGAGCATTTGACTCGTTATCCTCATGAGTTTTCAGGTGGTCAACGCCAACGTATCGGTATTGCCCGTGCCTTGGTCATGCAACCAGACTTTGTTATTGCGGATGAGCCGATTTCAGCCTTGGACGTTTCTGTGCGTGCCCAAGTCTTGAACTTGCTCAAAAAATTCCAAAAAGAGCTCGGTTTGACCTATCTCTTTATCGCCCATGACTTGTCGGTCGTTCGCTTTATTTCAGATCGTATCGCAGTTATTTACAAGGGTGTTATTGTAGAGGTTGCTGAAACAGAAGAATTGTTTAACAATCCAATTCACCCGTATACTCAAGCCTTGCTTTCAGCGGTACCAATTCCAGATCCAATCTTGGAACGTAAGAAGGTCTTGAAGGTTTACGATCCAAGTCAACACGATTATGAGACTGATAAGCCATCCATGGTAGAAATCCGTCCAGGTCACTATGTTTGGGCAAACCAAGCCGAATTGGCACGTTACCAACAAGGATTAAACTAATAATGGTTTTATAATTTCCATGTCAATTTTTACGGAAATTATAGTAGATTGAAATAAGATGTGAACAAATTGATTAGGAAAGTCAAATTAATGTATAGAAATATTTTAGCAACCATGGCGTACTATTCTAGATTCAATCTACTATATAAACCTTTTTTGTTGGACTGATTTGAAAAAGGCGAATTTCAAGTTCAAGTTAGCCATCCAGAAGTCTTCTATGGGTGACTTGTAGTTCAAGCATTTTTTAGGATAGTTATTAATCCAATTTTCGATTAAGGCGACTTCTTTAGGAGTCGTTTTCTTAGTTCCTTTAGGTAACCATCTACGAATGAGCCTGTTGTGATTCTCATTAGTTCCCCTTTCCCAAGAGGCATAGGGGTGCGCATAATAGATATGTTCCTTAGAAAACACATCAGACAATCGGTTGAATTCCG
>NZ_SPGF01000017.1 GCF_005844455.1 Streptococcus mitis | reverse complement strand
TCGTTTATGAAAGCGCAGATTTTTCTTATCTTTGAGAGCTTTTGTGAGAATGTTTTTGTCATTGGTAGTAAATGTTGCTTGTGTCATATATCTATTATACGTCAATTTTTGATTTTTGTTAAGTATTAAAACCTTTCAAATCATGGCACAGCCCTATCGTAATCGTAGAAAACGGTTTGAATTAAGATCTGAGTTGATTTGTGGCATCATCAACTACGAGATGATGTAGTTACCGAACAAGTCTACTATAAAAATCTCTAGATAAAGGGAACTGCACCGATAAAGTGAGACGCAAGATAAGGCTCTATAATATTTATAGTGGAGAAATCCTCTATAGGTAGTATGGAGCCTACTTTGTTGTAGCTCCCCATGTAGTCCATACTGAAAAGAATTCAAGCTATCATTGGAAAGAGTCACATGGAACAAATTAAAGTTGCTTAAATGTAGTGAAAATGTATGGTAAACAATTGAAAAATTACCCTATAAAGTGGTACAATGGTAGAAAAATAAGCTAGTAAGAATCACTCTTATTTTAGCGAAAAATTACAGAAATGAATGGTTTTTCTTGATGAAACAGAGAAAAGAATTGTACCTCTTTCTTGGTCGGACAGCCTTGTATTTTATTATCTTTCTAGGGCTACTTTACTTTTTTAGCTATCTTGGTCAGGGTCAAGGAAGCTTTATCTATAATGAATTTTAACTTGAAGGAGAATCCTTATTGTGTCAAATAAACCAATAGCAGATATGATTGAAACCATTGAGCATTTTGCTCAGACCCAGCCTAGCTATCCTGTCTATAATGTTTTAGGGCAGGAACACACTTATGGCGATTTAAAGGCTGATTCGGATAGTTTGGCTGCAGTTATTGACCAGCTGAATTTGCCAGATAAGTCTCCTGTAGTCGTTTTTGGTGGCCAAGAATATGAAATGTTGGCAACTTTTGTAGCCTTGACTAAGTCAGGACATGCCTACATTCCAATTGATAGTCATTCGGCCTTGGAGCGAGTTTCGGCTATTTTAGAAGTGGCAGAGCCAAGTTTGATTATTGCCATTTCAGACTTTCCATTGGAGCAGGTTTCTACACCGATAATGAATCTAGCTCAGGTTCAAGAATCCTTTGTCCAAGGGAATAACTATGAAATCACGCATCCAGTCAAGGGAGATGATAATTACTACATTATCTTTACTTCTGGTACAACTGGTAAGCCTAAAGGAGTGCAGATTTCCCATGATAACCTCCTCAGTTTTACCAACTGGATGATTACGGATAAGGAATTTGCGACGCCAAGTCGTCCGAAAATGCTGGCTCAACCGCCGTATTCTTTTGACTTGTCTGTCATGTACTGGGCACCGACCTTGGCACTTGGTGGTACACTTTTCGCTCTTCCTTCAGCTATTACTCAGGACTTTAAGCAACTCTTTGCGACTATCTTTTCATTGCCAATCGCTATCTGGACTTCCACACCGTCCTTTGCGGATATGGCCATGTTGTCTGAAGACTTCAACAGTGAGAAAATGCCTGAAATCACGCATTTCTACTTTGATGGTGAAGAATTGACGGTCAAAACGGCACAAAAACTACGCGAGCGTTTCCCAAATGCCCGTATTATAAATGCTTACGGCCCAACAGAAGCGACAGTAGCCCTATCAGCTGTGGCCGTGACAGACGAGATGTTAGCGACTCTCAAACGCCTACCAATCGGCTATACCAAGGCTGATTCTCCGACCTTTATCATTGATGAAGAAGGCAATAAACTGCCAAATGGGGAACAGGGAGAAATCATTGTTTCTGGGCCAGCTGTTTCAAAGGGCTATATGAACAATCCAGAAAAAACAGCGGAAGCCTTCTTTGAATTTGAAGGACTGCCAGCCTATCACACAGGCGATGTGGGAACCATGACGGATGAAGGCTTGCTTCTCTACGGCGGACGCATGGACTTCCAGATTAAGTTTAACGGTTACCGCATTGAGTTAGAAGATGTCTCTCAAAACCTCAATAAGTCTCGTTTTATTGAGTCTGCTGTCGCAGTTCCACGTTATAACAAGGACCACAAGGTACAAAATCTACTGGCCTATGTCATCTTAAAAGATGGTGTTCGTGAGCAGTTTGAGCGTGATATCGATATTACTAAGGCTATTAAGGAAGACTTGACAGATATCATGATGTCCTACATGATGCCGTCTAAATTCCTTTATCGAGACAGTTTGCCATTGACTCCAAATGGAAAGATTGACATCAAAGGATTGATTAACGAGGTGAATAAGAGATGATGGAGTTCTTTCAACAGCTTCCTCATTTAGAGCCCTACGGCAATCCTCAGTATTTTGTCTATGTGATTGTTGCGACCTTGCCCATTTTTATCGGTCTCTTTTTCAAGAAACGCTTTGCCTGGTATGAAGTGCTGGTTAGTCTCTTCTTTATCGTCACCATGTTGGTGGGTGGGAAGACCAATCAATTAGCTGCCTTGGGTATTTACCTTTGCTGGGAAATATTGCTCGTACTCTCCTACAAGCATTATCGAAAAAGTAAGGATGGCAAGTGGGTCTTCTACCTAGTTAGCTTTCTGTCCCTCCTTCCGATTATCTTTGTCAAGGTGCAGCCAGCTATCAATGGAACGCAGTCTTTGCTTGGATTCTTGGGAATTTCTTACCTGACCTTTCGTTCGGTTGGGATTATCATCGAACTGAGAGATGGGGTGATTAAGGACTTTACCCTCTGGGAATTCCTTCGTTTCCTACTCTTCATGCCGACTTTCTCGAGTGGTCCAATTGATCGCTTTAAGCGTTTTAATGAAAATTATCAGACCATTCCTGAGCGGGATGAGTTGATGGATATGCTAGATGAATCCGTTCGCTATATCATGTGGGGATTTTTGTACAAGTTTATCCTAGCTCATGTTTTAGGAGAGACCTTACTCCCTCCTCTGAAGAATCTAGCCCTGCAGTCAGGTGGCTTCTTTAACCACTATGCCTTGGCAGTTATGTATACCTTTGGTCTGGAGCTTTTCTTTGACTTTGCAGGTTACTCTATGTTTGCCTTGGCCATTTCAAATTTGATGGGAATTCGTAGCCCTATCAACTTTAATAAGCCCTTTTTATCAAGGGATTTAAAGGAATTTTGGAATCGTTGGCACATGAGTCTTTCTTTCTGGTTCCGTGACTTTGTCTTTATGCGAATGGTGATGGTATTGACCAGAAAGAAGGTCTTTAAGAATCGCAATGTAACCTCAAGTGTGGCCTACATTGTAAATATGCTGATTATGGGATTTTGGCATGGTGTGACCTGGTACTATATCGCCTATGGACTCTTTCATGGACTAGGCTTGGTCATCAATGATGCTTGGATTCGCAAGAAAAAAACGCTCAATAAGGAACGGAAAAAAGCAGGGAAGCCTGCTCTACCTGAGAATCGCTGGATTCAGTTGCTTGGCATGGTTGTCACCTTCCATGTCGTCATGCTGTCATTCTTAATCTTTTCTGGGTTTTTGAATGATTTATGGTTTAAAAAATAAAAGGAAATAAAATATGGATATCAAATCAGAAGTTATCGAAATTATTGATGAGTTGTTTATGGAAGATGTTTCTGACATGATGGATGAAGATCTTTTTGATGCAGGTGTCTTGGATAGTATGGGCACGGTTGAGTTGATTGTGGAGATTGAAAACCGTTTTGACATTCGTGTCCCTGTAACAGAGTTTGGTCGTGACGACTGGAATACAGCTAATAAAATCATAGCTGGTATTGTGGAGCTACAAAATGCTTAAACGCTTATGGATGATCTTCGGACCGGTCTTGATAGCTGGTTTGTTGGTTATTTTGGTTATATGCTGTTATCCTGCAAGTATTAGACATGACATTGTATCTGAAAAGCATTCGGCAGCTTCTGTTACTGCAGAAAGTTTTAGAGAACGAAATCAAAAATCAAAAGCTTTGTCTGATACTTCTATCCGATTTATACCTTTCTTTGGTTCAAGTGAGTGGCTTCGTTTTGATGGTGCTCATCCTGCAGTATTGGCGGAGAAATACAATCGCTCCTATCGTCCTTATCTTTTAGGACAGAGTGGAGCTGCATCGCTAAACCAGTATTTTGGAATGCAACAGATGTTGCCAGAAATAGAGAATAAGCAAGCCGTATTTGTTATATCTCCCCAATGGTTTACAGAAAATGATTATGAATCTGCGGTATTTCAATCGTATTTTAATGGTGACCAATTAACTTCCTTTTTAGAAAATCAATCAGGAGATATTAGTAGTCAGCATGCATCTAAGAGATTATTAAAACAGTTTTCAAATGTATCAATGAAAGATATAGTACAAAAAATTGCTAATAATGAGTCTCTTTCAGAGTTTGATCATATTCGTATAAAGATTGGCACTCTAATCAATCAGAAACAAGCAAATTTTTTTGGACAGTTCTCAATCAGACAGTGGTTGAAATATAAAGAACATGTTGATAAATATTTGAATACTATTCCAGAACAGTTTTCTTATCAAGATATAGAAGATGTTATTAAAGCAGATGCTGAAAAAAATACTTCCAATAATGAATTTGGTATAGATAATCACTTCTATGATACACAAATCAGAGATTATTTGAAAAAGTTAAAAGGATCACAGACTAGTTATAATTACCTTAAATCTTCTGAGTACAATGACTTGCAGTTGGTTTTAACCCAGTTTTCTAAATCCAAGGTAAATCCGATTTTTATCATTCCACCTGTTAATAAAAAATGGATGGACTACGCTGGTCTACGAGAGGACATGTATCAACAAACGGTGCAGAAGATTCGCTACCAGTTAGAAAGTCAAGGTTTTACCAATATAGCAGATTTTTCTAAGGATGGCGGGGAGCCTTTCTTTATGAAGGACACCATTCACCTTGGTTGGTTGGGTTGGTTGGCTTTTGACAAGGCAGTTGATCCTTTCCTATCCAATCCCACACCAGCTCCGACTTACCATCTGAATGAGCGCTTCTTCAGCAAAGATTGGGCGACTTATGATGGAGATGTCAAAGAATTTCAATAGATAATATAGAAGAGTTCAAGAATGAAACTAGTTTTCACGTTTTTTCTTGACTCTTTTTTTGCTTGTGATATAATTAACTGGTAAACAAAATTTCAAAGAATAGTATTTTTCTCTTAAAATGGAGAAGTCTGAAAGAAAAGGAGTAACATATGAGACAGCTGGCAAAGGATATCGATGCCTTTTTGAATGAGGTGATTTTGCAGGCGGAAAACCAACATGAAATCCTAATAGGTCATTGCACTAGTGAGGTGGCTCTGACCAATACTCAGGAGCATATCCTCATGCTCTTGTCGGAGGAATCTTTAACTAATTCAGAGTTGGCTCGTCGCCTCAATGTCAGTCAGGCGGCAGTTACCAAGGCCATTAAGTCTTTGGTCAAGGAAGGGATGCTGGAGACATCTAAAGATCCTAAGGATGCGCGTGTGATTTTTTATCAGTTGACTGACTTGGCTCGTCCAATTGCTGAGGAGCATCATCATCACCATGAGCATACACTTTTAACCTATGAACAAGTGGCGACTCAGTTTACTCCAAATGAACAAAAAGTGATTCAGCGGTTTTTGACTGCTTTAGTAGGAGAAATCAAATAATGAGATATATTACGGTAGAGGATTTATCCTTCTATTATGATAAAGAGCCTGTTCTTGAACATATCAATTATAGTGTTGATAGTGGGGAATTTGTTACCTTGACAGGGGAAAATGGGGCGGCTAAGACGACACTGATTAAGGCCAGTCTTGGAATCCTCCAACCGCGCATTGGTAAGGTGACCATTTCAAAGACAAATACGCAGGGTAAGAAATTGAGAATAGCATATCTTCCTCAGCAGATTGCCAGTTTTAATGTAGGTTTTCCAAGTACGGTTTATGAATTTGTCAAGTCGGGTCGCTATCCGCGAAAAGGCTGGTTCCGTCGCTTGAATGCTCATGATGAGGAGCATATCAAGGCTAGTTTGGACTCAGTTGGTATGTGGGAACATCGAGACAAACGCTTGGGGTCTCTATCTGGAGGACAAAAGCAGCGAGCGGTAATCGCGCGTATGTTTGCTTCTGATCCAGATGTATTTATCCTAGATGAGCCGACAACGGGGATGGATGCAGGAAGTAAAAATGAATTTTACGAACTCATGCACCACAGCGCCCATCATCATGGCAAGGCTGTTTTGATGATTACTCATGACCCTGAAGAAGTTAAGGATTATGCGGACCGCAATATTCATCTAGTCCGTAACCAAGACTCTCCATGGCGTTGTTTCAATGTTCATGAGAATGACCAGGAGGTGGGCCATGCTTAGTTTATTATCTTATGACTTTATGCAGCGTGCTTTTCTGGCTGTTATTGCTATGAGTCTTTTCTCGCCGGTGTTGGGAACCTTCCTTATATTGCGTCGTCAGAGTTTGATGAGTGATACTCTTAGCCACGTCTCGCTTTCGGGTGTAGCCTTTGGTCTGGTTTTGGGGATCTCTCCGACTGTTTCTACGATTGCCATTGTCTTGATTGCGGCGGTCTTTCTGGAGTATCTCCGTACGGTTTACAAGAGCTTTATGGAAATCGGGACAGCTATCCTCATGTCAACAGGTCTGGCTGTTTCTCTGATTGTCATGAGCAAGGGTAAAAGCTCGAGTTCTATGAGTTTGGACCAGTATCTTTTTGGTTCGATTGTGACTATCAGTGAAGAGCAGGTCATTTCCCTCTTTGTCATTGCGGCGGTTGTTTTGATTTTGACCTTCCTCTTCTTGCGTCCTATGTATATCTTGACCTTTGATGAGGATACGGCCTTTGTGGATGGCTTGCCTGTTCGTACCATGTCCATTCTTTTTAACATGGTGACAGGGGTGGCCATTGCCCTTATGATTCCTGCAGCAGGAGCTCTTTTGGTGTCGACCATTATGGTCTTGCCAGCTAGTATTGCCCTGCGTCTGGGGAAAAACTTTAAATCGGTTATGCTACTTGCTAGTGCTATTGGATTTTTGGGAATGGTAGCAGGACTTTACATTTCCTACTATGCAGAAACACCTGCAAGTGCAAGTATTACCATTATTTTTGTAACTGTTTTCTTGCTAATTAGTTTGGTAAGACGTTTTATCAAATAGGAGACTAACATGAAAAAAATTAGCTTATTGCTAGCCAGTCTATGTGCCTTGTTTTTAGTGGCTTGTTCCAATCACAAGCAGGCAGATGGCAAACTCAATATCGTGACAACATTTTACCCTGTCTATGAATTTACCAAGCAAGTCGCAGGAGATACTGCTAATGTAGAACTCCTCATCGGTGCTGGTACAGAACCCCATGAATATGAACCTTCTGCTAAGGCAGTTGCCAAAATCCAAGACGCAGATACCTTCGTTTATGAAAATGAAAACATGGAAACATGGGTCCCTAAATTGCTAGATACTTTGGATAAGAAAAAGGTGAAAACTATCAAGGCGACAGGTGATATGTTGCTCTTGCCAGGTGACGAGGAAGAAGAGGGAGACCATGACCATGGAGAAGAAGGTCATCACCATGAGTATGATCCCCATGTTTGGTTGTCACCAGTTCGTGCTATTAAACTTGTAGAGCACATCCGTGATAGCTTGTCAGCAGATTATCCTGATAAAAAAGAAACCTTTGAGAAGAATGCTGCTGCCTATATCGAAAAATTGCAAGCCTTGGATAAGGATTATGCAGAAGGCTTGTCTCAAGCTAAACAAAAGAGCTTTGTGACTCAGCACGCAGCCTTTAACTACCTTGCTTTGGACTATGGACTCAAGCAGGTCGCAATCTCAGGTCTCTCTCCAGATGCAGAGCCATCAGCTGCTCGTTTGGCAGAATTGACAGAGTACGTCAAGAAAAATAAAATTGCCTATATCTACTTTGAAGAAAATGCCTCACAAGCTCTTGCTAATACACTTTCAAAAGAGGCAGGTGTCAAAACAGATGTCCTCAATCCTTTAGAAAGTCTGACAGAAGAGGATACCAAGGCTGGAGAAAATTACATCTCTATCATGGAGAAAAATCTCAAGGCTTTGAAACAAACAACAGACCAAGAAGGTCCAGCAATCGAACCTGAAAAGGCAGAGGATACTAAGACAGTTCAAAATGGTTACTTTGAAGATGCAGATGTCAAGGACCGCACCTTGAGTGACTATGTAGGTAACTGGCAATCAGTTTATCCTTTCCTTGAAGATGGTACGTTTGATCAAGTCTTTGACTACAAGGCTAAGTTGACTGGTAAGATGACCCAGGCTGAGTACAAGGCCTACTATACAAAAGGCTACCAGACAGATGTCACTAAGATCAACATTACTGATAATACTATGGAATTTGTTCAAGGTGGACAAAGTAAGAAATTCACCTACAAATATGTCGGCAAAAAAATCTTGACTTATAAGAAAGGCAATCGTGGCGTGCGCTTCCTTTTTGAAGCCACAGATGCTGACGCTGGACAGTTCAAGTATGTTCAGTTTAGTGACCACAATATCGCCCCAGTTAAGGCAGAACATTTCCATATCTTCTTTGGTGGCACAAGCCAAGAAGCCCTCTTTGAAGAAATGGACAACTGGCCAACCTACTACCCAGATAACCTATCTGGACAAGAAATCGCCCAAGAAATGTTGGCGCATTGATGAGAAGCTGACTAGTTCATAAGAGCAGGTCGGTTTTTGGGTAATAGATAGTAACTCTATTAGAGACCTTTCAGATACCTAAGGAACTTTAAACAATGAATAAAACTCTTGAAATATCTGGACTTATATGTTAGAATAATTTTATCGGATAAGGTTCATTAGAACACCAAAGCCCTTAACTATGCCAGTAGTTAAGGGCTTTTTTGACGTATCTTAGCGATTTAACGGGTGTTTGATAGGCCAGTCAGTCGGTCTACTTCTTACCATCTAGCCATTTGCAAACGAAATACAAGATGATTCCAGCTATGACGTCTGCTATGATAGTAAGAGCGAGCTCTGGGATAAGGCTCATTAGTTTCACCTCCTTTCACGAACCGTAAGGAACGTAATCGGTAACCGATGACAAAAATAGTATATCACATTAAATTTAGATCATCAACTTCACTTAATTCTTGAAATATCGGGGATAGGCAAAAAGCTTTTAAAATCAGAAAATGTATAAAAGCTTGATGTTATATCAATCATAAAAGTGGATAGGAAAGTTTTCTGATTATCAGAATTCCTTCCTATCCACTTTTTGAAGATTGTAAGTTAGCCTTAGTTTATATAGAATCAGCTTATTTGTTTTATTTATCAAAACCTTGCAAAGCTTTTTGGCGTTCTTCTACTTGACCTTTAGCATCTAGTTTATTACCACCGTATACAGCTGATTCCCATGATCCGTACATTGGATTTGGGAAGATGATGAATTTTTCACCGAATTCTTTTTGCAATTCTTCAAGTTGTTTATCACGGTCAGATTCAGAAGTCTTAGAAAAATCTGCAAAGTCTACGAGGTTATCACCAAACAATAAGATAAGATTTGTGTTTTCTTGAACTTTTTGGCGACGACCCTCTTTGGATTTTACACCACTTTCTAAGAACATGAGATGATCACGTCCTTGAACAGGAATTCCTTCACTTTCAAGATTTTTAATGGTAGCATCTACTTGATTATCTGAGCGGTCAGAAATATAGTAGATTTGGACACCGTTTTGATCAGCAAACTGAAGAAAATCCTTGGCACCTGGGACAGCTTTTGCTGAAGCTTTTTGAACCCAAACATCCCAATTTTCGGGTGTGAATGCTGTACCATCTTTGACATTTTGTACTTGATAAGGGCTATTATCTAGGACAGTTTCATCCAAGTCTAAAACGATAGAGTAAGGTTTGTCTGATTCTGTTTTGAGCAATTCCTTTAGGTGCTTTGTTGCAACGTTATAACCCTGTATGTATAAAGCTTTAGTTTCAGCTGATTTTTGATACCAAAGGGTTGACATAGTGTTTTCTCTTGACCGTAGTTGGTCATATGTCATTGTAATTTGATTATCAGATGAGCTATTATTGCTTGTCTGTGTTTCTATGGACTTTGTTGCACAACTAGACAATAAGACTACAGAAGCAAGTGCAGAAAGGATTGTAACAGATGAAGATTCTATAGAAGTTAATGTAATGAAAAAAGCGATTTCTAACTTGAAATGCAGTTTCACCTCATATTTTTGAAGTTCATTAGGTATCTGAAAGGTCTAAGCGAAAAAGTATTTAAAGTCAGAAAAACGCATAATATCAGGTGCGCCAAAACTTGATACTATGCGTTTTATTGTGGGAAGATTTACTCCATTTTCTCCTGAAATTGAGTTTTTGTCCAGCCTCTGTTTTTGAGTTGCTGAGAAAATAATGTCATGTGGTGAGTATTTGTAGATAAGTCAGCAGACAGAACGAATATTCTTCGAAAATCTCTTCAAACCATGTCACCTTCGTCTTTCCGTATATATGTGACTGACTTCGTCAGTCCTATCCACCACCTCAAAACAGTGTTTTGAGCTGACTTCATCAGTTCTATCTACAACCTCAAAACAGTGTTTCGAGCTGACTTGATCAATTTTCAAATCTGTACTTTGAGCAACCTGAGACTAGTTTCCTATTTGATTTTCATTGACTATCAGAAACCCATTCTCCATCAAATAATTCGACTGCGTCTAATAATTTTTGATCTGGCACGGTGTCAGAGATAAAGGTTGTGTATTTGGAGAGGGGATTAATTTTAAAAAATCCAGTCTTGTAAAATTTAGAACTATCAATCAGTAAGATGGTTTCATGGGCTTTGTCAATAATATTCTTTTTTGAAATAGCTTGGCTGAGAGAAGCTTCATAAACATATTGGTCATCAATACCTCTTGCTGAACAAAATGCTAAATCGATATTAAAATGATCTAATAAAGAATTTTCTTTATCATAGTTGATGACGGAACAGGATTGATGTTTGACCTCGCCAGATGTGATAAAGATTTTGGAGCTATCTTTAACCGTTTCAGATAAGGTTTGTGCAGTATGTAAACCATTTGTAAAAATAATCAAATTATCAAGTTCAGAAAGATAGGGACAAAGTTCGTAGACAGTCGTACTGGAATCCAGATAGATACACATGCCAGACCGAATAAAGTCTTTAGCGAGACTAGCGATTAGTCTTTTTTGCCTAGTACTTTCTCCTTCACGTATTTGATGAGAAAGTTCAATTGTGTTCATAGAGGATAGGGTCACGTATCCGTGCTTTCTTTTGATAAGACCTTGATTTTCTAAGAAAATTAAATCACGACGTAAGGTACTTGTGCTGGAGAAAGTGATTTCTGCCAGCTCTTTTACGGGAATTCTTTTTTTCTTTTTGATAATTTCAATTAATTCAAGCACACGTTCATCTTTTATCATAAGCTCCTCCTAATTTATAATTTCAACTATATTATAGCACAAATTGGAGGAATGTGAATTATTTTTATGTTTATGGAGCAAATATATGAATTTTATTCAAGTAAGCGTTCACATATTGAAAAAATAAAATGTGGGGATTATAATAAACTTAATCAAGGACGAAGAGAGAAGAAAAATGGAAGCGGTTTTAGCAATAGATTTAGGTGCGACTTCTGGAAGAGCAATCGTTGGTTACCTTTCTGAAAATAAACTAGTAATGGAAGAAATAAATCGCTTTTCTAATCTACCTATTAGAGTAAAAGGGCATTTATCTTGGGATGTTGACTTTCTACTAGCTAAAATTCTTGAAAGCATCCGCTTGGCTAATACTAGTTACAAGATTTTATCTATCGGTATTGACACATGGGGAGTTGATTTTGGACTGATTGATAATGAAGGTAAGCTGTTATCACAACCTGTTCATTATCGTGATGAAAGAACAAAAGGAGTGTTAAAGGAAATATCTGAAATTACTGAATTAGAAAAACTGTATTCAGAGACAGGAAATCAGATTATGGAGATAAATACCTTGTTTCAACTCTTTAAGGCACGTCAAGAATCTCCTGACTCTTTCTATAAGACCAATAAGATTCTTTTAATGCCAGATTTGTTTAATTATCTCTTGACAGGTAAGTTTGCTACAGAAAAAAGCATTGCTTCAACAACTCAATTATTTGATCCTAGGATTCAAAAATGGAATCAGAATATTTTAAAACTATTTGAATTGGATTCATCTTTACTTCCTGAAATTGTTTCAGAGGGAAATGTTCTTGGTAGGATAAAAGATGAGTATTGTTTAGGCGATATTCCTGTTGTGAATGTTTGTAGTCATGATACAGCAAGCGCGATTGTCTCAGTACCTAAGACAGAAGATAGTTTATTTATTTCATCAGGGACTTGGTCTTTGGTTGGAGTGGAGCTTTCTTCACCTATTCTTAGTACCGAATCGTTCAGTTATGGATTTACAAATGAGGTAGGCAAAGATGGAGTGATTACTTTTTTGAAGAATTGTACAGGGTTGTGGATTATAGAGGAACTAAGACGTTCATTTGAACGAAGAGGGAAAGCCTATTCTTTTGGTGATATAAAAACAATGATAGAGAAAGAAAAAGAAGATCTTCCTCTGATTGATACTGAATCACCTGAATTTGCAACCGAATCTGATATGTACAAGACTTTGACAGAATATCTAGCTTATCATCATGAAACTAGAGAGTGGACAGATGGACAACTATTTAAAATCGTTTATGAAAGCCTAGCTGAAACGTATAAGAAAACGATAGAGCTACTAGAGAAACTAACTCATAAGGTTTATAAGAGGATATATGTGATTGGAGGAGGTGCTAGAGCCAGTTACTTTAATCAAATGATTGCTGATAGAACTGGTAAAGAGGTTCTTACAGGTTCAACTGAAGCTACAGCTGTGGGAAATCTTGTTGTGCAGCTCATAGCTATGGGACAATTAAAAGGGATGGAGGAAACTCACCATGTTATTGAGGAGTTCCTACAATTAGAGAGTTATTACTCCCAAAAGAATTAAAAAGATTGAGAGTTTGTAAATTTGCCTCCCTCCCCCTTCTTAAGTTTTGTACAAGAAGGGGGGATAATTGGTGAATTGAAAAATCTTTAGTGTTTTGATATAAGGAGGACAAGAATGTCAGATGTAAAACAAGAATTAATTAAATATGGTAAGAAGCTAGTAGAAACAGATTTGACGAAAGGAACAGGTGGGAATCTCAGTGTTTTCGATCGTGAAAAACAATTGATGGCAATTACTCCGTCGGGTATTGATTTCTTTGAAATCAAAGAATCCGATATTGTAGTGATGGACATTAATGGAAATGTTGTAGAGGGAGAACGCTTGCCATCTAGCGAGTGGTATATGCATTTGATTCAATATCAAACTCGTGATGATATCGATGCAATTATCCATGCTCATACAACTTATGCAACAGTATTAGCTTGTCTCAGAGAACCACTTCCGGCGAGTCATTATATGATTGCAGTGGCAGGGAAAGATGTTCGGGTAGCTGAGTATGCAACATATGGTACGAAAGAATTAGCTGTGAATGCAGCTAAAGCAATGGAAGGTCGTAGAGCAGTTTTACTAGCGAATCATGGAATTTTAGCAGGTGCACAAAATTTATTGAATGCATTTAATATTGTTGAAGAAGTTGAATATTGTGCAAAAATTTATTGTTTAGCTAAGAATTTTGGAGAGCCAGTAGTTCTTCCTGATGAGGAGATGGATTTAATGGCAGAAAAATTTAAAACATACGGTCAGAGAAAATAGGGAGGATATTAATGTTAAAACATATACCGAAGAATATTTCTCCAGATTTATTGAATACTTTAATGGAAATGGGACATGGAGATGAAATAGTATTAGCTGACGCGAACTATCCTTCTGCCTCATGTGCGAATAAGTTAATTCGTTGTGATGGTGTAAATATTCCCGAATTATTAGAGTCTATTCTGTATTTAATGCCATTAGATAGTTACGTTGATAGTTCAATTCAGTTTATGAACGTTGTTTCGGGGGATGATATTCCTAAGATATGGGGTACCTATAGACAGATGATTGAAGGTCATGGTACAGATCTTAAAACGATTACTTATCTTAGAAGAGAAGATTTTTATGAACGTAGTAAGAAAGCTTATGCTATTGTAGCTACAGGAGAAACTTCACTTTATGCTAATATTATCCTTAAGAAAGGAGTAGTTGTTGAAAGAGAAAATGTTTAATAGAGGAATTTTAGTTGCCAGTCATGGTGATTTTGCTAGTGGAGCTCTCATGACAGCAGAAATGTTTGTTGGTGAGACAACAAATGATAGAGTTAGAACATTAGGTTTGATGCCTGGAGAGAATATTGTAGAGTTTGAGCATTATTTTAAAAATCAAGTGGATGAACTGTTAGACTCAAATCAAGAGGTTATCGTTTTGACTGACTTGATTGGAGGAAGTCCTAATAATGTGGCTTTGTCACAGTTTTTAAATTTGGATTCAGTTGATATTGTAACAGGTTTTAATATTCCTCTCCTAGTGGAATTAATATCAAGTTATGATTCAAAAATCAATTTAGAAGAAATTGTTCAAAATGCTCAAAATAGTTTGTTTAATGTTAAACAACAACTTAACGTAGAGGAGGAAGAGGATTTATGTCTATAGAGTTTGTTCGTATTGATGACCGTCTGGTACATGGTCAAGTTGTCACTACGTGGCTAAAAAAGTATGATATTGAGCAAGTTATCATTGTTAATGATCGCATCTCAGAAGATAAAACACGACAATCTATTTTAAAGATTTCTGCACCGGTAGGTTTAAAAATTGTTTTCTTTAGTGTAAAACGGTTTGTGGAAGTTTTAAACTCTGTGCCAATAAAAAAGAGAACAATGCTGATATATACAAATCCAAAAGATGTGTATGATTCTATTGAAGGAAATTTAAAATTGGAGTACCTCAATGTAGGACAGATGAGTAAAACGGAGGAAAATGAAAAGGTAACTGGAGGTGTAGCTCTAGGTGAAGAAGACAAATATTATTTTAAGAAAATAGTTGATAAGGGAACAAGAGTTGAAATTCAAATGGTTCCCAATGATAAAGTTACAATGTTGGAAAAATTTTTATAAAAATAATTTAAGGAGGTACAGTATATGCTATTCACACAAGCATTACTGGTGACATTAGTTGGGATTATTGCCACTATTGACTATAATGGACCGTTATTTATGATTCACCGTCCGTTAGTTACAAGTGCAATGGTTGGATTAGTCTTAGGAGATTTCACCCAAGGTGTTCTTATTGGTTCAGCTCTTGAATTAACTTGGCTCGGTGTAACAGGTATTGGAGGTTACACTCCACCAGATACTATTTCAGGTGCGATTATTGGTACTGCATTTGGTATTTTATCTGGTCAAGGAGAAACTGCTGGTATCGCTATAGCAGTTCCAATTGCAGTTGCTACCCAACAGTTGGATGTTCTTGCAAAAACTTTAGATGTTTATTTTGTGAAAAAAGCTGATAATGATGCTAAAAACGGAGATTATTCAAAGATTGGTTTTTATCATTATTCAAGTTTGGTTTTAATCACGTTGTTTAAAATTGTGCCAATTTTCCTAGCTATTATGCTTGGAGGGGAATATGTGGCAGACTTGTTTGCTAAGGTTCCACCAATCGTTATGCAGGGACTTAACTCTGCAGGTGCTTTACTACCTTCAATTGGTTTTGGTATGCTTTTAAATATGATGCTCAAGAAAAATATGTGGGTATTCTTGTTGATTGGCTTCATTTGTTCTGTGTATGGAGGAATGTCAACCATTGGGATCTCACTAGTTGGTATTGCGGTAGCATACTTCTACGATATGATTGGAAGTAAACCACAAGAAACAACTTCAAATAGTGATGTTGAGGAGGATCTTGATCTATGATGAATAATAAAGTAACTAAAGTTGAACTTAAAAAAGTTTTCAAACGAAGTTTTATGTATGGTTCTTCATGGAACTATGAGAGAATGCAGAACCTAGGTTTTCTATATACAATTCTTCCAGTATTGAAAAAACTATATCCAGACAAAGATTCAGCATCTCCTGCTATGAAACGTCACCTTGAGTTTTTCAATACTCATCAAACAGCGGCACCATTTATTCTTGGAGTTACTTCCGCTATGGAAGAACAAGAAGGAAATGAAGGTGCAGATTCAATTACTGGTATTAAAGTTGGCTTGATGGGGCCGCTGGCTGGTCTAGGAGATAGTTTGTTCTGGCTGACACTAGTTCCTATCTGTTTTAGTATTGGTGCGTCTTATTCCAAAGACGGCGGTGCTTTAGGTATCTTTATCGCCTTAATATTGTTTAATGTTATTAATATTCCTGTCAAATATTTCGGTTTGAAATATGGCTATACTAAGGGTTCTAGTCTTATACAAGAAAATAATACAAAAGGGACATTGAATCGCGTTACGAGTATGGCGACAGCATTAGGGCTAGTACTAGTGGGTGGTTTGATTCCATCAATGGTTGGTATTAATTTTGGATTAGAATTTAAGCAAGGGGAACTTGTTATTTCTGTTCAAGAAATGATTACAAAATTAATTCCAGGATTTATCCCTATGGCTTTGACTTTATTAATGTGTAAATTAATTAGAAAAGGAAAGAATCCAGTTGTACTAATCTTTAGTGTTATGGCTATTGGAGTTATCCTAGTTGTTTTAGGAATTTTGAAGTAGTAGAAAGTGTGGAGGTGGTATTTGGGATATCACCTCCATTTTGGAAGAGAGGTAAAGAGTGAAATTATTGTATAAGAAAGCTGCCTCAAATTGGAATGAAGCCTTGCCGATTGGGAACGGTCATTTAGGTGGTATGATTTATGGTTCAGCTACAAAAGAATGTATTCAACTAAATGATGAGACTATTTGGTATAGAGGAAAGTCAGATAGAAATAATCCAGACTCACTATTGTATCTTAAAAAAATTCGGGAATATCTGTTAGATGGAGAAATTCAGAAAGCTGAAGAATTGATAAAATTAACAATGTTTGCTACTCCAAGAGATCAAAGCCACTATGAATTACTTGGGGAACTTTACATTGAGCATATAGATATTCAGCCTTCTGCTCTTTCATTGTATGAAAGAGAGCTAGATTTAGATACAGCTATTTCTAATGTTGTGTTTGAGCCTAATAGTTGTAATTTACAAATAAAAAGAGAATATTTTACGAGTTTTAATAAGAATATTTTATGTTGCCGTATAGTGTCATCAGTTCAAAACACATTAAATTTAAACATTAATTTGGGTAGAAATAAACGGTTTAATGATGAAGTATCTAAACTGGATTCAAATACAATTTTAATGTCAGCCTCTGCTGGAGGTAGAAAAGGTGTTCAGTTTAAAGTAGTATGTCATTCTAAGGTTACGGATGGTGAAGTAAGTGTATTGGGAGAGACAATAGTTATTCGGAATGCTACAGAGGTATTTCTTTATCTCAAATCAATGACGGATTATTGGGGAGACATAGATATTTCTTCTCTTCAAGGAGAATTTAGTAGTATTGATTACTTTACAGAAAAAGATGAACATGTAAAAAAATATCAGGAGCAATTTAATAGAGTTGATTTTAAACTACACTATAGTAAAGATTGTCTGAGCATTCCAACGAATCTACTTCTTGAAAACACTAAAAAGTATAGTAACTACTTGACTAACTTGCTATTTCATTATGGAAGATATCTGCTAATATCGTCTAGTCAGCCGAATGGTTTACCTGCCAATCTTCAAGGAATATGGTGTGATGAATTAAATCCAATTTGGGGTTCTAAATATACAATTAATATTAATACTCAAATGAATTATTGGATGGTAGGGCCATGTGATCTACCAGAAGTAGAATATCCATTATTTGATATGCTCGAAAGAATGAGAGAACCGGGAAGACTAACCGCTACGAAAATGTATGGAGCTAGAGGTTTTACAGCACATCATAATACGGATGGTTTTGGCGATACGGCTCCCCAATCTCATGCTATGGGGGCTGCAATTTGGGTATTAACTATTCCGTGGTTATGTACTCATATTTGGGAACACTATTTATATTTTCAAGATGAGCGTATTCTTACGGAACATTTTGAAATGATAAAAGAAGCATTTCTTTTCTTTGAAGATTATTTATTTGAGGTGGACGGCTACTTGATGACAGGTCCAAGTGTTTCACCGGAAAATAAATATCGTTTAAAAAATGGTACGGAAGGAAATGCTTGTCTATCATCTACAATTGATAATCAAGTTCTAAGATATTTTTGTGACTCATGCATTGGAATTGCAAAACAATTAGGAGACAATTCGGATTTTATTAGTCGTGTGAAGGAGTTAAAAAAGAAACTACCTAAAACAAAAATAGGTAGTAATGGGCAAATCCAAGAATGGTTAGAAGATTATGAAGAAGTAGAGCCTGGGCATAGACACATTTCACCTCTATTTGGGCTTTATCCTTATAATGAGATTGATATTCATAAAACTCCGGAATTAGCAGAAGCAGCTAAAATTACTATCAATAGGAGATTATCAAACGCTAACTTTTTATCTTCACAGGATAGGGAGCAAGCGATTAATAATTGGTTAGTAAGTGGTTTGCATGCTAGTACACAAACAGGTTGGAGCGCTGCATGGCTGATTCATTTTTTTGCGAGACTATATCAAGGAGAACCTGCTTATAACCAGATTAATGGTTTGTTAAATAATGCGACTCTTGGCAATTTATTTCTTGACCATCCACCATTTCAAATTGATGGTAATTTAGGTTTGGTGAGTGGAATTTGTGAATTATTAGTACAGAGCCATCATAATTGGTTATCACTAATTCCAGCTTTACCTTCTGCTTGGTCAGAAGGAGAAGTGAAAGGTTTCAGAGTAAGAGGAGGATATAAGGTATCGTTTGCTTGGAAAAATGGGGATATAACATTCCTAAAGTTGGAAGGAGGAGATAAAGATCAAAAAGTAAGAGTAAGAATATATGGCAAAAATACTGATGTACAAAACATTGAATTAGTATTTAATTCAGAAAAAATTATTGAGTTAAATTTTTAGGTATAAGTCATGAATAAAGAAAAAATAAAAAGAAAATTAATCACAATACTGTTTGTATGTATTGGGATGTTATGTTTTGGATTGTTAGCAGGAGTTAAGGCTGATAATCGTGTTCAAATGCGAACGACGATTAACAATGAATCACCATTGTTGCTTTCTCCGTTGTATGGCAATGATAATGGTAACGGATTATGGTGGGGGAACACATTGAAGGGAGCATGGGAAGCGATTCCTGAAGATGTAAAGCCATATGCAGCGATTGAACTTCATCCTGCAAAAGTCTGTAAACCAACAAGTTGTATTCCACGAGATACAAAAGAATTGAGAGAATGGTATGTCAAGATGTTGGAGGAAGCTCAAAGTCTAAACATTCCAGTTTTCTTGGTTATTATGTCAGCTGGAGAGCGTAATACAGTTCCTCCAGAGTGGTTAGATGAACAATTCCAAAAGTATAGTGTATTAAAAGGTGTTTTAAATATTGAGAATTATTGGATTTACAATAATCAGTTAGCTCCGCATAGTGCGAAATATTTGGAAGTTTGTGCTAAATATGGAGCGCATTTTATCTGGCACGATCATGAAAAATGGTTCTGGGAAACTATTATGAATGATTCGACATTCTTTGAAGCGAGTCAAAAATATCATAAAAATTTGGTGTTGGCAACTAAAAATACGCCAATAAGAGATGATGCGGGTACAGATTCTATCGTTAGTGGATTTTGGTTGAGTGGCTTATGTGATAACTGGGGCTCATCAACAGATACATGGAAATGGTGGGAAAAACATTATACAAACACATTTGAAACTGGAAGAGCTAGGGATATGAGATCCTATGCATCGGAACCAGAATCAATGATTGCTATGGAAATGATGAATGTATATACTGGGGGAGGCACAGTTTATAATTTCGAATGTGCCGCGTATACATTTATGACAAATGATGTACCAACTCCAGCATTTACTAAAGGTATTATTCCTTTCTTTAGACATGCTATACAAAATCCAGCTCCAAGTAAGGAAGAAGTTGTAAATAGAACAAAAGCTGTATTTTGGAATGGAGAAGGTAGGATTAGTTCATTAAACGGATTTTATCAAGGACTTTATTCGAATGATGAAACAATGCCTTTATATAATAATGGGAGATACCATATTCTTCCTGTAATACATGAGAAAATTGATAAGGAAAAGATTTCATCTATATTCCCTAATGCAAAAATTTTGACTAAAAATAGTGAGGAATTGTCTAGTAAAGTCAACTATTTAAACTCGCTTTATCCAAAACTTTATGAAGGAGATGGGTATGCTCAGCGTGTAGGTAATTCCTGGTATATTTATAATAGTAATGCTAACATTAATAAAAATCAGCAAGTAATGTTGCCTATGTATACTAATAATACAAAGTCGTTATCGTTAGATTTGACGCCACATACTTACGCTGTTGTTAAAGAAAATCCAAATAATTTACATATTTTATTGAACAATTACAGGACAGATAAGACAGCTATGTGGGCATTATCAGGAAATTTTGATGCATCAAAAAGTTGGAAGAAAGAAGAATTAGAGTTAGCGAACTGGATAAGCAAAAATTATTCCATCAATCCTGTAGATAATGACTTTAGGACAACAACACTTACATTAAAGGGGCATACTGGTCATAAACCTCAGATAAATATAAGTGGCGATAAAAATCATTATACTTATACAGAAAATTGGGATGAGAATACCCATGTTTATACCATTACGGTTAATCATAATGGAATGGTAGAGATGTCTATAAATACTGAGGGGACAGGCCCAGTCTCTTTCCCAACACCAGATAAATTTAATGATGGTAATTTGAATATAGCATATGCAAAACCAACAACACAAAGTTCTGTAGATTACAATGGAGACCCTAATAGAGCTGTGGATGGTAACAGAAATGGTAATTTTAACTCTGGTTCGGTAACACACACTAGGGCAGATAATCCCTCTTGGTGGGAAGTCGATTTGAAAAAAATGGATAAAGTTGGGCTTGTTAAAATTTATAATCGCACAGATGCTGAGACTCAACGACTATCTAATTTTGATGTGATTCTATATGACAATAATAGAAACGAAGTTGCTAAGAAACATGTTAATAGTTTGTCGGGTGAATCTGTTAGTCTAGATTTCAAAGAAAAAGGAGCAAGGTATATTAAAGTTAAATTACTAACGAGTGGTGTGCCTTTGAGTTTAGCAGAAGTAGAGGTTTTTAGAGAATCAGATGGTAAGCAATCTGAAGAGGATATAGATAAAATAACAGAAGATAAAGTAGTCTCTACAAATAAGGTAGCTACTCAAAGTTCAACCAATTATGAGGGTGTAGCTGCTTTAGCAGTTGATGGTAATAAAGATGGAGACTACGGACATCATTCGGTGACTCATACTAAGGCAGATTCTAATGCTTGGTGGCAGGTCGATCTGGGAGAAGAGTTTACGGTTTCTAAAGTTGATATTTATAATAGAACAGATGCCGAACCTCAGCGTTTATCTAATTTTGATGTTATTTTTCTATCTTCATCAGGAGAAGAAGTTTTTAGAAGACATTTTGATAAAGTAGTTGATGGTTTGTTATCTTTAAAAGTACCTTCTGTAGGGGCTAAGCTAGTCAAAATAGAATTAAAATCAGCAGCTATTCCGTTAAGTTTAGCGGAAGTTGAAGTCTATGGTTCAAAGAGAACTCCGAAGAAACTTTCTAATATTGCATTAACAAAAGAAACTAGACAGAGTTCAACGGATTACAATGGTTTTTCTCGTCTAGCAGTTGATGGAAATAAAAACGGAGATTATGGTCATCATTCAGTGACTCATACCAAAGGAGATTCTCCTTCATGGTGGGAGATAGATTTAGCACAAACCGAAGAATTAGAAAAGTTAATTATTTATAATAGAACAGATGCTGAAATTCAGAGATTATCAAATTTTGATATTATTATATATGATTCAAATGATCATGAAATTTTTACACAACATATTGACAGTTTAGAAAGCAATAATCTATCCATAGACTTAAAAGGACTGAAGGGAAAAAAGGTTAGAATTTCTTTGAGAAACGCAGGAATTCCTTTAAGTTTGGCAGAGGTAGAGGTTTATACTTATAAGTAATTTTAAAAATTATTATCCAGGCTACCGTAAATATAATGGTGATGGTAGTATAAAAGAAACAGAAAAATAAGAGGAAAATATTATGATCCAACATCCACGTATTGGTATTCGTCCGACTATTGATGGTCGTCGTCAAGGTGTACGCGAATCACTTGAAGTACAAACAATGAACATGGCTAAAAGTGTGGCAGATCTTATTTCAAGTACATTGAAATATCCAGATGGAGAACCTGTGGAATGCGTGCTTTCTCCATCTACCATTGGTCGTGTTCCAGAGGCCGCTGCTTCACATGAGTTGTTTAAAAAGTCAAATGTTTGCGCAACAATTACAGTTACACCATGCTGGTGTTATGGTAGTGAAACTATGGATATGTCTCCAGATATTCCTCATGCTATTTGGGGATTTAATGGAACAGAACGCCCAGGAGCTGTCTATCTTGCAGCTGTACTAGCTTCACATGCTCAAAAAGGGATTCCAGCCTTTGGGATTTATGGTAGAGATGTTCAGGAAGCTAGTGATACAGATATTCCAGAAGATGTCAAAGAAAAACTTTTACGTTATGCGCGTGCAGCTCTTGCAACTGGCTTGATGAGAGACACCGCTTATCTATCAATGGGTAGTGTTTCAATGGGGATTGGCGGTTCTATTGTAAATCCAGATTTCTTCCAAGAATACCTAGGAATGAGAAATGAATCGGTAGATATGACGGAGTTCACGCGCCGTATTGACCGTGGTATTTATGACCCAGAAGAGTTCGAACGTGCTATGGTTTGGGTAAAAGAACATATCAAAGAAGGCGTTGACCGAAATCGTGAAGATTTGATTCTTTCTAAAGAAGAGAAAGAAAAACAATGGGAATTTGTGGTAAAAATGTTCATGATTGGTCGAGATCTTATGCAGGGGAATCCTCGTTTAGCAGAGCTTGGTTTTGAGGAAGAAGCAGTTGGTCACCATGCTTTAGTAGCTGGTTTCCAGGGCCAACGCCAGTGGACAGACCATTTCCCAAATGGGGACTTTATGGAAACTTTCCTCAATACTCAGTTTGACTGGAATGGTATTCGAAAACCATTTGTATTTGCTACAGAGAATGATTCACTAAATGGTGTGTCTATGCTCTTTAATTATCTATTAACAAATACTCCACAAATCTTTGCTGATGTGCGTACTTATTGGAGTCCCGAGGCTGTTGAACGTGTAACAGGACATACTTTAGATGGTCGTGCTGCAGATGGATTCTTACATCTAATCAACTCTGGCTCTTGTACATTGGATGGTACAGGTCAAGCTACTCGAGATGGCAAACCTGTTATTAAACCATTCTGGGAGTTAGGTGAAAGTGAAGTACAAGCTATGCTTGAAAACACAGACTTTCCACCAGCAAACCGCGAATACTTCCGTGGAGGAGGATTCTCAACTCGTTTCTTGACGAAGGGCGATATGCCAGTAACAATGGTACGTCTCAATCTTCTAAAAGGGGTTGGTCCAGTGCTACAAATTGCAGAAGGTTACACACTTGAACTTCCTGAAGATGTTCACCATACTTTAGATAATCGTACAGATCCAGGATGGCCAACTACTTGGTTTGCTCCACGTTTGACAGGAAAAGGGGCTTTCAAGTCTGTCTATGATGTCATGAATAATTGGGGAGCCAATCACGGAGCGATAACCTATGGACACATTGGAGCAGACCTGATTACCTTGGCTTCTATGTTGAGAATTCCTGTCAATATGCATAATGTACCTGAGGAAGATATCTTTAGACCTAAAAATTGGTCTTTATTTGGAACAGAAGATTTAGAATCAGCGGACTATCGTGCATGTCAGTTGTTGGGGCCACTACATAAATAAAACTTGTGTATATAGGAGGTGAACTTACGTCCCTCCTATCCCTTTAAAAAACATTTGTTAAACATTTCACAAATATTTGAAAACGAATACAAAAAGTAATATAATGATGTTAAGTAAATAGCGCGGAGGCGCAGGAGGAAAATTATATGGCTACATTTTATGTTCCGGCAGTCAACCTTATTGGAAAAGGTGTTGTAAATGAAGTGGGTCCTTATATCAAGTAACTTGGCTATAAAAAGGCGCTTTTGGTGACAGATAAGTTCATCGAAGGCAGTGACATTTTGCCTAAGGTTTTAAAACCGCTAGATGCAGAAGGGATCGAATATGTCATCTTTAGTGATGTAGAGCCAAACCCTACTTGTAAGAATGTCACAGATGGGGTTGCTGCTTTGGAAGAGCATGGATGTGACTTTATTATCAGTCTTGGTGGGGGCTCTCCACAGGATGCAGCTAGTTGTATCTCTATCATAGCGACAAATGGTGGAAAACCACAGGATTATGAGGGGCTTCATAAGTCTGCTAAAAAAGGCTTGCCAGTTGTGGCTATCAATACAACAGCAGGAACTTCTGCAGAAATTACCATTAACTATGTCATTACCGATGAAGAACGCAAGGTTAAGATGGTCATGGTTGATAAGAATAGCCTTGCCTTGATTTCTGTTAATGACCCGGAATTGATGCTCTCTAAGCCTAAAGGCTTGACTGCAGCGACAGGTATGGATGCTCTGACGCACGCTGTTGAAGCTTTGGTAACACCAGGAGCTTATGATGTGACCAAGAAGCTATCTATTGGAGCTATTGAGCTTATCAAGGAATACCTTCCTCGTGCAGTGGCAAACGGACATGACATTGAAGCGCGTGAAGGCATGGTCAATGCCATCTTCCTCGGTGGTATGAGCTTTAATAATGCAGGTCTGGGCTATGTTCACTCAATGGCTCACCAACTTGGCGCAGTATATAATTTGCCACACGGTGTTTGCTGTGCCATGTTGCTACCAGTTATCGAACGTGAAAATGCTAAACGTGTTCCGAAAGCTTTCCGCAATGTTGCCAAGGCCTTGGGACTTCATGTGGAAGGTAAATCAGATGAAGAGTGTGCTGATTATGCAATTGCTGAAATTGAGAAACTGTCTGAAACAGTAGGTATTCCTAAGAAACTGACTGAGCTTGGTATTGAAGAAAAAGACTTTGACTTTGAATACCTTTCTAAGAATGCCTTGATTGATGCCTGCGCACCAGGAAATCCATTTATGCCAACCTTAGAAGAAACGATTGCTTTTTATAAAGAGTTGTTTTAGCCAGAAATTAGACGACAATGTGACAATTCACCTCTAATTATTGACATTTCAGGAAAAATCGCAGTAAAAACTGCACAGCCTTCTTTAAATGTGCTATAATACAGGAAAAATAATGATGGAGGTCACGATAATGGCAACATTTTTGATGATTTTTGTGGTGGTTTGTGTGCTCCTATTGGTGATAGTCACACTGAGTACAGTTTATGTGGTTCGTCAGCAGTCGGTGGCGATTATTGAACGCTTTGGGAAATACCAAAAGGTTGCCAATAGCGGTATTCATATTCGCTTGCCTTTTGGGATTGACTCGATTGCAGCGCGGATTCAGTTGCGTTTGTTGCAAAGCGATATTGTGGTTGAGACCAAGACCAAGGACAATGTGTTCGTTATGATGAATGTGGCGACTCAGTACCGTGTCAATGAGCAGAGCGTGACAGATGCCTACTATAAACTTATGCGTCCAGAATCTCAGATTAAATCTTATATTGAAGACGCCCTTCGTTCTTCTGTTCCAAAATTAACCTTGGATGAATTGTTTGAGAAAAAAGACGAGATTGCCCTTGAAGTTCAACACCAAGTAGCAGAAGAAATGACTACTTACGGCTACATTATTGTGAAAACCTTGATTACCAAGGTCGAACCTGATGCAGAAGTCAAGCAATCCATGAATGAAATCAATGCAGCGCAACGTAAGCGAGTCGCAGCGCAAGAATTGGCGGAAGCTGACAAGATTAAAATTGTCACTGCAGCTGAAGCCGAAGCAGAAAAAGACCGCCTTCATGGTGTGGGGATTGCCCAACAACGTAAGGCGATTGTGGATGGATTGGCAGAGTCTATCACCGAACTCAAGGAAGCTAATGTTGGCATGACAGAAGAGCAAATCATGTCCATCCTCTTGACCAACCAATATTTGGATACCTTGAATACATTTGCCTCTAAAGGAAATCAAACCATTTTTTTACCAAATACACCAAATGGTGTGGATGATATCCGTACACAAATCTTGTCAGCCCTCCGTGCTGAGAAGAAATAATAGATTAAAGAGCTTGGCAACAGGATCTTTTTGCATTGCATTTGTTAAGAAAAGCAAAGAACATCGATATACATTTAACTAAAATTATTGTATGTTGTTTCCCTTAATTTGGAATAATAAGGGAATAACTAGAAAGATTTGTGAATACAAACTATTTCTGATATACTAAATATACAGTAATAATGAATGATAGGATATGGGATGAAAGAATTTCAATTTGAGAGAAAGCAGCGTTTTTCTTTGAGGAAATATACAATAGGAGCTTGTTCGGTCTTGCTAGGAGCGAGTCTATTTTTTGCTGGTATGGGTGCTCAACCTATACAGGCTACAGAAACGAGTTCAACACTAATTTCAAGTCATTATTTGGATGAGCAGGATTTATCTGAAAAGCTGAAATCTGAGTTGCAATGGTTTGAAGAAAATAAGATTGAGGTAAAAGAGGGGAAAAAATACTACTTTATCTATCGAAAATTGGCTACAAGATTACCAGAAACAGGTCTGTTTTCTAATGATGGGATGTTTATCTTGGGAGCAGGATTATTATTGCTTTCCTTCACTTTAATCAAGAGAAAAAAGGGAGCGTCTTACTTCCTTGTGACCGTCTTTGCTGTTGGTGGCTGGGGAGCCTCCATTTCTGCTTTTGAAAATCTGGTAGAATTGCAACCAGCCCTTGTTAAGAGAGTAGAAGGTCAGTTTCTACCAAGTCCTGAAATAGTCCAAGGATATGAATTTACGGGATATTATTTGGTAAGAGATAGTGGTAGCAAGGAACTTTCTGTTGATAAGGTAGAATCGCCAGAATTATCTCAAAAGGAGGACAGTTCAGAATCTCAGTCTAAGAAGATTGTACCACAGACTGCATCTCATTTTAGTTCAACTGAAGACCTTGTGCAATCTCCTCAACCATCTTATGCAGTTGAGCCTGTTTTAAATCCAACTCCTAAAAAAAGTATGAGTATTGAGTCTAAAAAGGTACCCGATGAAGGAATGAAAACTGTTATTGAAGACAAGCCAGAACTGGAAGTTAGGATAGGGGAGATAGAGTTTGAAACTCAATTGCAGTCTGACCCAACTCTGGCGAAGGGAGAAAAAAGAATTTCTATAGAAGGTACCAAGGGACAAGAACGAATCTTAACAGAAGTAAGGGTTATCGATGGTATTGTTACGAGAAATGAAGTAGGGAGAGAAGTGCTTCGTGAACCAGTTACTCAGGTGATTCTGGTCGGGACAAAAGAGAAGGGACCTCAAGAAAATGGCATAAGTACAGCCCCAGAAGTCCAACCACCTTTTCCATCTTATGAAGGTGGTGTTTCCGGCGATCCTTCGGTAGAGCCGTCTCTTCCGTCTTATGAAGGTGGCGTTTCCGGCGAATCGTTAGTAGAGCCACCTCTTCCATCTTATGAAGGTGGTGTTTCCGGTGAGTCCTTGGTAGAACCATCTCTTCCGTCTTATGAAGGTGGCGTCTCTGGTGAATCTTTGGTAGAACCACCTCTTCCGTCTTATGAAGGTGGCGTTTCCGGCGAATCGTTGGTAGAGCCGTCTCTTCCGTCTTATGAAGGTGGCGTTTCCGGCGAATCGTTGGTAGAGCCGTCCCTTCCATCTTATGAGGGAGGCGTTTCCGGTGAGTCCTTGGTAGAACCACCCCTCCCGTCTTATGAAGGTGGTGTTTCCGGTGAGCCGGAGATACAGGAGGCTCTCCCAGAGTATAAAGAAGACACTCAACTTCCTCAGACCAAAGTAGAGACCAAAGCTGTTTTTTATGAAACCATTTATGAAAAGAATGAGGCACTAGACCACGGTGTTACAAGAGTAAAAATTCCGGGTGTTGAGGGACAAGAACAAGTTACTACTACCTATACTAAAGATCAAGTAAGTGGAAATATTTCTGAGAATAAAACTGTTAAAATAGTAGCTAACAAGGTTGATCAAGTTGTAGAAGTTGGAACTAAACCGAGTGTAGAAACTACTGTCCTATCTCATAAAACGATTTACCAGATGAATCCTGCTTTGGAGTTCAGACGACAGGAAGTAGCGGTTGTAGGGCGTGATGGTTCGGTGGAAACTAGGACGACTTATCAACTAGACAAGGCAACAGGTCAGGTGACGGTATCTGATACTACTAAACAAGTAAATCCAGCAGTCGATAAAGTGATTCAAGTTGGTAATGTGGAAAAAGTAATACAACCGATTGCTGTTACTGAGGAGCGAAGAGAGGATTCTTCACTTGCTAAAAATATAGAAAAGGTAGTCTCTGAAGGAGAAGTTGGTGAGAATACACTTACCAGAACCTACGCTATCAATGAACAAACTGGTGAATTGATTAATCCTCAGGAAGTGAGTCAAATAACAAAACCAATGAAACCGAGAGTTGTTTTAGTTGGTAGTCAGGAGGATAAACCACACTTGCTTCCAGCTAATAGTGAGAGAGAAGATGCTGTGGATGTGTCTGCTCTTACCACAAGCGTGAGATCAGTAGATTTCTTAAATGACAGTAAACTAAAAGCACAGTTAGAGCCTACCTATGATCCTCGAGATATTATAACAAGGAGAATTGCGCTCAGAAAAACACACCCAAATATCACTGACCAAGAAGTCAAAGATATGTTGCGCACAGAGTATCTTCAAAAACTGTCAATTCAAGAAAGCTTTGATCAGACGAAGACGCAAGCTGAGTCAAGTTTCAAAAAGATTGCCTCTCATACTTTGGGGATTATAGGAGATACCCCTGAAAATCGCAGCAAGGTCAAACAAGAGCTTGAGCAATACAAAGAGCAGATCTTGTTGGGACTGTCTTATATCAATCGTTTTTATAATATTCAATTTGGGGACACGAATATTCGTGATATTCTGGCCTTTAATCCAAGTTCATTTGGCAATAAGACAATGACAGCCTTGGATAGTTTGAAGAAATTAGGATCCATGTCTTATGAAGAGATGAAATTGACCAATAGTCCTCAAACATTTACAAAATATTTATCTACTATCACTGGTAAGGCTAGTTTGAAGGAATTTTTAGACAGCAATCGCCAACTCTTTACGTCAGATGATGCGGATACTTGGCTTAAAAAATCTAGCCAAGCTATGATTGTTGAAAAACCATCTAAGGAAAATCCTTCAGCGCATGTCGGGCTATATAGCAAGTTGACAGCTGGGGAAAAGGATCCTCGTAAACAAGAGGCTAATATGGCTGCTATTTTGGGACTTTTGAATGTGAAAGAACCAAATGTTTACGTGATTAGTAATATGGCGACGATTACCTATGGTAATATTGGTTCCTATATAGATACTTCTCTTGCCCAGTCTAATCCAACTAAGTATCAGACTGAGCTTGCTAGAGTCAAGTCTTTAATTGAAAAGGCGGCTGTACAACAAGCCAACTATGTTGATACTCTTTATCGTATAACAAAACCAGAAAATCGTGATAAGTTGCTGACAAATCGCTTGATTATTGATACGATGAAGAAATATACAAGTAATCCGAATGCACAGATTGATAGCACTTGGTCATCAGATGCTGGTAATGGAGCTGATAAGGGGGTCGACCAGTTTATGACTCCTATGAATTACTATTCTCCAGTAAGTAAGGTGGGAGCTGAGGCCAATGGATTAGGTGTCCGTTACTTTATAGATAGGGTTCTGGATGATAGAGGTTCAGCGACTTATTCTCATGAAATGACGCACTTACTAGATAGAACGGTCTTGTTTAATAATCACGGTCGTCGAGATGGTACAGGAGCAGAGTTTTATGCGCGTGGTATTTTTGAAAACTCCTATAATCCAGAAAAGGATACTTACTTCAATCTCAACTTTGTATATGATGAGAATGATAAGAATGGATTTTACAATAAAACACCTGATCGATTTAAAACGGCAGAAGATTTGCAATCTTACATGAAGGGAAGTTTTGATGTCCTTTATACTCTAGATTACCTAGAAGCAGAGGCAAGTAAAGGCTTATCTGCAGAAGACAAGATGAGTTATTTCAAAAAAATAATGCCGATTACTTCAACAGGTCCTAGAACTTGGGTAGATTACCGTAATACAGCGGTTAAACCGACTCATAAGAGTGAGGAAATTCAAGATCTGACCTTAGAAGATGCCAAAAAATTAACAGATATTGATAGTTTGATTGACAATCATATCCTGGTCAATCGTTATATCATTGCTGGTTTTTCAGATAAAGGAAAAATTACAGCAAATGGTTATTATACCGTTGATATGTTTGATACCATTTATGGTGTTAGTCAAAATGACTCTGGTATGAGTGGGGATATCACCTTTAGAAAACAAGCCTTTGAATTGATGGCTGCTTTGGGCTATTATGAAGGATTTGTTCCTTATGTGTCAAATCAATTTAAAGAAGCAGCAGAGGCTGAAAACAAGCCTTTATCTGATACTTACATTTTCAATAAAGTTTTGAATGGTAAGAGTTATGCTGAGTTCAAAAAAGCACAGTTTAAGGAAAGAGTAGCTAAGATTGATCAATTGAAACCTTTGACAATCCAATATGAAGGTCAGCAAATAAGTCTGACAAGTCAGAAGTTAAGTGAATTGATGCAGAAAGCTGTCCAAGAGGAGTTGAAACAGATTAAGGCAGGCAATACAACAGCTCGCACCTATAGCTTTATCGAAACACCCGTTCAAAAACTGAAAAAAGCGATTTATAAAGCTTATCTCAAAGATTCAGATGACTTTAGACAATCGATTTACAATAGCTAAGACAAAAGGAACATCTCTCTGGAATGAACATTCAGAGGGGTGTTTTTTGGTTCTTTTGTATGCTTTGTATTGTTTCTTGACAATGGAGTTATTTTCAGACTTTTCCACAGATTTATAAGAGTGGGAACATCTCATTAACCTTAGAGATAATAGACAACTGAGAGTAAAAGAGTTCTTATAAATTGGATAATTCACAGAAGTTATCCACAGATTGTGGACAAGCTGGGGATAGATATGATTAATTATTGCTATTTGGAGTTTAGGGATTTTTCTTTTTGAAATGATAGTCTATGTAGTAAATATCAAGGGTGAAGTACGCTAATCTTTGTAAACAATACTGTTTTATACTTTTCGAAAATCTCTTCAAACCACATCAGCGTCGCCTTACTCTACTCAAGTATAGCCTGTAGCTAGCTTCCTAGTTTGCTCTTTGATTTTCATTGAGTATCACTTGTCGACGAGGAGAGAATTTTAATTATTAGTTAGGAGGGGAGGGGCTTTGGTAGAGAATAGTAGTTAGTGAGAAGAGTTAAGACTTTTAACAATGTAATAAGAAACTTTTGAGGATGTTTAGTTATCAACAACTTTATCCACAGCTGTGGATAAAGTTGTTGATAAGATGGTATAGTTTAAAGTCCGTCAGGATCAAGCTGGGGCAACTAAAAAAATCTGATCATACTAACTCTGAGTTTGGCTACTGGTAGAACTTTGAATCTCTATCTAAATCTGACTTTGGATAGACAACTGCTTGCTAAGGTTCATATTTCAGTTAAAACGGAGATAAAATATCTTAACAATTCATTTCCTTTTCCGAATAAATAGATAGAGCCAGATAATCTAGTAAACCTAGATTTAAAAATGTGCTATAATGAAAGGAGAAGCAATTTGACTGTACGTCATCCGGGCATCAGCCCAACCAATGATTTGGTTGCTAAGAAAATCTTTAGCAATCCAGAAGTCACTTGTCAATTTATCCGCGATATGCTGGACTTACCAGCCAAAAATGTGACCATTTTGGAGGGAAGCAATATTCATGTATTGCCTTCCTTGCCATACTCGGCCCAGGATTTCTATACTAGTATAGACGTCTTAGCGGAGTTGGACAATGGGACACAGGTTATTATTGAAATTCAGGTACATCATCAGAATTTTTTCATCAATCGCCTGTGGGCTTACTTATGCAGTTAGGTCAATCAAAACCTAGAGAAAATTCGCCAACGTGAAGGTGATATACACCAGAGTTACAAACATATCGCACCAGTATACGCAATTGCTATTGTGGATAGTAATTATTTCTCAGATGACTTGGCTTTTCATAGTTTTAGTATGCGCGAAGAACAAGCCTTGTTAGCACAGGACTATGCCTTGGAACAAGCTGAAGAAAAAGGATTAGAACGTGGTCGTGCAGAGGGACTGGAGCGTGGGAAAGTTGAAGGTAGTTTCACTATGTTAGTAAATCTAGTCAGCCAAGGTATTCTAACACCTGAGGTTGCGAGTGAACAATTAGGTATGACCGTCGCAGAGTTTGAGGCCTTGCTATAAATGAGAATGGGGACATGTTATCGAAGTAGGTAGCATGTTTTATTTTTGGCCAATAGTTAATGCTTGTTTTCGTTTTTTAAACTTACTCGAATTATAATTATATATGCAATATCTTCTACAATTAAGTATAAATCGCACCAAAATACAATAGCATAATATAGCGATCGAATGTATATCTATGTGCAAAAAAATTCAAAACTAAACTTTCTGAAAATTTCCTACTTTTTCAAAACGTTTTTTTGCGAAAATTTGAGGTCGAAAAGTTTGCATATATATTAGATTTCCTACGAAACAAAATATGATACAATAAAACTATGAATTATGAATCAAGTAAACCATTAACTGATGTACGATTTAAGCGCCTTGTTGGTGTTCAGCGCACTACTTTTGAAGAGATGTTAGCTGTGTTAAAAACAGCTTATCAACATAAACACGCAAAAGGTGGACGAACTCCCAAGTTAAGCTTAGAAGATTTCCTCATAGCTACTCTTCAATACATGCGAGAATACCGTACTTATGAACAAATTGCGGCTGATTTTGGCATTCACGAAAGCAACTTAATCCGTCGGAGTCAATGGGTTGAATCAACTCTTATTCAAAGTGGTTTTACGATTTCAAAAACTCATCTTAATGCTGAGGATACGGTGATTGTGGATGCTATCCAAGCTGCCGGCGTGAAACGTTTGACAGATATCAAACTCTTTGACGTCTTTTCAGGTGAGAAATTGGGACTTGGTATGAAGTCAATGGCTTATAGCTTGACTTTCCAAAATCCTGAAGACAGCTTAACGGACGAAGAAGTCGCACGCTACATGGAAAAAATCCAAGCATCACTTGAAGAAAAAGTC
This sequence comes from Streptococcus mitis, assembly GCF_005844455.1. GTDB lineage: Bacteria > Bacillota > Bacilli > Lactobacillales > Streptococcaceae > Streptococcus > Streptococcus mitis_BF. The sequence continues at coordinate 2,014 of NZ_SPGF01000017.1, read as the reverse complement.
AATGCAGAAGTGCGTTAAGTTATTAGAATTTGAAATGAAAGTTTAGACTTAAACATAAAAAACGAATAAAACTAGTTTTCTAGACAGTTAGAATTCTATTTTGTTCGTTTTTTTTTGTTTTTGAATCTTAGGTCTTGTTAGTGTGAATGAAGTTGTTCTTATACTCTTCGAAAATCTCTTCAAACCGCGTCAACATCGCCTTTTCGTATATATGTGACTGGCTTCGTCAGTCTTATCTACAACCTCAAAACAGTATTTTGAGCAAGCCGTGGCTAGTTTCCTGGTTTGCTTTTTGCAAATGATTAATTAAGTATAAAATCGAAATGTTTGCTTTATGTATATAATAGTGGTATCATGTTGGTGATAAGAGTAGGTGTAGAGTATTTACTAACTTATAGTACCGCGTCTTTACATGCTAAGATTATCATTTAAACTAATGCTATAAAATTAATAATATAAAGGAGGCTTTATAGATGGAAAATAATCATTCTATGAGTCGAGTAGAACGCTCACGTCGTGAGAAGGTAACTCGTTACTCAATCCGTAAATATAGCTTTGGAGCGGCTAGTGTAGCTGTTGCTGCTCTTTTCATGTTCTTAGGTAATGGAGCTGTATCAGCTCAAGAGCCTGAAATTCAGGGATCACAGGTTGTTAATACCACCGACTCACAATCAGCCCCTGAGAGCCCATCAACTCCAGCAGCACAACCAATTGCAGAAGAGTCAACAAAACCAGCTGCACCAGAAGTAACAACTCCAACTCTAGGTAAAAAAGCAGAAAACACAGAACCAAAAGCTGGCACTAATGCTATTGAAAACACAGGTTCTCGTGATCCACGTAACGGTAAAGAGTTGGAAAAAGGTGAAGGGTTCAGAACAGCAGCGACTGCTGCAAAACACGAGCCAACAACTGTTAATGTCGGTAATTTGAGTTATACGTTGGAGTTCTCAGATGATGCTAAAAAAGAAATTTATGCCTACAATGAAGAAGACACAGATATTAGTATTGCTGTGAATTCAACTGTTGGAAAAATCACTTCTGCATCTGTTAAAGGTGGAAGTGGTCAGTATATGAACAAAAATAAGAAACAATCTGATCCACTTGAAGCTCAAGAAATCGACGGATTTGGTTGGACGTATACTTCGATTGTAAATGATACACAGGGACCAGCAACACTAAAAATTACTGGGAAACCAAACGACACTTTCAAAAAGTTGAAAGATTATACAAAAGATGAAAATCAAAATGCAGTGTTAGGTGATCGCTATCTGCAACTGTTCAATGATAATGGAGAACAAATATCGGGCGGTAACAATAAAACCGCTGATGGTTACTTCAAAATGGTTGTTAAATCTCAAACATATAAGTACGACATTAAAGATTTAACTGATGAAAGACGTATTACAGTTAATGATATTGATAATATTACACCAACAGAGCTAACATCAATTAAATCAAGTTTGCAATTAGAACATTCTAAAAAAAGTAAGGATGCACGATTTGTAGGTGGATCACCAGTTGCTAATCCTACTTCATTAATTGATACTGTTGCAGTATCAACGACTGAACCTAGTAAGCTTGTTGTAACATATGTAGATGGTTCTGTAGACACAATCGAAAAAAATAAAGTTTTAAACGTAAGACCAAAAGGTACAATTCCATTCTCTAATCCAGCTACAAAAGAAATCTATGTTTATAAAGGAGAAGAAACAAATCTTGAATTTGGTGTAACAGATGATTCTGGTAAAATTAAAGACCTTCGTATAGTACAAGCGAAAGGTCTTGTTGGAAAGTCTGGTGCTGCACAAGGACAAGTTAACAATCAGTATGGTTTAACTATGACTTCTGAAACTAATGAAGATGGTATTGTTGCAACAACGGATCATCCAGCTATCACAAGAATTACGAGGCTGGGCAAAAACCCACTTCTAACTATCAAAAAAACGAGCATTTCCGTAGTTAGAGATGCTCGTTTTCTTATGTCATGGTTTATAATTAAAATAAGAACAAAACA
>NZ_SPGF01000016.1 GCF_005844455.1 Streptococcus mitis | reverse complement strand
GCGTCTTTAGGCGCTGGCTGGTAATTTGGGCTTATAGCTCTGGTTCAAACCACCCGTTAGACGGGTGGTCATGATTTCTGATTATCTCTCAACTCAACCAACTCTTTTTAAAACAAGTGAGACACTTCAGATACTGACTTATACTCTTCGAAAATCTCTTCAAACCTTGTCAGCTCTATCTGCAACCTCAAAACAGTGTTTTGAGCAACCTGCGGCTAGTTTCCTAGTTTGCACTTTGATTTTCATTGAGCATCAAATACCTCCCGCAACTCAACAAGTATCTTTGAATCCCGGTCAGATATTTCAGTGCCTGACTTAAGGAATTTAATAGTCCAAAAAACAACCCTCAGTCGTTTGACCGAGGGTTCCTTTTTATTATTCAAGAACTTGATTAGCTCAATGCGTCATCCATTGAGAGAACTTCGTGGAAGACACGTTGTGTCAATTCAGTTTTTTGTTCTGGAGTGAGGTATTTAGTGTTTACACAGTATCCTGAGATACGAACGATGACATCTTCGCCATTCATAATCTTGTCATAAACATCTTTCAAGTCCATTACGTTCAAGTTACAGTGTTGTCCACCGTTTTCGAAGTAACCATCAAGGATTGTTACCAAGTTATCTACTTGTTCATCACGAGTCTTACCAAGAGCACGTGGAGAAACTTGAGTTGTCAATGAGATACCATCAGCTGCGTAACCAAAGTCAAGGCTAGCAAGTGAGTTCAAGTTTTGCAACCATCCACCTTTAGCTTTGTTAGATGGGTTAGCACCTGGTGAGAAGAATTCAAGTTTAGACAAGTTCACAGAACCATCTTCGTTGAGGTATACGCCTTTGTGGACTGGTGAGTTACCAGTTTGTTTAGAGTAAGCAACGTTAGATGTGATGGTCAAAAGTGATACTGTGGCTTCTGCGTTCTTGTAGAGTTTGTGGCTACGTAGACGAGTTGTGTAAGCTTCGATCAACCATTCTGCCAATTCGTTTGAACGTGGGTCATCTTCACCCCAACGTGGGTATTCACCGATTGTTTCGTAATCGTAGATGTAGCCATCTTCATCACGAATTGGTTTAACGGTAGCATATTTAATCGCTGACAATGTATCAACAGTATTGGCAAATCCACAGATACCGAATCCCATGTTAGCACGTTGTTTAGTTGGCAAGAAGGCCATTTGAACCGCTTCGTAGTTGTACTTATCAGTCATGTAGTGGATGATGTTCAAAGCATCTACGTAAGTGTCAGTCAACCAGTCAAGAGATTTTTCAAAGTTCGCTTTAACTGATTCGAATTCAAGAACTTCGTCACGGATAGGATCGATGTCAAATACCTTGTAGTCTTTGTGAACATCGTCGTAACCACCGTTCAAACCAGTAAGAAGGGCTTTAAGAACGTTAACACGAGCACCGAAGTACTGGATGTTGTGGCGTTGTTCTTCATTTTCTGGGTCAAGTGGTGACACACAGCATGAGATACAGCTCATTTCACCATATCCGTCTTTAGCCATTGTTGTTACACCTTCGTATTGGATAGAAGAGTGTTTGTGGCTCATGTGCATACAGTAACGACGGAAGCTATAAGGTAATTTGTCAGTCCAAAGAACTGTCAAGTTTGGTTCTGGAGAGTTACCGATATTGTCAAGAGTGTTCAAGAAACGGTAGTCCATCTTAGTAACACGGTGACGACCGTCGTTACCCATACCAGCCATAGAAGTTGTGATGAAGGTTGGGTCACCTGAGTACAATTCGTCGTAAGCTTTTGTACGAGCAAATTTGACTGTACGAAGTTTCATTACGAAATCATCAACAAATTCTTGAATTTCAGATTCTGTATAAGTACCACGAGCCAAGTCACGTTCTGCGTAGATGTCCAATACGATTGGTACACGTCCTAGAGATGTAGCAGCACCATTGATAACACGACAAACTGCCATGAATGCAATGTTAGTCCATTGGATAGCTTCTTTTGTATCATATGCTGGACGACGTACATCTACACCGTAAAGGTCACCTAATTCAACAACTTCTTTCAATGCTTGATATTGAAGATTTACTTCTTCACGAAGGCGGATAGATTCTTCATCAATTTCAGTGATAGCGTTCCAGTCACTTACTTTTTCAGCCATCAAATAATCAGCACCATAAAGAGCAAGACGTGCATAAACCCCGATGATACGTCCACGTGAATAGGCATCTGGAAGACCAGTTACTGTGTGAGCGTGACGAGCGCGACGAATATTTGTAGTGTAGGCACGGAATATACCATCATTAACAGTGGTCACATATTTTGTAAAGATTTCATGAACTGCTGGGTCTGGTTCAAAACCATTTTCTTTCAAAGTAGTTTCAGCCATACGGATACCACCTTTTGGCATGAAGTTTAATTTGAAGAGTTCATCATTTTGGATACCATAGATCAATTCATTTTCTTTATCAATATATCCAGCATCAATTCCTGCAATAGAAGTTGGACGGTTGTCGTATGGGAAACGAGTAGCTTCATAATGTGCTTTTGTTTCTTCTACGATTTTCTTAATATGCAATGAACGTTCTGTTGGTCCTGCAAGGAAACTTTCGTCTCCATCATAAGGTGTATAGTTAGCTTGAACAAATCGAGAAATACTTGCCTTTTCTTTCCAATCTACGCCTTTGAAGCCTTCCCAAGCTTTGTCAAAAATATCTTGCGCTTCAACAACTGTCTTAACAACCATGTTAATGTCCTCTTTTTTCTTTCTAGTAACATCCATCTGTTACATTCATGAGACAAGTATACCATACAGTAACCGATTTCAACAAGTGATAAATCCCTATTTTTACACTTTCTTTTCTAAAACAGTCTGCATTTCATTCCAAACTGTATTATATTTTTGAAAAAATTAAAGCCTTTTTTCTTTTTTTCAGAAAAAAGAGTATAATAAAAGAAAATAAGCAGTAATACTCAATGAAAATCAAAAAGCAAACTAGGAAGCTAGTCACAGACAGTACTTGAGTACGGCAAGGCGAAGCTGACGTGGTTTGAAGAGATTTTCGAAGAGTATAAAAAGGTACTAGGCATGTTGATTTTCCCTTTATTAAATGATTTGTCAAGAAAGATCATCCATATTGACATGGATGCCTTTTTTGCTGCGGTAGAAATCAGGGATAATCCTAAACTCAGAGGAAAACCTGTCATTATCGGCAGCGACCCCCGGCAAACAGGTGGGCGTGGTGTCGTTTCTACTTGTAGCTATGAGGCGCGAGCTTTTGGTATCCATTCAGCCATGAGTTCCAAGGAAGCCTATGAACGTTGTCCCCAGGCCGTCTTTATCTCGGGGAATTATGAAAAATACAAGACTGTGGGCCTCCAGATTCGAGCTATCTTTAAGCGTTATACAGATTTGATTGAACCAATGAGCATTGACGAAGCCTATTTGGATGTAACAGAAAATAAACTCGGCATCAAGTCAGCGGTCAAAATAGCTCGCCTCATTCAAGAGGATATCTGGCAGGAACTGCACTTGACTGCTTCTGCTGGCGTTTCCTACAATAAATTTCTAGCTAAAATGGCCAGTGATTATCAGAAGCCACATGGTTTGACAGTGATTCTACCTGACCAAGCCCAAGAATTTCTCAAACAAATGGATATTGCTAAATTTCATGGAGTAGGAAAAAAGACGGTGGAAAGACTTCATCAAATGGGTGTTTTTATCGGCGCTGATCTACTTGAAGTCCCTGAAGTGACCCTAATAGACCATTTTGGAAGACTGGGCTATGATCTTTATCGAAAGGCTCGCGGCATTCATAACTCACCGGTCAAGTCCAATCGTATCCGTAAATCAATCGGGAAAGAGAAAACCTATGGAAAAATTCTCCGTGCCGAGGAAGATATCAAAAAAGAGCTGACACTCCTATCAGAAAGAGTCGCTCTCAATCTACATCAACAAGAAAAAGCTGGAAAAATTGTCATTCTGAAAATTCGCTACGATGACTTTTCAACTCTGACTAAACGAAAAAGTCTGACTCAAAAAACACAGGATGCTAGTCAGATAAGCCAAATAGCCCTGCAACTCTGTGAAGAATTAAGCGAGAAAGAAAGAGGTATCCGCCTGTTGGGGATTACCGTGACTGGATTTTAAAACTCTTCTAAAATCTCTTCAAACCACGTCAGCATCGCCTTGCCGTAGGTATATGTCACTGACTTTGTCAGTCTTATTTACAACCTCAAAGCAGTACTTTGAGCAGCCTGCGGCTAGCTTCCTAGTTTGCTCTTTGATTTTCATTGAGTATAAAACCTTGAAGAGCTGCCCCTTCAAGGTTTTTCTTATATAGTATATTGAAGTTAGAACAAGACGTATTGCTTTTTAGATAATAGCTAAAAAGCAATACGAATATCTTAATTATGTTGTCTCTTCCTAATTCAATCTACTATACAAATAAACGAACAAAGCTATAAAGTAACAAGACACTACCAAGCACGATACGGTATTTACCAAAAAGAGTAAAGTCGTGTTTTTTCACATAACTTGTCAAGAAACGAATAGCGACCATGCTGACTGCAAAGGCTACTCCCATCGCAACCAAGAGCAAGAACAATTGCCCAAAGCTCAAGAGTTGTCCTGCTTTTATAAATTTGAAAATCTTTAAAGCACTAGCTCCAAACATAACAGGGATTCCAAGATAGAAGGTAAATTCTGTCACAACAGAACGACTGGTTCCATTTAACAAACCACCGACAATCGTTGCCCCAGAACGGCTAGTCCCTGGTAAAAGAGCAAGAACTTGGAAGAGTCCGATATAGAAAGCTGTCGTATAAGGGAGCTTGTCCAACTCTGTCACACTCGGCTCGATAGCACGCGCCTTATTGCGCTTTTCCAAGTAGATAAAGGCAATCCCATAGATAATCAACATGAGAGCAACAGAAACCATATTATGGAAGTGGGTATCAAACCAATCATCAAATTTAAAGACGGCAAGTAAAGGCAAAGTGGCAACCAAGACCTTCAACCACAGTCTCCAAGTCTTACGAACTTCCTGCTTATCCTTAGTCGGTTTGAAAGGATTGAGCTTGTTAAAGTAAATCACCACGACTGCTAAAATAGCACCAAGCTGAATCACGACATTAAACATGGACATAAAGGCTTCATTTTGATTTTGGTATTGGATAAATTCCTCTGCTAAAATCAAGTGACCTGTACTGGAAATCGGTAACCATTCCGTAATTCCTTCAACAATCCCGAAGAAGATAGATTTTAAAATTTCAATAATATACATAGATTACTCCTTTTTCTATCTTCCATTATAGCATACTTTTTCAGTCTATGCAGTTCTCTTTAAAAGGCACCGATACTGCCACCGCCTCCGCCTCCGGAGAAGCCACCGCCAGAACTTCCGCTTCCAGAAGATACGGAATAGGTACTTGCTGTATTTGCGACGCTGGCATAATGGCTCATTTGCGCACTTGAATGATAAAACATACTGTGCCAGCCATACGCTACATAGAGGTTAATGTCTGGATTTTCCACTTGAATATGATGAACCTTCATCAAATGACTGACCTTATCCGCATAGCCAAATAAAGTCGCATAGACCAAGAGACGATTCCAAACTACAATACTTTCTAATTCAGCCTGATCCAATCGCGCAATCTCACGCAACATATTTTCAAAACTGGTCCAGAGATAGTAGACTTCTGCTCCTGCTTCATTTAGGACACCATCACGATTATCTAGTCGAAGCTTCCAATAATAGAAAACAGCCAAAACCAAACCTAGAAAACCAAGTATAGGCAAGGGGAGGTAAAGATAGCCATGAACGTCTAAACTGTACAAGAACAAACCAAATCCGATAAATAAGGGCAAGATAGTGGAAATACCCATACCTACCTGTAAGGCCTTTTCTCCACCAGTCAAGGGACGATAATAATCCGGAAGTCCCCAGAAGGAAACTCGATTTCTCACTCCTTCTTGCATCTCTTTCAATACTTCTTCAAAAGAAGATTTGAGCTGACGCCCTCTTGCTTGAATCCGCTTTTCATCAGCAGCTTTAGCTCTACGATAAAGACTATCAGATACCTTGTAATCCGCAAACAAATTGGATAGAGTTGCTTCTTTTTTGCCTGAAAAAGCCAGATTTAGACAGTCTTTCTCAAAGCTTGACAAACCATCTTCTCTTACCAGCCTCAAGCCAACTGCATCTCCTTCTGAAATAATAGAAACATTCCCACGGTCTATCACATCTAACAAAGTAGCTTGAATGAGTTGATCAAAGGTGAATTTGCCAGCCCCCTTGACTAAGGGACTCACTTCCTCCAAGGAGGTCGAGTAAACAGCCTCCGATAAAACCATTGGTTCTAATTCCATTGGTGGTTCATAGAGACGATGATTTTTGGCATATTTGACGGAAGGAATGGTCTTTCTTCTATAAGTAAAATAGAAGCAGACGCTCAATAACAAGGAAATGGAAAGTAGCAAAGGAAATACCCAAGTAACGAGTTGTTTACTTTGCTCTTTTTCTTTAACAATCGAGTCTTCTACCTTATTAAATTCTTCTAAATGATTTCCTTTCAATCCCTGATCCGTAGCGCTAGCAAAAATAGTTCGAGGCCAGTAGGCATGCAATTCAACTCCACGCTTAGGTGGAAGATCGTCTAAACGAATAGTATAATCAAGGTTACTCTTTTCAACCGTTCCCTCTCTAAAGAGTTTCCCTGTATGGAAAAAGAGTTTTTCAGCCCCCTTATCTCCCCTTACATTAAATTCAAACTTTCCAATAGTCCCTGAACTATCTGTTAAAGGTTGCCAATTTAATTCAGCGATATCATCATAAAGGAAAAGCAAGTTCTTTAAGTTCCAGACAAGGTCAACTTCAACTATGTCGCCATCTTGACCTGGATTATAGACTTTCACAGTATAACCATCTGCTCCTTCTATCACTTCGCTAGTAACGTCTGCTAGTTCAGCACCATTTTTCGCAGCCTGTACCTTTGGATGAGGATCAATGTCAAATCCACTAGGCATCTTGCCAGCACGTCCAAGTCCCACGATTTGCCCCTTAAATTCCTCCTCAAACTGATAAACTATCTTTTGTCTAAATTCTGCCGTATTGTCTGCATGAATATACAAATCTCCTTGATAAGAGTTTATCTTGAAATCAATGGCAAAAACAGAGAGTGGCAGAAGGCAAAACAAGCCTAACACCAGTAAGAAAAAAGTTTTTTTCATCAAATAAGCCCCCTTTTTATCTTTGCTATCATTATATCATTTTTTCATAAGTAAGGGCTTACCCATATTGAAAAATAAAGTTTTTTTCGATAAAATAGGAGACAGTTATTTTTTAATAGATTAGGAATAGGAGAAATCATGAGAAAAATATACTTATCTATTTTCACAAGTCTCTTGCTGATGCTAGGACTTGTCAATGTTGCTCAAGCTGATGAATATTTACGCATCGGGATGGAAGCAGCATATGCTCCCTTTAACTGGACCCAGGACGATGATAGCAACGGAGCTGTCAAAATCGATGGAACCAACCAGTACGCCAATGGATACGATGTCCAAATTGCCAAGAAAATCGCTAAGGACTTAGGCAAAGAACCTTTGGTTGTTAAGACCAAGTGGGAAGGTCTAGTCCCTGCCCTTACTTCAGGTAAAATTGACATGATTATCGCAGGTATGAGTCCTACTGCTGAACGCAAACAAGAAATTGCCTTTTCAAGCAGTTACTACACTAGCGAACCTGTCCTACTTGTCAAAAAAGATTCTGCCTATGCAAATGCCAAATCTTTGGATGACTTTAACGGTGCGAAAATCACTTCTCAACAAGGGGTTTACCTTTATGACTTGATTGGTCAAATCTCAGGCGCTAAAAAAGAAACTGCCATGGGAGACTTCGCTCAAATGCGTCAAGCTCTTGAGGCTGGTGTCATCGATGCTTATGTTTCTGAACGTCCAGAAGCTCTGACTGCCGAAGCAGCTAACTCTAAGTTCAAGATGGTTCAAGTAGAACCAGGTTTCAAAACTGGGGAAGAAGATACAGCTATTGCCATTGGACTTCGTAAAGATGACACTCGTATTAGCCAAATCAATGCCAGCATTGAAACCATTTCAAAAGACGATCAAGTTGCCTTGATGGATCGTATGATCAAGGAACAACCTGCCGAAGCTACAACAACTGAAGAAACTAGCAGTAGTTTCTTTAGCCAAGTCACTAAAATTCTTTCTGAAAACTGGCAACAACTCTTGCGTGGTGCTGGTATCACTCTTTTAATCTCTATCGTCGGAACCATCACAGGTCTCATTATCGGTCTTGCCATTGGTGTCTTCCGTACTGCTCCTCTCTCTGAAAACAAAGCCATTTACGGACTACAAAAACTAGTCGGCTGGATTCTCAATGTCTATATCGAAATTTTCCGTGGTACACCTATGATTGTTCAATCGATGGTTATCTACTACGGAACTGCTCAAGCTTTCGGTATCAACCTTGACCGTACACTGGCTGCTATCTTCATCGTTTCAATCAACACCGGAGCCTACATGACTGAAATCGTTCGTGGTGGTATCCTAGCAGTTGACAAAGGACAATTTGAAGCCGCTACTGCTCTTGGTATGACCCATAACCAAACCATGCGTAAGATTGTCCTACCTCAGGTAGTCCGTAACATCCTACCAGCAACTGGTAATGAATTTGTCATCAATATCAAAGATACATCTGTATTGAACGTTATCTCGGTTGTCGAACTTTATTTCTCAGGAAATACCGTGGCAACTCAAACCTATCAATACTTCCAGACATTTACAATCATCGCCGTGATTTACTTTGTCCTTACCTTCACCGTAACACGTATCCTACGCTTCATCGAACGTCGAATGGATATGGATACCTATACTACAGGTGCTAACCAAATGCAAACGGAGGATTTGAAATAATGACACAAGCAATCCTTGAAATTAAACACCTCAAAAAATCCTATGGACAAAACGAAGTGCTAAAAGACATTTCTCTCACTGTCCATAAGGGAGAAGTCATCTCTATCATCGGAAGCTCTGGAAGCGGGAAATCGACCTTCCTACGCTCCATTAACCTACTTGAAACACCAACTGATGGACAAATTCTTTATCATGGACAAAACGTACTCGAAAAAGGCTACGACCTCACGCAATACCGTGAAAAGTTGGGGATGGTGTTCCAATCCTTTAACCTCTTTGAAAATCTCAACGTTCTCGAAAACACAATCGTCGCTCAGACGACTGTCCTTAAACGTGAACGTACAGAAGCTGAAAAAATTGCTAAAGAAAACTTGGAAAAAGTCGGCATGGGAGAACGCTACTGGCAAGCGAAGCCCAAACAACTCTCAGGTGGTCAAAAACAACGTGTGGCTATCGCTCGTGCCCTTTCAATGAATCCAGACGCTATTCTCTTTGATGAACCAACATCAGCTCTCGATCCAGAAATGGTTGGAGAAGTCCTCAAAATCATGCAAAATCTGGCTCAGGAAGGCTTGACCATGATTGTTGTAACCCACGAAATGGAATTCGCTCGTGATGTCTCTCACCGTGTTATCTTTATGGATAAGGGTGTTATTGCTGAAGAAGGTAAGCCAGAAGACCTCTTCACCAATCCTAAAGAAGACCGTACAAAAGAGTTTCTTCAACGCTATCTCAAATAAAAAGAAAAGGCTGCATCAACCGTGCAGTCTTTTTGCTGTCCTCATACTCTTCGAAAATCTCTTCAAACCACGTCAGCTTCGCCTTGCCGTAGGTATATGTTACTGACTCTGTCAGTCTTATTTACAACCTCAAAGCGGTGCTTTGAGCAGCCTGCGGCTAGCTTCCTAGTTTGCTCTTTGATTTTCATTGAGTATCAAAATGAAAAGGCAGACCCTATTCAAGAATCCGCCATTATCCAAAGATTAATCTTCAAATTTTTCATGATTTTTTTCATAGAAATCAATTAAACCTAGAGCTGTTTCAAATGAAATATTTTTTACTTTTGCACGACCCTGCGCTAGAGCAATGATAGACATTTCACGCACATTCGTTTCTTTAGAGATACGGTAGCCTGTGATTTTCTTATCACGAACCCAGCCAACAACTGATTCTACTTTTTCAAAGTTTGACTTAGCCATGTTCTTCTCCTATTTTCTTCCTTACGTTATATTATTCTATACGTTTTTATGTCTTTTGTCAATAAAAAAACATATATTCAATAAAATAAATGATTTAGAATCTTCTTACTTCCTTTTTAAAGTCGATAATATATAGGTTTTTGCTTACTATAACCCATTAGTATGCTCCTTAAAAAAACAATTGCATTATTAAACTTTAAACTTGTAAAAATATTCCTTTGTACTGAATGCCAGTTTCTCAATAGGATAGACAGGATTTACTATTTCATGCTATATATTCCTTTTAAATCAACAAGTCTACTAAAGATAGTCTTTCACTCCACACTATCTCTAAACCATTCCGTTTTCTTTCTCCTTCTTTGGTTCCTTTCCTGTCCTTATCTATATATTATTCGTTTCACAACCGATACTACTTACATTGTCCAATCTTGCACCTTCTGATTACATACCCACTTTCCAGCTAGTAATTTAACAACAGTATCACTAGCAGCACTATTGTTTATCTCACGAGTTTTTTCGGCCAACTCACCTAGCAACCATTTCACAAACATTGATTATTTTTTCTGACTCCTATTATATTTAGCGAAAATTCAAATTAGGGATATATACAATTTGGGATTTCAAAAAATTTCCTTATATATAGTAAGTAATTCTGTCGCCCTAATATAAACAGAATCAAAAATAATAGGTGCTATAGTGAGTTGTAGTAGAAATAGCACGATAGATTTCCTAAGTCCATAGGAATCGCCCCCTTTCTTCACCCTCATTATAACACCTATACATCAGTTGTGCAAATAATATGATATTTTTTTATTAGTTCTCAGACAAGCATATTATAGAGCGTTTCATTACCATTTAAGTTAATATAAGCTGGATCGAAGCCTTCCATTCTACGAATCAAACCTGCATAATCATGCTTATCTGCTAAAGCGATTCCAATCAATACAGGCCCTGTACCCTTGCTAGCTCGCTTGATATACTCAAAACGTGTGATATCATCATTTGGTCCAAGGATATCATTTACAAACTCACGCAAAGCCCCTGGACGCTGTGGAAAATTGACCACAAAGTAATGCTTGATCCCATCATAAATCAAGGCACGCTCTTCCATTTCTGGCATACGGTTGATATCATTATTTCCTCCAGAAATGATACAACAAATGGTTTTCCCCTTGATATATTCAGCCAAAACTTCTAAAGAGGCAATACTAGCCGCTCCAGCAGGTTCTGCGACAATCCCTTGTTTAGAATAGAGGTCAATCAAGGTTTCAGAAATCAACCCCTCATCGACACCTACCAAAGTCTGAACATGTTGGCGAGTTGCCTCATAGGTCAACTGTCCCACCTTTTGTACAGCAATCCCATCCGCAAATTTGTCAATTTCCTTGAGTTTAACAGGTCCACCAGCTTCAAAAGCCGCCTTCATGGAACGCGCTCCATTAGCCTCTATCCCAATGACTTCAATTTCTGGACTTGTTTCCTTGATATAGGTAGAAACCCCAGCAATGAGACCGCCACCACCAACAGGAACCAAGACAGCATCAAAATCAATCGATTCTTTTCGAGCTTCTTCTAAAATCTCATAAGCAACGGTTCCTTGACCTGCCTGAACATGAGCATCATCAAAGGGATCAATAAAGGTACGATTTTCAGAAACTGTAAATTCTTGAGCTGCCTTAGCAGAAGCATCAAAGGTATCTCCAACTAGTTTAATGGTTACGAAGTCCCCACCAAAAAAGCGAACCTGCCCAATCTTTTGTTGCGGAGTTGTAATGGGCATGAAAATAGTAGCAGGAATCTTCATTTCATTACAAGTATAGGCAACCCCCTGCGCATGATTTCCCGCAGAAGCACAGACTACCCCACGCTCACGCTCTTCCTTGCTGAGCTGAGAAATAGCATAATAGGCACCACGAATTTTAAAGGAACGAACACGTTGGGCATTTTCCTTCTTCAAATAAATTTTAGCACCATACTTCTCCGATAAATAATGGTCATAATCCAGTGGGGTATTCACAACCACACCGTTCAAGACCTTGTGAGCCTTGATGATATCTTTTGAACTTAACATATAAAACCTCTTTTTCTATAAAAAACAGTCACTAATGACTGTTTTTTTAGTTATTCATCTCCAAAAACTTCAGCAACACTTTCATGATATTTATGAGCCATACGAATTGAAAACTCTTTAGGAAGTTCATAACGATTTGTGGAAATCCAATCATATAGCCATTCTGCCAAACTTTCTTCACTATCATTACGATGGAAGATAAAATAGTTTAAAATTTCTTTATATTCTACATCATTCAAATCCAACGTGTCTACAAATTGACTACGAGGAACAAAATTAGAATCTAATTTTCTTAGTTGATCTGTCAATTCTCCCAATTGTAAATCCAACTGAAAAAATAATTTTTGCAGTTGCCTATCAGTTTCATCACATCCTGTCTTGATAGAAAACAAATTGGTAATATTCATATGATTTCAACTCCTAAATAAGTATATCTAATATCCCACAAATAGCTGACGCTACTATTTTAGCAAAATCCTTTGCTTTCTAATTAGTTATAGATCTTGAATGCATCATCGTCGTTTTTACCAACGAATGGCATTGCTTTACGCAATTCTGCACCAACTTTTTCAATTTCAAGGTTAGCTGCTTGTTCACGGTAAGCAGTCAATTTTGGACGTCCAGCTTTATAGTCATTTACAAAGTCATTTGCAAATTTACCATTTTGGATGTCTGCCAAGACAGCTTTCATGTTTTCTTTAACTTGCTCAGTGATTACACGTGGACCTGATACATAGTCACCATATTCAGCAGTGTTTGAAATTGATTGACGCATTTTCTTGAATCCACCTTCGTAGATCAAGTCAACGATCAATTTCATTTCGTGAAGAACTTCAAAGTAAGCCAATTCTGGAGCGTATCCTGCTTCTGTCAAGACTTCGAAACCTGCTTCGATAAGGGCAGTCAAACCACCACAAAGTACAGCTTGTTCACCAAACAAATCTTCTTCAGTTTCTTCTTTGTAAGTTGTTTCAAGAAGACCTACACGAGCTGCTCCAACACCTTTACACCAGTCCATAGCAATGTTTTTCGCATTTCCTGTTGCATCTTGGTATACTGCGTAAAGAGCTGGTACACCAAATCCTTCTTCATAAGTACGGCGCACCAAGTGTCCTGGTCCTTTAGGAGCACACATGAAGACATCTACATCCGCAGGAACTTTGATAAATTCAAAGTGGATGTTGAAACCATGAGCAAATCCAACTGCGTTTCCAGCTTCCAAGTTTGGAGCGATTTCTGCTTCATAAAGTTCTTGTTGGATTTCGTCTGGTGCCAAAATCATGATAACGTCAGCCAATTTAGTAGCTTCTGCTACTGTGTAAGTGTCAAATCCGTCTTCTTTTGCTTTGTCAAAAGATTTACCTGGACGTACACCGATGATGACATCGCGACCTGAATCACGCAAGTTTTGAGCATGCGCATGTCCTTGTGAACCATAACCGATAACGGCGATTTTTTTACCGTCAAGTGCTGCTACTTTAACATCTTTTTCGTATTCCATTTGAACTGCCATAGTTTTGCTCTCTTTTCTATTATTTATTGCCTTTTAGGCTGGTTTAACAAATTTAAGTTGGATCTTTAGTCGCGGGTAAATCCAGTTGCACCCGTTCGAGCAATATTACGAATACCGTATGGTCGAATGACTCGCAATAGAGCTTCACTCTTTTCAGCATTTCCTGTCATTTGAATGGTAATCGAGCTTGGTGCTACGTCTACCACCGTTGCACGGAAAGGTTGAATAATAGCTAGAATCTCAGCTCGCTTCTCAGCTGGCGCTGACATCTTAACCAAAATCACCTCGCGCTCCAAGTGCGGTTTATCCGTAATATCTCGAATGCGAATCACATCAATCTGACGATTGAGTTGCTTGATGATTTGCTCCACTTCATCATGTGAAGCGACATCAATAATAATGGTGATACGCGATACATTCGGATCTTCTGTTGCTCCAACAGAAATACTTTCGATATTGACCTGACGGCGAGACAGGACACCGGTAAAGCGATTGAGGACTCCTGAACGATTTTGTAGTTTTGCTGTTAACATTCTACGCATGGAACTTCACCCCCAACATCTCATGATTACTCTTACCAGCTGGTACCATTGGTAACACCTGTTCCTTACGAGAAATATCTACCTCGATTAGCATAGGAACATCCTCAGTGATGACTTCAAGATCTTGAGTCAAGGTCTCAGGATTGTCAAACTTATAGTTTTTAATGCCATAAGCCTGTGCCATCAATTGGAAATCAGGAAGGGTATCGAAGACTGACTCTGACGTTCTCCCCTCATAGAAGGATTCCTGCCACTGGCGAACCATTCCAAGTGAGTGGTTGTTCAGCATAACCACCTTGATTGGTACCTTGTAAATGTTCAAAATAGCCAATTCCTGATTAGTCATTTGGAAACCACCATCCCCAACAAACAAGACTACTTCCTTATCTGGGTTGGCAATTTTGGCACCAATTGCTGCTGGAATTCCAAATCCCATTGTTCCTAAACCGCCTGAAGTCACTAACTGACGCTCATTTTGGTATGGATAATACTGAGCTGTCCACATTTGGTGTTGACCAACGTCTGTGACCACAATTGCATCTCCATTCGTCAATTCACCAATTCTTTCAATAACAGCTTGCGGTTGAACCACACGCTCTTTCTTGTCATAAGAACGAACACGGTTCTTGTCTTTAGTAACTTTCTCAATCCATTTCTCAGTATTGTTATGAACTGTTGGTTCCGCCAACAACATTTGCAAGGCTTTCTTAGCGTCTCCAACTACAGGAATATCCGCACTGATAATCTTGCCAATCTCAGCTGGATCAATATCAATGTGAGCAACTTTGGCATTCTTAGCGAAGGTCTTAGGATTTCCTGTCAAGCGGTCATCAAAACGACAACCAATACTAATCATAAAGTCAGCTTCGGTCATGGCAATATTAGCCGCGAAAGACCCGTGCATACCTCCCATTCCAAGAAAGAGCGGATGAGTTGTTGCAATCGTACCTTGTCCTAAGAGACTAGTTACCACTGGAATTTGATAGCGTTCTGCAAATTCATTTAATTCTGCAGCAGCTTCAGCATAACTAATTCCGCCACCAGCCAGCAAGACTGGCTTTTTAGCCTTGGATAATTGCTTCAAGATTTTCTTGATTTGCATATCATTTGGCTCAAGAGTCGGCTGATAACTTGGTAAATTCACCTCTGGTGAATAGATGAAATCTGTTTCTAAAGCAGATACGTCTTTAGGTAGGTCAATGACAACTGGCCCTGGACGGCCTGTAGTTGCGATATGGACAGCTTCCGTAATGATACGAGGGATATCAGCTGTCTCACGAACTTGGTAATTGTACTTAGTGATTGGCATGGTAATTCCCACGATATCTGCCTCCTGAAAGGCATCTTTCCCAATCCCTGCTCGCGCCACCTGACCTGTAAAGACCAAAAGGGGAACGCTATCGCTCATGGCATCCGCAATCCCTGTAATGGCATTTGTTGCTCCTGGTCCACTAGTGACGACGGCAACACCCAACTTTCCAGTTGATTTGGCATAACCTTCAGCTTCATGCAAACAACCTTGCTCATGGCGTCCTAGAATGTGGCGAATGCCTTTAAAATTATATATCGCATCATAAAAAGGCAAGACCGCACCACCTGGATAACCAAAGATGGTATCAATTCCTAAATCACGAAGTGTTTCCAAAACTAGGTCCGACCCCGTCTTAGGAGATTCTAAACTGATTTTCTCCATTGTTCCCCTTTCTCTTCACTTAAAAATAACTTGTTACTATCATACCATTTTTTCAAGATTTTTCAAGACAAAAGAAGAAATTTTCTGAATTTTCTATTTTAACGTTTATTTATGAATGTTATTTTTGTTTTTATTAAAAAGATACCGATTTCATTATTCGAAAAAGAAAAAAGAACTGATTTCTCAGTCCTTCATTAATCTTATTCCACACTAAATAGGTATGGGTAAACTGGTTGTTGACCTTGGTGAATCTCAACTTCAACGTCTTCGAATTCTTCTGCGATTTCTTGAGCAATTTCATTGGCAAGTTCTTCGCTCCCGTCTTCACCGATATAGAAGGTTACGATTTCACTATCTTCATCCAACATATGTTTCAAGGTTTCAGTCAAGGTTTGGTGCATGTCAGGGTTTGACACAAGGATTTTCCCATCCACCATACCTAGATTATCATTTTCATGGATTTCTAAACCATCAATCGTTGTATCACGCACAGCTGTTGTGACGCTTCCGCTAACGACATCGCTAAGAGCAGCTGTCATACGCTCTTGGTTTTCTTCGATGGACTTACTTGGATCAAAGGCAAGAAGACTTGTCAAACCTTGAGGAAGAGTACGAGCTTCTACCACTACTGCTGGTTGCTCCAAAACTTCTGCTGCAGATTGAGCTGCCATGAAGATGTTCTTGTTGTTTGGCAAGAAGATGATGTTACGAGCGTTGACCTGTTCAACAGCCTTGATAAAGTCTTCTGTTGAAGGGTTCATAGTTTGACCGCCTTCGATAACATAATCCACACCTTGAGAATGGAAGATATCTGCTAGACCTTTACCAGCCACCACAGCAATCAAAGCATACTCTTTTTCTTCAGCAGGCTTGCTAACTTGAGCAGCTTCTTTCTCAACCTGTGCCTCGTGTTGGTTACGCATATTGTCAACTTTTACCTTGACCAAGCTACCATATTTGAGACCTTCTTGCATAACAAGACCTGGATCTTCTGTATGGACATGGACTTTGACAATTTCATCATCATTGACAACGAGGAGAGAATCCCCAAGTTCATTCAAGTAGTTACGGAATTCGTCGTAGTCAAAGTCTTTGTCATAGGTTGGACCTTGCTTAAGAGCTACCATGATTTCAGTACAATAACCAAATGTGATGTCCTCAGTCGCTACGTGACCAGCTACAGACTTATGATGCTCCGCATTGATCATTTCACTCATGTTGGCAGGAGTCGCTACAAAGTCCTCAGATGCAATATATTCGCCAGTAAGGGCTGAAAGGAAACCTTCGTAGATGAAGACCAATCCTTGACCACCTGAGTCCACAACACCAACTTCCTTCAATACTGGAAGCATGTCTGGTGTTTTAGCTAGAGCTGTTTTAGCACCTTCCAAGGCTGCGCGCATGACTTCAACAGCGTCATCTGTTTGCTCAGCCTTCTTCTTAGCACCGATAGCAGCCCCACGAGAAACTGTCAAAATCGTTCCTTCAACTGGTTTCATAACGGCCTTATAGGCAACTTCCACACCTGATTGGAAGGCAAGAGCCAAATCTTGACCTGTTAACTCGTCTTTATCCTTGATGGCTTGTGAAAATCCACGGAAAAGCTGAGATGTAATAACTCCTGAGTTCCCACGCGCGCCCATCAAAAGTCCTTTAGCAAGAATGCTCGCTACCTCTCCAACAGTAGAAGCTGGCTTGTCTGCAACTTCCTTAGCACCATTTTCAATGGTCATTCCCATATTTGTACCAGTATCTCCATCTGGAACTGGGAAGACGTTTAATGAATTGACATATTCAGCTTGCTTATTCAAGCGAGTTGATGCAGCCTGCACCATTTCTTGAAATAAGCTAGTAGTAATTTTTGACACGGTTATTCTCCTACAACTTTGATATTTTGAATGTAGACATTTACAGTCTGAGCAGTAATTCCAAGTTGGTTTTCCAAACTAAAACGAACACGCTCTTGAATGTTTTTTGACACTTCGCTAATCTTTGTTCCGTAGCTCAACACGGTATATACATCAACTGCAATACTGCCATCTTCGGCCGCCTTTACGACGACACCTTTGGAATAATTTTCCTTACCTAGAAGGGCTTGGAAATTATCTTTGAGGGCATTTTTACTAGCCATACCGACCACACCAAAAATCTCAGTTGCTGCTCCACCTACGACGGTTGCAATCACTTCATCTGTTAGTTCGATTTGACCATCTTTTGTATTAATTTTTACAGTCATCTTTTTTACCTCAACTAGTTGATACTCTATTTTATCATATTTCAGCCCAAGTGTAAAAGCAGAATACTGTATCAGCGGATATTTACTCTATTTTTCAAATGATTTTATACCTACAGTAAAAGAAAAAAGACCCTAAGGTCTCCTTTACTTTTATTATTAAACGCGTTCAACTTTACCTGATTTCAAAGCACGAGCTGAAGCCCAAACTTTTTTAGGTTTACCATCGATAAGAACAGTAACTTTTTGAAGGTTTGGTTTTACGACACGTTTTGTTTGGTTCATCGCGTGTGAACGGTTGTTTCCTGATACAGTCTTACGACCTGTAAAGTAACATACTTTAGCCATTGTGTTTTCCTCCTATTAGATCTAATATAGCGGATGTGCTAGCACCACATACCGTACTATGTTATCACACTTTCTTCTATTTTGCAAGAGAATTGGAAGATTTTTTTATTTAACGTAGACAATTCCCAACTTCCCAAAAGCCACATCTCCACGGATAATCAAAGTTTTACTGGTTGGAGCTAGAGAAGTATCTGCCTTGGCTACACCACAGAAAGTTTCCACCTTCAAATCCACTCGCCAATGTTGGGGAACATAGATAACTGCATTGCCAAAACCAACTTCTACTTTCAGGGTTGCAGTATCTCCTAAAATCTCTGCATTGTCATAATATATCTTAGCATTACCAAAACCAACTTCTACTTGGTCTTCTACCAATTCTTGGTTTTGCTTGTAGAAAGTCCCAGTCCCAAAAGCGACTTCCTTATCTGTGAGAATGGTCTTTTCACCATCATACCACCATTTTTTCCCATTCCAAGTTCTGTTAGAATGAGTGAGTGCGCTGACACCCATTACGATTAAAATACTAGCCCAGAACAATGACTGATTTGAAATCGGTAAAATATCATAAAAGTGGTTAGCAATCATTAAGGCTACTAAAGCTGTAAAAGAGGCTGAAGTTAAGTGGCGACGCAACAAAGCTCCAACTGATTGGTAGGCAAAAAAAGCAATACCAATCAAGGACCAAATTTGCCCTCCAAGAGAAGGGATTCCAAAATTTCCTTGTAATAATATCAAAGCTGCTAAAACTAGCAACACAATACCAAATGCTTTCTTTTTCATGTTCTTACCTCATGTTTCTTAGATTTTCTTTTAGGAGGGATTGGTAATGCCGCGAGACATGAACCTCCTTGTGGGTCTGATAAAAGGAAATGGTGCTCGTTCCTGAAAAGGACTTGTCCACCGAATAAACCTGACGGATATTTGCGATAGTTGACTTGGATACCCGACTAAAATAACGAGGAAGGATATACTCCAACTCATAGAGTTTAAGCCGAACTTCGTAGGCATCTTTATGGGTATGGGCATAAATCTTGTTCCCCTCTGTTTCAAAGAAGAGGATTTCCGACAAATCCAGATAATATTCACCCGTCCCCTTGTAAAAAATCAACCTAGGAGACTTGGACTCTTGCAAGAGTCGCTGTAAATCCGCAATCTCATCTGTCAAAGTCGCTGCCTTGATGACAATTTCAGTTTCCTCTAAATTGCTATCAATTTCGATTCGTAACTTCATTCCATCTCCTTTCTGGCTCTACTATATCAAAGCTAAAATAAGAAAACAAGAGCAAAAAAGCAAGTGGTTACTTTAGCCACGTAAGTGGTTCTAGGACCGCCTTAACTTACAGGTCGAAATAAAAAGAAAAGCACACCCCACACAAGACCACAAATATAACCAACCACTACATCCTTGGGATAATGCACTCCCCCTAAGACTCTCACTAGACCTAGGATGGCTGACAAGAGCAACAAGATAACCCCTACAGCTAGACTAGCATGAAAGTAAGCCATGGAAATAATGGTTGCTGAAAAGACATGACGACTGGGCATAGACTGACCGGGACTATCTCTGTCTAGTAGTGGGACAATTTCCCAAACTTCATAAGGCCTAGGAGCATTGATTTTCTTACGGAGAAAGGACAAAATCACAAAACCTGACGCAGGAATAAGCACATAAACTCCAACCTGCTGACCAAGTCCTAGTTGCAGGTAAGTGGTGACTAGCAAAATCAGATAGACCAAGGGCATGGCAACTGTCATCAAACGATTGAAACTGCGCAATAGAAATAAAAGGGTGGGATGGTTGGTGAGTCTAGAGTTGATATTTCGATACCATTCTTGATAATTTTTCATTTATACTTCTCATTCATTACCTTGTTTTTGTCTACCGGTGAGACGTTTATCTTCTAGTATAGTGCAGAAAAAGAAGGCCGTCAAGCCTTCTTTGGGTTTATTCTTCTGCTTCATATTCTGTAAATTGACTATTGTACAAGTCGGCGTAGAAGCCACCTTGCGCCATCAGCTCCTCATGGTTAGCTTGTTCGATGATATTGCCATCTTTCATGACAAGAATCAAGTCAGCATTACGAATAGTTGACAAGCGGTGGGCAATGACAAAGGAAGTTCGCCCCTCCATCAAACGGTCCATGGCTTTCTGGATCAATTCCTCTGTACGGGTATCAACCGAAGAGGTTGCCTCATCCAAAATTAGGAGTGGCGCATCTTTCAGCAAAGCACGAGCAATAGTCAAGAGTTGTTTTTGTCCGACAGACAAGGTCACTGTATCGTCCAAGACGGTATCGTAACCATCTGGTAGGGTCATAATAAAGTGGTGAATCCCTACAGCCTTGCTGGCTTCCATCATCCGCTCATCGCTGATGCCCGTTTGATTGTAGATGAGATTTTCTCGAATGGTTCCTTCAAAGAGCCAAGTATCTTGCAAGACCATTGAAAAGGCATCGTGTACTTCCGAACGCTTCATATCCTTGGTATCCACACCATCAATGCGGATACTTCCCTTATCTATCTCATAGAACTTCATCAAAAGATTGACAATGGTTGTCTTACCAGCTCCAGTCGGTCCAACGATTGCGACCTTTTGACCTGCATGAGCTATCGTAGAAAAGTCATGGATGATGGTGCGTTCTGGTGTATAGCCAAAGGACACATGATCAAAGACCACTTCCCCTCTCATGCCAGTCAATTGTTTTTCCTTATGGGATTCATCCTGCATCTCAGCTTCACCTAGAAATTCAAAGACACGTCCCATGGCTGCACTCGCTTGTTGTAAGCTGGTAATCCCTTGGGCAATCTGTGACAGGGGTTGGGAGAAGGTCCGTACGTAAACCATAAAGGCTACAATAACCCCGATAGTGATATGCCCTTCTAACGCTAGCGCGGCACCAACGATGATGACCAAAACATAGCTAAAATTCCCAACAAAGAACATGGCTGGCATCATGATACCAGAGATAAACTGAGATTTCCAGATGCTGTCGTGCAAGTTTTGGTTTAAACCTGCAAATCTCGCTTTGGAGGTGTCTACTGCGTTGTAGCTAGTTACAACATTGTGTCCCGAATACATTTCTTCTACGTAACCATTGACAGCCGCCAAGTTGTTTTGCTGAGCTCTAAAGTACCCTTGTGACTTAGCCATAATTACGGAAACTGCCGCAAAACCAACAAGGGTTGATACAACGGTTACCAATGCCAAAATCCAGTTCATCCCAAACATGGTCACCAAGACAGCAATCAACAAGAAACTAGCTGAAAGAACTGTCCCTAGACTTTGGTTGAGAGATTGCGCTGCTGTATCCACATCATTAGTCACACGAGATAGAGTGTCCCCTTGCGAATGACGGTCAAAATAGCCAAGGGGTAAACGATTGATCTTTTTAGCGATTGCCGTCCGCAAGCGCTTTGAAAAATGTTGGATACTTGTTGAAAAGATATAGGCCTGTGTATAGTTAAGGATAGCACCAAGTACATAGAGAATCACTAAAAAGCTAGCAATACTTGAAACAGCCTCTAGGTCAATTCCCGTCATCAAACCATCTGAAATCAAGTTGGTAATTTCTTTAATCTTGGTTGGTCCATAAACAGTGATGATGCTTGAACATACAGCTGCTACAACCGCTACTAGTAGGGGAAGTTGGAGACCTGCTAGAAAAGGTTTATAATATTTCCAAAAAGACATTTTCTTATTTTCCATGTTCCAATTCCTCCTTCGATAGTTGTGAGTAGGCAATTTCTTGGTAGACTTCATTGGTAGCTAGAAGTTCCTTGTGGGTGCCTTGCCCCACGACTTTTCCTTGATCCAAGACTAAGATCAGATCAGCATCCATAATGGTAGAAATCCGCTGCGCTACGATAAGTTTGGTCATGGATTTTGTTTTCTCAGCTAGCTCTTGGCGTAGGACACGATCTGTCTTGTAGTCCAAGGCTGAGAAAGAGTCATCAAAGATGAGAATCTCTGGTTTACGAGCCAAGGCACGCGCAATGGCCAAACGCTGTCTTTGACCTCCTGAGAAGTTGGTTCCGCCTTGAGCCACTTCTGATGCAAGTCCTGCTTCCTTATCCTCGATAAAGGTTTTAGACCGGGCCAATTCTAGAGCTTGCCACATAGCAGCTTCGCTTAGAGGAGTTTCTTTGCTCTTACCAAAGTTCAAGTTCCCCTTGACATCTCCAGAGAAGAGTACAGCTTTTTGTGGAATATAGCCGACCTTATTGCGCAAATCTTCCAAGTCATAATCTTGCACATTAACTCCGTCCACTAGGATTTCTCCATCTGAAACGTCGTAAAAACGTGGCAAGAGGTTGACTAGAGTGGACTTACCTGATCCAGTCGATCCGATGAAGGCTACGGTTTGACCCGCTTCTGCTTTGAAAGTGACATGTTCCACGACTGCTTCAGAGTTTTTAGAGTAGCGGAAAGTCACATCACGAAATTCCACTTGCCCTTGAACTGAAGGGTCCGCTGTCTGTGCATGACTAGGATTTTCAATAGAAGAATGCAGATCCAATACTTGATTGATACGTCCTGCCGAAACCAAGGTACGAGGAAGAACGATAAATAGTGCTCCCATGAGAAGGAAGCCCATCACGACCTGCATAGCATAGGACATGAAGACCACCATATCACTAAAGAGTGGCAGACGTTCTGTCAAACTTGCGTCGTTGATGATATAGGCACCAATCCAGTAAATAGCTAAACTTAGTCCACTGGAAATTGCCATCATGATTGGGTTCATAATCGCCATCAATCGATTGACAAAGAGATTAAGACGTGTTACCTCATCGTTGGCTGCTTCAAATTTCTTATCTTGGTAATCTTCCGCATTGTATGCACGAACAACTCGAATCCCAGTCAAACTTTCACGAGTGATGCTATTGAGCTTATCTGTCAATTTTTGGATGACAGATTGTTTTGGAAAGGCCAGAGTCATGAGAACGGTGGTCATCAAGACATTGACAATAACAGCCACAACGACCGCCCAGAGCCAGTATTCCGATTTTCCAAGGATTTTTCCAATGGCCCAGATAGCCATAATCGGCCCACGAGTAACCACTTGCAAGCCCATGGTAAAGAGCATCTGTATTTGGGTAATATCATTAGTCGTCCGAGTCAAGAGACTTGGGATTGAAAAACGTTTGATCTCTGTCTGCGAAAAATCCAAAACCTGATGAAATACATCAGTGCGTAGATGGGTTGTATAGGATGCTGCAACGCGAGCGGTAAAGAAACCAACCATAACAGATGAAAAGAAAGCCAATAAAGACAAACCAATCATCTTCGCAGCTGGTGACCAGAGTTCACCCAACTGCGTTCCAGACGTTCCGAGTAACTCTGTAATTTGTGAAATGTAGGTCGGTACCTCTAACTCGAGATAGACCGAGAAACAAGTGAAAAGAATCGTAAGGACAATCATCCCCCACTCTTTTCCTGTAATACGTTTAGCGAGTTTCTTCATTCTCTCCTCCTATCTTTTCTACATTTGCTTGCAATTGCCCGAGTACCTTTTCAAAGATTGCCAAGTCTGACTTTGAAACCCCCTCTAGCAGACTCTGATCAATCCGATCAAAAAATTCCTTAACTTCTTGCATCTGCGAACGCGATTTATCCGTCAAGCGAACAAACTTTGCCCGCTTATCACTCGGGCTGGCCTCTAACTCGACCAAACCATTTTGTACCATGCGCTTGACTAGATTACTCGCAACAGATTTAGTAATATTGAGTTCCTGCTCGATATCCTTAATTAAGACCAGATTTTCAGACTGTTCTTGGCAATCTAAAAAACGCAGAACCTGCCCCTGCGGTCCACCCATAAATTCAATGCCACATCGCTTGGCTTCTTTCTGTACCATCAGATGAACCTGGTGTCCAAAGCGTTTAAACATCAACATTGGCTTGTCCATGATTGCTCCTTTCTCACGATTGAATATAGTTCTCAGGAGAACTAATTAAGTTTCCATGAGAATTATTTTATCACTTTCAGAAGAGATGTCAAGAAAAAAGTTTCCTAGAGAACTATTTTAGTTTAAATTGACACTAGGCAATATTTTTTATATAATAAGCACTCACTACTGTGGATAGAAATCCATTCACTTGATGAAGGGAGAAAACGTTCAAATGAAACCAGAAGAACAAAAAGTTTTAGGGATTTTAGCAACCATTTTTGGATCCATCGCACTTTTAGGATCTTGGATCCCGTTTATTAACTATCTATCGTTTTTCATCGCTATTGTCGCTTTGATCTTAGGTATTATCGGACTTATCGCCAATCTCAAAAAACGGAAAACAATGGCCATTATCGGAACATCCCTCGCAGTTGCTTCTATTATACTCTTCCTTACGACCCAAATGTTGTATGCTAATGTCTACAAAGAGTTTGTCAGAGAGTTTAATCGTTCCTATAGAGAAGCTAGCTCCTCAATGGAACGCGACTTGACAGATGATACCATTGATTCACTCCCTGAAGAGGAGGAAGAAGACGATACCTTCACTTGGACCCAAGAACAGTTCGACGCTTTAATCGAAGGTGACCTTGATAACAAAGGAAAAGGTGGTACCAATTACAAGGATATTATCAAAAAACACGGACTGCCAGACTCCGAGTTTGATTCAATCATTGAGGGCTACGACACAAAGAAAATTACCTATATTGGCATTGATGATAGAATCAAGACCGTTACTCTAACCTTTGTAAAACAGGATAATGGTCAACTCTTACTAGTTCATAAAATAGCTGTAGGCCTAGGAGAAAGCCAGCAGCAAAGAGATTCTGGTTCCAGAATCTAATCTCAAATATAAAAAGCGAACAGCTAGCAAGTCTGTTCGCTTTTTTATTAGAATCCATCGACATTTGTGTAGATCTTTTGGACGTCCTCATCATCTTCAAGAACGCTGTAAAGTTTTTCAAAGGTTTCAAGGTCTTCACCTGACAACTCAACTTCTGACTGAGGAATCATTTCCAATTCAGTAACTTGAAATTCTTCGATGCCAGACTCACGAAGGGCAATGATAGCCTTATGAAGGTCTGTTGGAGCTGTGTAAACAGTGATTGTTCCTTCTTCTGCTTCTACATCATCCACATCAATATCTGCTTCAAGCAACAATTCAAAGATAGCATCCGCATCATCACCAGCAAATACGATCACACCCTTGTTGTCAAAGAGGTAAGAAACCGAACCTGAAGCTCCCATGTTTCCGCCATTTTTACCAAAAGCAGCACGAACGTTCGCAGCTGTACGGTTGACGTTTGAAGTCAAGGTATCCACAATCAGCATAGATCCATTTGGTCCAAATCCTTCGTAACGTCCTTCTGTAAAGGTTTCATCTGTGTTCCCTTTTGCCTTATCGATAGCCTTATCAATAACGTGTTTTGGCACTTGCGCTTGTTTAGCACGATCGATAACGAATTTCAAAGCAGTATTTGATTCTGGATCTGGTTCTCCTTTTTTAGCTGCTACATAGATTTCTACACCAAATTTTGCATATACTTTAGAGTTAGCTCCATCTTTAGCCGTTTTCTTGGCTACGATATTGGCCCATTTACGTCCCATTAGGAATCTCCTTTTTTCACATTTTAATCTTTCTTATTATAACACAAGTCTAGCTGATTTTCACTAGAGGAAATGGATTTTCTTTTGCAAAGCAAGCTAGGATTCCCCTCCGACTGCCACGATTTTCTTTCCTTCTTTTATCCAAGGGTGTCGGGAAAGGGAGAAGTAAAGTTGGAGGGTCATCACAACCCAGAGTAGCGGTTCACAGAGAATAACACCTGTATAGCCTGTCCAAGGAATAATCCAAGCTACGAAAATAATTTTCCCAAACAACTCGATAAAACTAGATACGAGGGGCAAAAGTTTTTGGCCTAGTCCCTGCAAGCTATTTCTATAAATCAATAAAAGACTTAAAAATGGATAAAATACAGAACTGATACGTAAGTACAAGGTCCCGTTTTCTACCAAGTAGCTGTCTGTCGAACTTGCTAGGAAAGAAACTAGGCTAGGACTGGCAAAAAATAGGAAAATACAGGCAAGGGCTGCCCAAGACATACTCAAATAGCTCCCTAAACGAAGACCTTGGACAATACGTTCGGGACGTTTTGCACCAAAGTTTTGAGAGATAAAAGTCGTCATCGATGCTGAAATAGCCGTCATTGGTAATAAGGCAAAGGCCATGATTCGCCGTGCTGCCGTTTGAGCACTGATAATGACTGCACCAAAACTATTGACAGAGGATTGCAAAATGACACTCCCGATAGAGACGATTGACCCCATCAGACCCATGGCTAGTCCTTGCTCTAAGAGATCCACATAGAGATCCTTATTCCATTTGAAATGTTTGAGACCCGGAAGAAGCTCTGGAACACTCTTACGAATATAAAAATAACAGAGGATTGCTGACAAACCCTGCGAGATAATGGTTGCAAGACCCGCAGACTGAACTCCCAGATGCAGTTGCGTAATAAAATATAAATCCAAGATCACATTAACGATAGCTGAAAAGATAAGAAAAGCAAGAGCCGCAAGGCTATTGCCAATCGAACGCAGTAAGCCTGCAAAAAGATTGTAAGCAAAACTAACCCCTACACAGGTAACAATCATGGAGATGTACTCATAGGATTGAGGAAGGATTTCTACAGGTGTCTCTAAATATTGTAAGAGTGGATAAAGACCGAAGAAGCCTATCAGCATGACAAGAGCACTCAGGATGGCACCCAGAATCCAAGTTGCTGCAACAGCTTCTTTAATCTTAGCAAAATTACTAGCACCGTAAAGACGAGCGATGACAACTCCCATCCCATTTCCAACTCCGAGGGCAAAGCCGATAATCAGATCAAAGATAGCCGTCGTTGCTCCTACTGCTGCTATGGATTCTTGTCCAAGGAACCGCCCTACAATCAAGACGTCAGCTGTATTATATAGTTGTTGGAAGATATTGGACAACAGAATTGGAAGGGCAAAGCTCAAAAGTGAGGGAAGAATGGAGCCATGAATCAGGTCCACTGTTCGTTTTTTATTCATAAAGATATTATATCAGCTTTCCAGAGGACTGACAAGATTCTTTAACGAATCCTGAAATCAATTGCTTACAGAGAGACAATTTGCTATAATCAAGAAAAGGAGGTCATTTATGAGTTTGACCAGTCAATTAATAACCGATGTGTTTCAAGATCTTGATAAAGTTGAAAAGCTAAATAACGAAGCTTTCCCCGAGGAGGAACGAGTCCCTCTTTCTGAGTTTTTGCGCTATCAGAACCGAGATGACGCCCACTTTTTTGCGTTTTATAACGAAGAAGAATTTGTTGGCTTTGCTTTTTCCATCTCCAACCAAAAGGCCTTCTATATTAGCTTTTTTGCCATCATGCCTCACTTAAGAAGTCACGGGTATGGGAAGGAAATTATCGACAAACTAACTGATTTTTACCAGCGGACCATGTTGCTTGAAGTGGAGCGGTTGGATGAAGAATGCGATAACTTGGAACAAAGAAAAGCTCGTATGAGCTTCTATCAACAAAATGGCTTTGAAACAGCTAACGCTTTTCTAGAGTATGATGGCTTGAGTTTTGAAATTCTCTACCGCGGTGACCATTTCGACGAGGAAGCCTATCGCGACATCTTCCAAAAATTACAAGATGAACATTATTTTGACTTTCATATCAAATACAGACGCTTTAGTGATCATTAGTTGTTTCAAGTAAGAGAAATCCAGAGAATTTTCTCACGATAAAACGCATAATATCAAGGTTATGAATACCTGATATTATGCGTTTTTATAATTTTGAAAACTTTCCCTAGCTTTATCTTTAATCTTCAATTTCGATTTCAAGCTCATCGCCTAGGTCAAGAGTTACTTCTTCATTCACAGAATCTGCTTGAGCTGCGTCATCTTTTTTAGTTTCAACACCTTCTACAGAAGCTTCTTTTCCATCAACCAAACCAAATTGAACACGGACTTGATGGTCAATTTCATCAAAGATTTCTGGGTGATCTGCCAAGTATTTCTTAGCATTTTCAGAACCCTGCCCGATTTTCTCATCCTTGTAAGAGTACCAAGCCCCTGCTTTTTTGATGATATCTAAATCGCTTGCAATCTTCAAAAGCTCCCCAGTCTTAGAAATCCCTTCTCCGTACATGATTTCAACGAAGGCTTCCTTAAATGGTGGAGCTACCTTGTTTTTCACGACCTTGATTTTAGTTTCTTTACCGACATTGGTGTCTTTCTGGTCACCGGTTCCCTTGATTTGCGTGCTTCCACGAACATCCAAACGCACTGAAGCGTAGAATTTCAAGGCACGTCCACCAGGAGTTGTTTCTGGATTTCCAAACATGACCCCAACTTTTTCACGCAATTGGTTGATAAAGATGGCAATTGTTTTGGTTTTATTGATAGAAGCACCGAGCTTACGCATAGCCTGGCTCATCATACGAGCCTGCAAACCAACGTGGCTATCACCGATATCTCCATCAATTTCCGCACGAGGTACAAGGGCAGCAACTGAGTCAACCACGACAAGATCAACTGCACCTGAGTCAATCAATTTTCCTGCAATCTCAAGACCTTGCTCTCCTGAGTCTGGTTGTGACAAGAGCAATTCATCAATGTTGACCCCAAGGGCCGCAGCATAAGCTGGATCAAGAGCATGCTCCGCATCGATAAAGGCTGCAATACCACCTTCTTTTTGCGCTTGTGCAACTGCATGAAGGGCAACTGTTGTCTTACCAGATGACTCTGGTCCATAAATTTCAATGATACGCCCCTTAGGATAACCACCTGAACCAAGGGCAATGTCAAGAGCCAAAGAACCTGAACTCATCACTTGCACCTTTTGCTCAGCACGTTCACCCAAACGCATGATTGATCCTTTACCAAAGTCTTTCTCAATCAATTTAAGAGCGTCATTCAAGGCTTTTTCACGTTCTGCCCCGAATTTTTTTGAAATTTCATCTAATTTTTTTGGTTTTTTCGCCATTCTATTCTCCTACATTCTAATGGTCCTCAGACCTATCTACCATTATATCAAAAGTTAGTCACTTAATAAAGCCTTGCGAACTAGGTTAAAGGCATGCATAACCGCAATGTGACGTACATCTGCTCGGCTTCTACCTCCAATATTCACCTTGATAACCTCAGTTCCTTTCTCTTGCGCCAATCCTATGAAGACTGTCCCAGCTGGATGCCCTTCTAGACTGTCTGGCCCTGCTACTCCAGTCAAACTAAGGCCAAAATCAGACTTAGTCTTGATTCGTGCTTGCTCAGCCATCTTCTGAGCTGTAAATTCAGACACCACACCATGTTCTTCCAAATCCTTGACAGGAATATCCAACATTTTTGATTTTTCCTCCAAGCTATAGGTCACAAAACCACCCTTAAATATACTTGAAGCTCCTGAAAAATCCGCTACATTGGCTTGGAAAAGCCCTGCCGTCAAACTCTCTGCTGCCGTGATGGTTTTCCCTTGCTTTTTCAGTTCTTCTACCACAATGCTGGCCAAACTAGTCTCTTCGCCATAACCGTAACAAAGTTCTCGTAAAGAAATTCCTTCAAAGGTCTGACAATACAAGATTTGGTTTTCTAAGATATCCAGCGCTTGATTCGCCTCTTCTTGACTGCTAGCCTTTGTTGACAGACGCAAGGTTACTTCTCCTGTCTTGGCATAAGGGGCCAAGGTCGGATCAGTTTGATTATCAATCAAATCAGCCAAAATGGTCACCAACTGACTTTCGCCAATCCCAAAGAAACGAAGAACTCGGGAATACAGTTTGCTACCTGTCATCAACTTGGGTAAAAGTTGGTTTAAGACCATAGGTTTCAATTCACTTGGCGGACCAGGAAGGACGATATAGGTCACTCCTTCGACTTCTAGCACTCCCCCCACAGCCAGTCCTGTTTCATTCGGTAGTGGAGTCGCTCCTTCTACAATTTGGGCTTGTCTTTCGTTATTCGGTGTTCGGGCATAGTCTGGTCTCTGGGCAAAAAAGACATCCAACTTCTCCTGAGCCTGATAATCGAAGACTAATTCTTTTCCTAAAAATTTAGCTAACGTTTGTTTGGTTAGGTCATCCTCAGTTGGCCCTAAACCACCTGTCAAAATCACCAGACTGCTACGTTGACTAGCAATCTCAAGCAAAGACAAGAGACGAGCTTCATTGTCTCCTACAGCCGTCTGAAAATAAACATCTACCCCAATCTCTGCTAGTTTTTCCGATAAAAACTGAGCATTGGTATTGACAATCTGTCCTGTCAAAATCTCTGTTCCAACAGCAATAATTTCTGCTTTCATGCTTCCTCCTACCTATCTATTCGTATTTTTTTGAAAAAATCGCAGGAAATTTCCCACGATTGATTTTTTTATTTATAGTAAGAAAGTTAATTATCTTCGTCACCAACAGGTGTTCGTCCAAATAAATCTTCAAATAAGACAACATTTGTTTCGAGTTTAGTAACCTCTTCTTGTCCCAAAGAACGTCTCAAAAGATTCTGCATTTCCAACATGTGGTTTCTCGTAACAATTTGATAAGAAACGCCTTGTAGCATCTCCCCTTCACCCTTCAACTGTTGTGTTTCAATAGTTTTAAATGAATCTTTATAGCCCAACAAGCTCGGAATACTTTTCGCAGACAAATCAATATTCGTCTGCATATTAGTACTTAGGGCTTTTAAGATAGACTGATAGTGACTGACACTATTTAAACTAAGAACTTTTTCAACAACTTTTTGAATGACTTCACGCTGACGCTTTTGACGACCATAGTCTCCTTCTGGGTCTTGATAACGCATGCGTGAATAAACAAGCGCTTCTTCTCCATTTATTGTCTGCTCTCCAACACCGATAGAAATGGTGTTAAATTCTTCTTGGTCACTGATAGAGATTGGGAAACCTAGTGTATTATTAACCGTAATACCTCCCACTGCATCGACTAATTGTTGCAATCCTTGCATATTAACCATAATGTAGCGATCGATATGGATATTCATCATCTTTTGAATTGTTTCTATAGCAAGTTCTGCTCCACCACCAGCATAGGCAGCGTTTAGCTTCGCTTCTTCAATACTACCATCTTTATGTTGAATTTTAGTCAGAATATCACGTTCCAAACTCAACATCATGGTTTTCTTAGTATGTGGATTGACAGTCAAGAGAATCATGGAATCACTATTTCCAGCCCACTGATCTGTACGCTCTACATTCCCAGTATCAACCCCCATCAACAGAATGGTCAAAGGTTCAGTTGCTTCGATAACCTTGGTTTCTTCTCCAATTTTTTTATAGGTCTTTGATAAGGTTTGTGTGCCTTGCTGATAAATAGTATAAGCAAAAACACCGACACCTAAAACTGTCACAGCTAGAAAAGCTAATACCATTCCAATAATTTTTTTAACCATATTTCTACTAATCTATCAGTTTACCCATCAAGTAAACATCGATAAATTTCCCTTCTTCAATATATGCTCCACGCTCTTGGCGACCTTCAATTATAAAGCCATGCTTTTGATAAAGATGGACTGCAGCTTGATTACGAGTTTGGACAGTCAGTTGGAGACGACGCAGAATGCCACTTGCTTGTGCCCATTCTATCGCTTCTTCTAGCAAAAAACTTCCCAGTCCATTATTCCAATATCTTTTTCCAATCACAATGAAGAGATCTCCAATATGACGGACTCTCTTGCGCTGGTCAGCTGTAACATTTACAATACCAGCAATTTTATCATTTAAGAATGCAAGTAAGGTTATCTGATTGTCCGAACTAGCTTGCTTGCTGAGGAATATTTCCATCTCCTCACTGGTCAAGAGAATACCATCTCCGTCTAAGCTGGTAAAATCTGTCTCCAAACTCACACGATTTAAAAAGGCCACTAATTCAGCTGCATCTTTAGACTCTGCTTCTCTAATGAGCAATTCATACTCCATGTTGAAGCTCCTCTAAAAGCTTTTCTGCACGCAAACCCTTTGCTTGGAAATTTAATCTGCGACCGTCTTCTTCTTTTAGAATTTCCAAGTCTAAATAAGTATCTGGCAAGGCATCTCCTAAGAGATTGCCCCACTCGATAACAGTTACGCCACCACCAAAGAGAAACTCATCCAAGTCAATAGAATCAGCATCCCCCTCGATACGATAAACATCTAAATGGTAAAGTGGAAGACGCCCCTCATACTCTCTTACGATAGTATAGGTTGGACTTTTAATCATTTGAGAAATCTGTAATCCTTTTGCAAGTCCTTTAGTAAAGGTCGTTTTACCTGCGCCCAGTTCTCCAGTTAAGATTAAAACGTCATTCTTTTCTAATAGATGACCCAAGCGTTCCCCTAAGGATTGTAGCTCTTCTTCATTTTTTGTGTACATATTCTTATTATACCAAAAACTTTTCTTTTGTGTCTATTTTCCTGCTAAACTTATACTCAATAAAAATCAAAGAGCAAACTAGGAAGCTAGCCGCAGGTTGCTCAAAACACTGTTTTGAGGTTGCAGATAGAGCTGACGTAGTTTGAAGAGATTTTCGAAGAGTATTACCATCATAACATCCATAAAAACAGGATTTCTCTAAAAGAAAATGAGCGTAGCAATGACCAATACA
Source organism: Streptococcus mitis (assembly GCF_005844455.1). GTDB lineage: Bacteria > Bacillota > Bacilli > Lactobacillales > Streptococcaceae > Streptococcus > Streptococcus mitis_BF. The sequence goes on along the minus strand of NZ_SPGF01000016.1, from coordinate 6,219 downwards.
AGATCTCGGAAAACATGACCATAAAAGGAAACTTCCTTTTTAACAGAATTTGGGACAAGATAGGCTGCAAAAAAACAAACCCAGTCCAATATAAATCAGAAGTGAGACAATGGTCATTGGATTTTTTAAGAAAAGAAGTGTTGCTATAATAGTCACCAACACTGTCTTTTTTCTGTCTAGCATAGCAAGTAAATCGCGCATGTATTTTTTCAAGGGTAAAAAAATCAGCAAATCTAGCCCAAACAGGAAAAAGAAGGATGGCAATAAAAAGTCAACTAATTCTTGCTGCAGCGTATTTTTGATGAACAAGTTGTCTGACAAGACAAGAACAGCTCCTAACAAATTAATTAAGAGTAACATACTGTAAAAAAGCTTCACCGACTTCTTACTGGCTAGGACACTATGGACTTCTTGCTTACGGGTATAAAGATAATTTACTCCAGCACAGATTCCTGAAACGAAGACCATACTTCCGATGAAAAAAGCTGTACTTTGTTTAAAGGACAAGATGCATTCTTTCCATAGGAAACAGCTACTCAAACTGATTTGAATTAAAGCTAACAAAAATAAGATTCTCATTGATTTCATCTTTTCTCTCCCTCCCTACCAATCATTATACTAGGAGAAAAGAGAGAACTGTTTCCAATCTTCTCAAATGTCTCTTTAAGACGCTAAACAAACACCAGAGATTAATACTCAATAAAAATCAAAGAGCAACCTGCGGCTAGAGCTGACGTGGTTTGAAGAGATTTTAGAAGAATATAAACTTGAAATAAGACTGATAGTATTAATTTCACTATCAGCCTTACAGGTTATTTAACGTTTCAGAAAAACTATAATGTCAAGATTAACTAAACAGTATCTAATTCCTTCAAATAATTTTCTATCTTCATCAACATTAAAGGATTGTTATAAATCTTACATAACTCTCTTGCTTCTATATAATAATTTTTGACTTGTTCTTTGTCTAGAAATTTGGCTCCAGCATTTCCTACAAGAATAAGTAGGGGAGCCAGTTGGTAGCTTGTCTGTCTTTGTTTACAGAGTTCAATCGTCTCAAGAGCTTCTTGGATGGCTTCGTTATATTTTTCCTTTGACACTAGGTAGTGAGCGTAGTTGTAACGAACTCTGATGTAGCCAAATAAAAACTCTTGATGCTCAAAATTTTTTGTCTGATATAACTCCATCAAATGAGAGTAGTTTGCCTCATATTCTTGTTCACGACCCACTAAGGAATAGAAATTAGATAGAGTATTCAACACCTTTAAATAAATCAGAGTATTTGAGGAGACTTTTAATAATATATTTTCCAATGAAGAAATAGCCTCACACTTACTGTCATATTGATAGAAGTCAATAATAGCTTTAATCCATTCAAGGTAAGTTCGGTCTTCTAGTGTTAGAAAAGTACTTCGTTCAATCTCTATTCTATAAATATATTCTAAATTGTCATAATTTCTGTCATCTAATAATCGAGCAGATAATTGCTTGAAATTAGAGAGGTTAGATTTAATTTCAATTTGTTCATTAAAAAAATAATCTAATGGTACTTCAAGTCGTTGTGAGAGTTTGAACAAAAGGTCTGCGGAGGGAATGAAATGCCCTCTCTCAATTTTACTAATCTGGCTTTGTTCACAAATTCCTTCTGCAAGAGTTTGTTGGGAGAGTCTCAACTCTTTTCTTTTCAATCTGAATTTCTCTGCGAGTGTATTCATTAAAGATAATAAACCTTCCTATTTGCTTAATTTCATTATAAAATTTTTAGTTCAAAATAGCAAGTTAAAGAAATAGATAATTCTCAATGGAAATAATAAGAAAAAAAAGTTCAAAATATAATAAAAACACTTGACTAAATAAAATATATCTGTTAGAATAAAAACAAGGAAAAAGAAAGGGGTTTCATTGCATGAGAAAAAAACGTGGAATTAAAAAATTAGTTACATTTGCATTGCTAGGTGTTTTTATGTTTAGTAATACAATTCCTTACCAACAGTTTATTCAGAAGAATAAACAATTGGAGATTCGAGTGCAATCACAAAAGAAGTCCAATGGTCTTGATGTTGGGAAGGCTGATTGATTTCGTATTACTTTAAAATTCAACTATTTAGAGAAAGGTATTCTGATGAGAGCTTGTAACAATACCAGATAGATATAAGAATGGAGATGTTTGATAAAATGCTTTCATAGCTAACCAACTGTTGAAAATTATGAGTTACAAAATCTAAAGTATTTAAGATTAGTTTATAAAATTAGGTCTCTGCCTGTAGAAAGGAACGTGCAGTTAGAAAGGAGGAAAAAATAGGATACTATAATTCAGACTGAGATTTCTAATTAAAATATGTAGTTGCATTTCGCTCATTTTCATAATATTTCATTTAGAGGAGTAATAATATGTTAAAATTTAGAAAAGTAGTTGCATCATCCCTTGCCGTTTTGGCATTTAGTTTGGCTCTTCCTGTTTTGGCAGCTTCTCACCGTGGTGGCGAGTGGACCTATGGAGGTCATCATGATCCATATAATTGGGGAGCATTTTCGAATTATTATCATGGTTCAGAGTATCACTGGGCCTATGTTGGAAGTAATGAACGTGACAATCAAAAAACAGTTTATGCAGGAGCACATAGTACGGCCTATGCGTTTATTAATACAAATTTTGGGGAGCAAATTACATTTGATGCGGGATGGTAAAGAATAATTGAAGAAGATTCTTTTATCAATAGTTTAGTAAGCTTGTTAGTTTATAGAGGGCAGTGGTATTTCTGTCCTCTATTTTAGAATAAGGAATGCACTATGAAAAAATTATTTATACTCATATCCAACCTGCTTGCTAGTTTGTTCTTTGTTTGGGTATTTACCATTTGGACTGATACATATGTCTCCCATTATTACCCCAACGTTGTTGTACATGATTCTTCCCCTGAAACAACTTTTCAGCATGTTGCTACACGCTTGGAAAAACTAGCAGAAGAAACGGATAGCTTTATTGCGATTCAACACCAGGATCCTAACTCAGAAGGTACTCCAGTGTTTTCTTATACGACCTTTGGGAACGGAAAGTTGCCTGATGGGCTACAGGAAAAAAATCTAGAAGATGCTCAAAGTAGTAGTGTTGAAACAAACTATTTTGTATTCGATGGAAACCTAGATATTCACTTGCTAAGGGAGGAGCTAAGTCAACTTGGCTTGACTAACATGCACCTGACAATTCCATCTAAACTATCTACGTTAATGGCTATCTTTAGTAACGGATTTCAGTTAATCAGTCTATTGATTTTCATCTTAACCTTTGGAGCACTGACTTTAATTAGTCAAATTAGCCAATTACGTTCGTCGGGCATTCGCCTCATTTCAGGAGAGAAACGGTGGTCCATTTTCCTTAGACCAGTTGGTGAGGATTTGAAAGGGATAGCTGTTGGTTTCAGTTTAGCTGGCGTGCTCGCCATTCTTATGCAAAAAATTCTGTCGCTTCCAACGCAATCCCTAATGACCATAGGAGCAGGCTTGCTCTGTTATAATCTCATCTTGTTGTCGATCTCCCTGTTTTTCGCTCAACTCTTCGCAGTTGGGATAAAAAAGATACACCTGATGCAGATTATAAAAGGGCAAGTGCCTGTCAGAGGAATCATTAGTTTGATTTTAATCGGTCAACTATTAGCGATTATTATTGTAACGCTGGGAATAGGGAGTAGCTTAAAGTATTCCCAAGCCTGGCAACAGCATCGGATTGGACAAGAGGCTTGGAGCCAGGAAAGGCAACTGATTACCCTATCAATCAGCCGTGAAGGAACGAGTCCTGGTTTTGCTGAACAAGCTCAAAGGAAACTCAGAACTTGGTATCAATTGATGGATCTGGCTGTTTCAGAACAAAAGGCTTTCTTATCTAGACACCAGTTAATTGACCGTACTTTGCAAAATGGCATGGCTTCCTCCAAAAACTTTATAACCTCTACAGAATGGCACGATTACAACCCGAATGGCAATGTCCTTATCGTCACACCGCAATACTTGGAGCGTCAAAACATTCCTGTAGATACAACTATTGAGCAAAAGATGAATCACCTTGATGTAGGGGAGTTTGTCTTATTGTTGCCTGAACACCTCCGTTCAGAGGAAGAACATTATAAATCTGTTTTTGAAGACGACTTAACCAGTCGTATGTCTAGTCAAGATGAACGACAGCAAATGACTGCTACGGTAGGTTATTTGGAATCAGGTCAGGATCGTTTTGTGTATAATACGACCCCTATTTCTTACCAGCAGTTTTTGAAAGATCCAATCATCATTGTTATAACACCCCAATCAACTGGTCCACAGTCCGTTTTGTTTTGGGTAGACACAGTACAGAACTACGTTCTCTTTAATCAATTGTCTGATGCCCAGGAGCTTATCCAGAGACAAGGCATTGAAAATTGGGTCTCAGAAATGCAAACAGGTTACCACAACTACATCACATTATTGGATAATATCCAGAGGGAACGTTGGGTAATGCTAGCAGGAGCTGTGCTTGGGATTGCAACTTCAATCTTGTTGTTTAACACTATGAATAGGCTCTACTTTGAAGAATTTAGACGTGCCATTTTTATCAAACGCATTGCAGGTCTCAGGTTCTTAGAAATCCATCGCACTTATCTCTTTGCTCAACTGGGTGTGTTTTTACTGGGATTTGTTGCGAGTGTATTTCTTATGGTAGAGATAGTAGTTGCTTTCATAGTCTCGTTACTCTTTACTGGTCTATCTCTTTTACAGTTACATGTCCAAATGCAGAAAGAAAACAAGATGTCCATGCTTGTTTTGAAGGGAGGTTAATATGATTGAACTTAAACAGGTGAGTAAATCTTTTGGAGAACGAGAGTTATTTTCGAATCTTTCAATGACATTTGAGGCTGGAAAAGTCTATGCCTTAATTGGTTCAAGTGGTAGCGGAAAAACAACCTTGATGAACATGATTGGGAAATTAGAATCTTATGATGGGACGATTTTTTACCGAGGTAAAGACCTGGCCAATTATAAATCGAGTGATTTTTTCCGTCACGAATTGGGCTACCTCTTCCAGAACTTTGGCTTAATTGAAAACCAAAGTATTGAAGAAAACCTTAAGCTAGGTCTCATTGGTCAAAAGTTGAGTCGGTCGGAACAGCGGTTGAGGCAGAAACAGGCTTTAGAACAGGTCGGCCTGGCTTATCTTGACCTAGATAAGCGCATCTTTGAGTTATCGGGCGGAGAATCGCAACGGGTTGCCTTGGCAAAAGTTATCTTAAAGAATCCACCCCTTATTCTGGCAGATGAGCCAACAGCTTCAATAGACCCAGCAACCTCTCAGTTGATTATGGAGATTTTGCTATCTCTTCGAGATGATAATAGGCTAATCATTATCGCAACACATAATCCGGCAATTTGGGAGATGGCTGATGAAGTGATCACGATGGATCGTCTAAAATAAAAATCCTTGTTTTTAATTGCACGATGAGTTACTGAAATATTATCATGAATCAATAATTGGAGTTGATTTAGAATTGTACTTTATTAATATTGAGGTAACTTTTTCTTGATAAAGGAAGAAATAGTGGAGAGGAAGTTAGATTGAAAAAATTCGACAATTATATTATTGAGAAGCCTTGCGATTCTAATTCAGATAAACTGCAAAAAATCTTAATAATTGAAAGTTTGGTAGATGATATTTTGCAATTTTCTCTCAGAATCAATAATAGTGTAGGAGAGATTTTCCTCCTACAACCATTTCAAAAGAAAACTACCTTTATTCCATGTTATTTTGAGGAAGATATTGTGAAAGTCAAAGATGATGATGAAGTTGAGTGAGATTTGTTAGAATTTCAAAAATTTAGAGCATTTTTGGCTTAGTAATCTGTGTTGAAGGCTCAAAATCTATGGTAAAAAAGTAGCTTTGAAAACGTATTACCTCCAAAGATTTAGTTAAATAATGATTTAACACAAAAAGAAATTATTGAAGTTCTGGAAAGATGTTGTTTCAGTATTGAGAAAAGATGGGAAAAACTTGCGATTTTCACAGAGAAGGGAAGAAAAAGTATAGAAATATAGTCAATGGAAACAAGAACAGGACAAAAGAACCTTTTGTGCCATATTTATAATTCATTCCTTTCGTTTCACTCAAGGCACAACACTGAATGAAAAAGTGCTGTGCTCTTTATTTTGATTTATAATTAAACTGAGAAGACCTATCACTACTACAAATCACGGGGA